>JAFBAS010000148.1 GCA_019247605.1 Hyphomicrobiales bacterium
TCGCCATGGTGGTGATGATGATCTGGCGGCCGCGCGGGCTCGTCTCCACGCGCGAGCCAACCGTTTTCCTGAAGGAACGAAAATCCATCTCCTCCGACCTCGTGAAGGAGGGCCACGGATGAGAGGCGAGACCCTCCTGCGCGTCGAGCATTTGACGATGCGCTTCGGTGGCCTCGTCGCGGTGAATGATCTTTCCTTCACTGCCAAGGCCGGCGACATCACCGCGCTGATCGGGCCGAACGGCGCTGGCAAGACCACCGTCTTCAATTGCATCACCGGCTTTTACAAGCCGAGCGAAGGCCGTGTGGCGCTCGCTCATGGCGGAGAGGCCGCCTTCTCGGCGCTTGAGGAAGTGACCGAAAAAGGTGCGCGCACGCTGAGCGTGGGAAACGGCGCCATTCATCTCCTCGAGCGCATGCCCGATTATCTCGTGACGCAGCATGCGCGCGTCGCACGCACTTTCCAGAACATACGCCTTTTCTCGGGTATGACCGTGCTCGAAAACCTTCTCGTCGCCCAGCACAACCCGCTCATGCTGGCCTCCGGATATTCGGCCCTCGGGATCGTCGGGTTTTCTTCCTACACCGATCGGCAGAAGGAAGCCGTCGAGCTCGCCGTGACTTGGCTGGAGAGGATCGGGCTGACCGACCGAGCCGACGACCCCGCGGGCGACCTGCCTTATGGCGCGCAGCGCCGCTTGGAGATCGCACGCGCGATGTGCACGAAGCCGATCCTGCTTTGTCTCGACGAACCGGCGGCGGGCCTCAATCCGCGCGAGAGCCTCGAGCTCAACACGCTGCTGCGCGACATCCGCGACCGCGACGACACTTCGCTGCTCTTGATCGAGCACGACATGTCCGTGGTCATGGAAATCTCCGACCATGTCGTCGTGCTCGACTACGGCGTGAAGATCGCCGACGGTTCTCCCGAGCAAATCAAGAACGACCCGAAGGTGATCGGCGCCTATCTCGGAGTCGAGGACAAGGAAGTCGCCGCGGTCGAGGCCGAAGTCGAGGGACGCGCATGAGCACGCCGTCTTCGAATGGACAGGGTGCTCCGCTCGGCGCTTCTGCCGGCGCGCCCCTGCTCTCGGTGCGCGGCGTCAAGGCCTTCTACGGCAACATCATGGCCTTGCGGGGGGTCGACGTCGACGTGAAAGAGGGCGAGATCGTCACACTCATCGGCGCCAACGGCGCCGGCAAATCGACCCTGATGATGACGATCTTCGGCCGCCCTCGCGCGCGTGAAGGCCAGATCCACTACGCAGGCCACGACATAACCAACTTGGCGACGCATGAGATCGCGCGCCTCGGCGTGGCGCAGTCCCCGGAAGGGCGGCGCATCTTTCCCCGGATGAGCGTTCTCGAAAATCTGCAAATGGGCGGCGCGCTGGACGGCTTCGCGCATTTCGATCAGGACGTCGAGCGCGTTTTCTCGATCTTTCCACGCTTGAAGGAGCGCGCCAACCAGCGCGGCGGCACCCTCTCTGGCGGTGAGCAGCAGATGCTCGCCATCGCGCGCGCGCTAATGACGCGGCCGAAGCTTCTGCTCCTCGATGAGCCATCGCTCGGCCTTGCGCCTTTGATCGTGAAGCAGATCTTCGAGGTGATCCATGAGCTCAATGCAAAGGACGGGATGACGGTGTTCCTCGTCGAGCAGAACGCCTTCAACGCACTGAAGCTCGCGCATCGCGGCTATGTAATGGTGAACGGCACAATCACCATGAGCGGCACCGGCAAGGAGCTTCTGGCTGATCCGTCGGTGCGTGCCGCCTACCTCGAGGGCGGGAGGCATTGATGCAAGGCATCCTCTATGACGATTCTTCCGTCTGGATCTTCGTTCTCGTGACGCTCGTCATTGGTGGAGCGGCCGGCTTCTCCACAGGGCGGGCGATCGCGCAGACTTGGCGACCGGGCTGGCATCTGGTCCTTTCCGGCTTGGCGCTCGGAGTCGCGGTGCGCTTCATTCATTTTGCGCTGTTCGATGCGAGTTTTCTCACGCCCCAATTCTACGTGATCGACACCCTTCTCGTGCTCACCGCCGGTTTTGCCGGGTTTCGGCTCACGCGTGTCAAGCAGATGACGGCGCGCTATCGCTGGCTCTACGAGGCGACGAGCGCTTTCACCTGGAAATCCACCGCCTCCCGCACCGATGGAGCTCACCTCTGATGATTCCCCGCTTCGCGCGAGCTCTTTCGCGCGTTTTGGAGTGACAGCACGCCTGAAACTCGCCATGATCGGTTTCAGTGCGGCTGTACCGCCGTTGGGCTCGCGGTTCGAGCCCTCCAGACAACCCCCTTAAGGGAGAGACTATATGAAGAAGACGTTGTTGACGGGACTTGCGCTCGGGGCGGCGCTTGCCTTTTCTGCGGGGGCATACGCTGCCGATCTCAAGATCGCGGTAGCGGGGCCGGTGACCGGGCCGAACGCGACCTTCGGCAAGCAGCTCACCGAGGGCGCGCAGCAGGCGGTCGATGACATCAACAAGGCCGGCGGTATTCTCGGCCAGCACGTGGTTTTGGAAATCGGCGACGACGCGTCGGACCCGAAGCAGGGCGTATCGCTTGCCAACAAATACGCGGGCGAGGGTGTGAAGCTCATCGTCGGTCACTTCAATTCGGGCGTTACCATCCCGTCTTCCGAGGTCTACAAGGAATCCGGAATGCTGATGATTACGCCGTCAGCGACAAACCCGATGCTCACCGATCGCGAAGGTTACTGGAACGTCTTCCGCACCTGCGGCCGAGATGACCAGCAAGGCGCGGTCGCCGGCGCCTGGATCATCAGCCATTTCAAGGGCAAGAAAATCGCCATCATTCATGACAAGACCCCTTACGGCAAAGGGCTCGCCGACGCCACCAAGGCCAACATGAACAAGGGCGGCGTCACGGAAGTGCTCTACGAGGGCATCAACACCGGCGAGAAGGACTATTCGGCTCTGGTTTCCAAGCTCAAGGCCGCCAATGTCGATCTCGTCTACTTCGGTGGATTGCACACCGAGGCAGGTCTCATCATTCGCCAGATGCGCGATCAGGGACTCAATGCCCCGATGATGTCGGGCGATGGCATCACCGACAAGGAATTCGCTCAGATCGGCGGCCCCGGCACCGAAGGCACGCTCATGACCTTCGCGCCCGATCCGCGCAAGCATCCGGAAGCCGCAAAGGTCGTCGCCGAATTCAAGGCGAAGAACTACGACCCTGAGGCCTACACGCTCTACTCCTACGCTGCGGTGCAGATCATGGCCGAGGCGGCAAAGCAGGTCGGAAAGCTCGACACCAAGAAGATGGCCGAGGTCATGCACTCGGGCAAGCCGTTCAAGACCGTCATCGGCGATATCGCTTATGACAAAAAGGGCGACATCACCCGTCCGGACTACGTGATGTATGTCTGGAAGAAGAACAGCACGGGCGCGATCGACTATACCAACAACGAAATCGCGAATTGATCCTCGCGCTTAACCGTCGACAACTGTCGGGTCTTTTTTCGGACAGTTGAATTCGAGGCTAGACAGCCTATCTGAAGCCCGCCACCTTGCGTGGCGGGCTTCTTTCATTTGGCGGGTCCCATGCAAACGACCGTCCCTCAATACAAAAGCGAGCTTGCCGGCGCGCCGGGAGCGGGCTGGAATAGCCCCGCCACCGCACTGGGACTTGCGCCGGGCTCCTTGTTTTTGCGCATGCTTGCCTACGGGGTCGATCTCTTCGTGATCGGCTCGCTTGCGCTCTTGCTTACGCTCGCCCTGTTCGTGCTCGGCTTCCTGAGCTTTGGCGCAAGCTGGCTTTTGATCGCCCCGGTCTGCGCGGCCGTTCCAGCCGCCTACTCCGGGCTCACCCTCTCGTCCCAGGCTCAGGCCACGCTGGGCATGCGGCTCTTCGGCTTGAAGATGCGCACGGTGGAAGGCACCCCGATCGATTTCCTCACCGGGGCCGGCCACGCGCTTCTCTTCTACGTGTTCGTGACGACGATGACACCCATGATCCTGCTCGTCGGATTATTTCGGCATGATCGGGCCTTGTTGCACGATTTGGTCTTGCGGGTGCGCCTGGTCGCACGCCGGTATTACTGAAAAATCCGGGGGAATTCCCAAAAAGGATTAGCGAGCGCGCTCTTGAGCGTCGCGCGCCATTCGCTATCCTTGCGTCACTTGCCCGCGGCGCTTTGCCCTCGCCAAAGCGTGCGGCCTCCGAAGGGCTCGCGCGCGGTCGCAAGATGAGAACTACGTTGGCGGAACTGAAGCCTTGACGCACCAGCCTCGCGACACGCCGCAATTCTATTTGACCGCTCCTTCGGCCTGCCCTTATTTGCCCGGCCGGATGGAGCGCAAGGTGTTCACCCACATCGTGGGCGAACGTGCCGCGAGCTTGAACGACATTCTCACACAAGGTGGATTTCGGCGTTCCCAGACGATTGCCTATCGGCCCGCTTGCGAATCCTGCCAAGCCTGCGTCTCGGTGCGCGTGGTCGCTTCCGAGTTTTCAGCCTCTCGGAGCTACCGAAGGATCGCGGCTCGGAACGAGGACATCGTGGGCGCAATGTTGCCCGCCATCCCGTCCTCCGAGCAATATGCGCTTTTTCGCGGCTATATCGACGCGCGCCATGGCGAGGGCGGGATGGCCGACATGAGCGCCTTCGACTACGCCACCATGGTGCGCGAGAGCCATGTGCAAACCCGCATCATCGAATATCGCGAGCGCGGGCCCGATACCCCGATCACCGGGCGCGGACAGGGGCCGCTTCTCGCCGTGGCGCTGACGGATATCCTGGCCGACGGGCTTTCGATGGTTTATTCCTTCTTCGATGCGGAAAGCGAGCGGCGCAGCCTCGGCACTTTCCTGATCCTCGACCATATCGAAAAGGCGCGCGCGCTCTCCCTCCCGTTCGTCTATCTCGGTTATTGGGTCTCCGGCTCGCGCAAGATGGATTACAAGAGCCGCTTCACTCCCCAGGAGCGCTTGACGCCGGAGGGGTGGGTGCGGACCTATTGATCGATAAGGTCGCGCCTCGGAGCCACCCTCCCATCAATCCCTTCACATCCCTGCGACGCCCGCCAAGACCGACGCCCGCCAAGACCGACGCCCGCCAACGCCGTTCAAGATTCTGTCTTGCGGCTCCTCAGTCACCGGCTCGCCCAGACGGCGCTCGCTTGGACGGTTGCCCCTCCTGGCCTTCGCCGATATAGCCCCGCAACCCGACAAAAATCTCCAGGAAGAGTAGAATGGCTATCGAACGCACCTTCTCGATCATCAAGCCCGACGCGACGCGGCGCAATCTCACCGGCGCCATCAACGCCGTGATCGAAAAAGCAGGGCTTCGCATCGTCGGGCAAAAGCGAGTGCTGATGACTGAGCACCAGGCGAAGACCTTCTACGCCGTTCACAAGGAGAGGCCCTTCTACGCAGAGCTCGTCGAGATGATGAGCTCAGCCCCGGTCGTGGTGCAGGTTCTCGAAGGCGAGAACGCGATCGCGAAATACCGCGACGTGATGGGAGCGACCAACCCGGCCAATGCGGCCGAAGGCACGATCCGCAAGAGCTTTGCGCTTTCAATGGGCGAGAACTCCGTCCATGGCTCCGACAGCCCCGCAAATGCCGCGATCGAAATCGCTCAATTCTTCAGCGGAAACGAAATCGTCGGTTGACCGCTTTGCGGCTTGATGGTCACGCGCCCGCCCCAGTTTGTCGGATAGATTGCTTCAATCGAATCCGAGGAGATGCCTCAAATCGGAGGTTGCCAGATGAACAGGGTCGTGTTGTCAGCCGCCGCCTTCGGCCTGGTTGGAGCGATCGCCTTCGCTTTCGCGCAAACGCAATCATCCAATCTTTCGATGTCCAACCCGGCCGCAAATACTTCAATGGGCGACCTGTCGAGCACTGCCGGCATGCGTTCCTCGGCGGAGGATCGCGCCGTCCTGCTCGATGCGCGAATCGGCGCGATCAAGGCAGCGCTCAGACTCTCGCCGGACCAGGAGAAGCTCTGGGCGCCTGTGGAGGCCGCCATTCGCAAGAACGCCGCTTTACGCGACCAGTCCATGCAGGAGATGCGCGACAGAATGGCGCAAAGCCGCGAGGCCATGCGCCCTGCCTTCGACCCGATCGCAAGGCTTCGAAACGATGCCGACCGCATGGCGGCCCGCGCCGGACGCATACGTGATTTCGCCGATGCCGCAGCTCCGCTTTACGCCTCTCTTTCCGAGGACCAGAAGAGGCGCGCCTTCCTTATTCTCAACCGTAACCACGGGGACCCCTTCGGGCTTGGCGAGGAAGGGGCAGGCCAAGGCTTTGGACGGCGCGGTGGAGGCTCGGGCTTCGGGATGCTGGACTGGCGGGGTTAGCGCAGGGTCTCCCGACAGTCACCGCCCGCGCCCGCTTCGCGCAGATGGGGCGAGATTTTTGCACAGCTCAAAAAGGCCACGCGAATATTGTCGCGGCGCAACACCCCTCCCCTGCGAGCCGCCCCTGTGCTACATGATGGCTCATGAACGCGCACGCCAAGCTCGAGATCAAGCACTCCACCTGCCCGCATGATTGCCCATCGGCATGCGCGCTCGATGTCGAGGTGATCGAAGGCTCGAGCATCGGCCGCGTGCATGGCTCGAGGCTCCAAACCTATACGTCGGGGGTCGTTTGCGCCAAGGTCGCCCGTTACGCCGAGCGCATCCATCATCCCGACCGTCTGCTCCACCCATTGCGGCGCACCGGACCGAAGGGCTCAGCCTCCTTCACGCGCATTTCCTGGGACGAAGCTCTCGACGAGATCGCGGCCCGTTTCAACGCCGCCGAGCGCGAGTGCGGGGCGGAATCGGTATGGCCCTATTATTACGCGGGGACGATGGGGCTCGTGATGCGCGACGGCATCAACCGCCTTGCCCATGTGAAGAAATATTCGCGCTTTTACGGCACGATCTGCTCAACCATTGCTTGGGCCGGGTTCGCCGCCGGCACGGGCAAGGTCGCCGGTGCCGATCCGCGCGAGATGTCAAAATCCGACCTCGTGGTGATCTGGGGCACAAATCCCGTGTCGACGCAGGTCAATGTGATGACGCATGCCTCCAAGGCCCGCAAGGAGCGCGGCGCGCGAATCGCGGTCGTCGATGTGTATGACAACGCGACCATGAAGCAGGCCGACATCAAGGTCATTTTGCGCCCGGGCACGGACGGAGCCTTCGCTTGCGGCGTAATGCATGCGCTCTTCCGTGACGGCTACGCGGACCGCGCCTACCTTGCGCGCTACACGGATTGCCCCGAGGAGCTCGAGGCGCATCTTCGCTCACGCACGCCGCAATGGGCTTCGGCGATCTGCGGTGTGCCGGCTGACGAGATCGAAGCCTTCGCTCGCGCGGTGGGCGAAACGAAGCGCAGCTTCTTTCGCCTGGGATATGGTTTCACGAGGAGCCGCAACGGGGCGGCTCAGATGCATGCGGCGCTTTGCATTCCTGCGGTCACCGGCGCCTGGCAATATGAAGGCGGTGGCGCGTTCTTCAACAACGGCGCGATCTGGGGCTTCAAGAAGACCTTGATCGAGGGGCTTGACGTTCTCGATCTGCGGACGCGGCGCCTCGACCAGTCGAAGACGGCACGCATTCTCACCGGCGATCCGGCGGCGCTGAAGGGCGGCCCGCCGGTGAAAGCCATGCTCATCCAGAACACCAACCCCGTGACGGTCTGCCCGGACCAGACGCTCGTTCGACAAGGCTTCGCTCGCGAGGATCTCTTTATCGCCGTTCATGAGCAATTCATGACCGAGACCGCCCAAATGGCGGACATCGTACTGCCGGCCACGATGTTCATGGAGCATGACGACCTCTACTACGGGGGAGGCCATCAATACATCTCAGTCGGCGCAAAGCTCATCGAACCTCCCGGCGAATGCCGCTCCAACCACGAGGTTCTTCAGGGCCTGGCGAAGCGGCTTGGCGCCGAGCATCGCGCCTTCGAAATGTCGGCGCGCGAGATCATCGACGAGACCTTGAACAGCAGCGGTCACGGCGACATCGAGACACTCGAAGCCGATCTTTGGCGCGACATCCAACCCGATTTCCGGACCGCTCATTATCTCGACGGCTTCGCCCACAAGGACGGTAAGTTCCACTTCAAGGCCGACTGGGCGAAGGTCGCCGTGTCGAATGACGGGCTGATGGGTTCCTGGCAGGACATGCCTTCACTGCCCGACCATTGGGCCATCATCGAGGAAGCGGACGAGGAACATCCGTTCCGGCTGGCGACGAGCCCGTCCCGGAGCTTCCTCAACACGAGCTTCAACGAAACGCCCTCGTCGAAGGCACGCGAAGGCAAGCCGAGCGTGATGATTCATCCCAAGGATGCGGCGAGGCTTTCGATCAGCGACGGTGATCCTGTGACCTTAGGCAATCACCGCGGCGAGACGACGCTTACCGCCAGGCTTTTCGAGGGTCTCCAGCGCGGCGTGCTGATCGCCGAATCCGTTCACCCGAACCATGCACATATCGGCGGGCGCGGCATCAATGTGCTCACGGGCGCAGATCCCGTCGCGCCCCATGGTGGCGCCGCCTTCCACGACAACAAGGTGTGGGTGAAGAAGGCGCCGCAGATGAGGAGTGAGGGTCAAAGCGAATGACGGCTTGCCGCACCCCTCTTCCCGGCTAACTCTTCGCCTTTCAGCTCAGTCCACACAGGCTTCGAGCAGCTCGCGCAGTCGCCCATCGGGCCTCAGCGACACCCTCCCCCTCACCGCATCGAGGCAGCCCCCCAGCTCGGAATTGGCTGCCCATTCCTCATCGATGCGGCCCTCCCGCACGATCCGAGCAAAACGGTGACTTTGCCAGCCATGCCAGGATGGCAGACCCGCCGCCGCGAGCCTTGCCGATTGCTCCGCCTTCTCGAGGAATATCTCCTTCGCGCGAAGCGGGAGGTGAAAACAGGCAAGGGTGTTTTTGCGCGATCTTTTCGGGCCCACGCCCTTGGCCGTGTGATTGCCGGGTCCGATCTTCAAGCCGTTTTTCGCACGCAAGATGTTCTTTCGCTGATAGGGCGCCTCCACATAGGCGTATTCACCAGCTTCGACGCTGAGGCGGGCACGGCGAAAATCGCCTAGATTCTCGGCGTTGCGATAAATCGCGTTGAGGACGCCGCGTGGCTCGCGCCTCATTTGTCGGCGATGTTGGATGAAATTGACGACGGGAACGGAGATGAGATCCGCGCTCGACGCAGCAACCGCGGCGGCAAGCCCTTCCTGCGCCCACCAGAACTCATCCGCGTCGAAGGGGAGTATCCAGCTCGCGCCTTTCTTCATCGCCTCGCGCGCAAGATCGGTCACGATCTCTGCCTGATGGAAACCCACATCTCCCGTGCGCGTCCATCGAATGCGACGATCGTTTCGGCCGAGCCGGTCGAGCACGCGGGTGGTGCCATCAGTCGAGCCATTGTCGGCGACGAGGAAAAGCTCGATGCCTTGCCGCAGATGATGGCGCAAAG
Source organism: Hyphomicrobiales bacterium (assembly GCA_019247605.1). Taxonomy (GTDB): domain Bacteria; phylum Pseudomonadota; class Alphaproteobacteria; order Rhizobiales; family Beijerinckiaceae; genus GAS188. The sequence goes on from JAFBAS010000148.1 coordinate 9,452, forward strand.
TGGTCGCGACGAGGTCCTCCTCGTTGCGCATGAGCGAAATTCCAACGAGCATGATGAACGGCCAGCTTCTTTACGCGCCTCCAATTCCACAATTCGTTACCGCGACACCGTTGCAGTCGCAACGCGATCGGGTAAGGAATGGGGTCTTGCCTAAATGAGGAGCTCATCGTGCGTCGTCTTTGCGTCACTCTGTTCGCCACCGGACTTTGCGCCCTGGCCGTCTCTCCGATCGCCGCGCTCGCCGGCGCATCCTCGCGGAACCTTCCTCCGCCCGACCCCACGGCGAAGAACCTCACGCCCTACATGATCTCGCTTCGCGCTTTCGATGCGTGCCTGATCGTCCAGTCGCGCCTGCAAGGCACGACGCGCGAGGCGGTCCACACGCCGTGCTCCTGTTACGCCAAGCTCGCCGTCAAGAACCTGTCGAAGGAAGAGCTCGATGCGTTCCGGGCCACGGGGTATTTCAATGATTCCGCGCGCCAGAAGGCGCTCGAGGCCCTTGACAGCTGCAAGCTGCCGCGTCCGCCCTTGGGATAGCGGCGCGCTTCGATGCGCAACGACCATCGCCCTTCGCTCAGTTACGCCGATGCCGGCGTCGACATCGATGCGGGGGCGCAACTGGTCCAACGCATCAAGCCTCTGGTTCGCGCGACGGCGCGCCCCGGATCAGACGCCGAAATCGGCGGGTTCGGAGGCGTGTTCGACCTCAAAGCCGCCGGCTTCAAGGATCCCGTCCTGGTCGCGGCCAATGATGGGGTGGGCACAAAGGTCAAAGTCGCGATCGAAGCTGGGCGGAACGAAACCGTCGGCATTGATCTCGTCGCCATGTGCGTCAACGACCTCGTGGTGCAAGGGGCCGAGCCCTTGTTCTTCCTCGACTATTTTGCGACCGGCAAGCTCGACCCGGCCGAGGGCGAAAAGCTCGTCGCGGGCATCGCTGCCGGGTGCCGCGAAGCTGGCTGTGCGCTCATCGGCGGCGAGACCGCCGAGATGCCGGGGCTCTACCAAGGCCGCGATTACGATCTTGCGGGCTTTGCGGTCGGCGCAGCCGAACGCGGCACGCTCTTGCCACGTCCCGACGTAGAGCCCGGAGATGTCGTGCTCGGCCTTGCCTCCTCCGGGTTGCACTCAAACGGCTTCTCGCTCGTGCGGCGCATCGTGGAGAAGAGCGGGATCGGCTGGCACGAGCCTGCGCCCTTCGACACGAAACTCACTCTTGCGGAAGCGCTGCTGACGCCAACGCGCATCTATGTGAGAAGCGTGCTTGGCACCTTGCGCGAAGCCGATGCGAAAAACGCCCTCAAGGCGCTCGCCCACATCACCGGCGGCGGATTCCCGGAGAACATTCCGCGAGTCTTGCCGAAGGGCATGGGCGTCGAGCTCGACCTCGCGAGCATCGAGGTTCCGCCGGTGTTCCGATGGCTCGCGGCGACAGGACCCGTCGCTCAAGACGAGATGCTGCGCGCCTTCAATTGCGGGATCGGCATGGTGATTATCGCCTCGCGCCACGCGAGCCAAGCCGTCCAGCGCGCTTTCGAGGAACAAGGCGAGCGCGTCAGCATCATCGGCGAGGTGGTGAAAGCGAGTGGCGCGCGCGTCACCTATGGTGGCCGACTCGCGTTGTGACAGGTCCTGCGGTGCCACGCAAAAGAACAAGCGTTCTCATCTCAGGGCGGGGCACCAACATGGCCGCGCTTATCGAGGCGGCCCGCGGGGCCGATTACCCCGCCGAAATCGCGCTCGTCATCTCGAATGTTCGCGACGCGCCTGGGCTCGCGCGCGCGGCGAGCTTTAAAATCCCAACGAAGCTCATCGAGCACCGCGCTTTTGGCAAGGATCGCGAAGGCTTCGAGCGAGCGCTCGATTGCGAGCTTGCGGCCCACGGCGTCGAGCTCGTCTGCCTTGCCGGCTTCATGCGGCGCCTGACGCCCTGGTTTGTGAGACGCTGGGAGGGCAGGCTTCTCAACATTCACCCCTCCCTCCTTCCTGCCTTCAAAGGCCTCCACACCCATTCCCGCGCGCTCGCTGAAGCCGCTAGGCTTCATGGAGCGAGCGTGCATTTCGTGACGGAGGGGGTCGATGAGGGTCCGGTGATCGCCCAATCGGCCGTGCCCGTCCTGCCCGGCGATACGGAAGAGGTCCTCGCTGCCCGTGTGCTCGACGTAGAAGGACCGCTTTACGTTGCGTCCTTGCGTTTCGTCGCCTCCGGCGAGGCAAGGCTCGAGAGCGGCCGCGTCACCTTTGGACAATGAAACATCTCGCTGACGAGCGCCCCTCAGCGCGGCAGATGGGTTCCCGATCGGAGCCGAAACTCGCGCCTCTCTTCAGCGATCATGCTCTTTCCACCCCCTGCGGCGATGCGCTTTACGAGCTCCGCGCTTTTGCCGCGAGGGACACGCACCTTGAGGCAAGCACTTCCCTTCGCGTCTTGCTCGGCCGAGAGCACCTCGGCATGTGAGTAAACCCATGCCCTGCCGCGGCCATCCGCGCCAGGGATGATGATGTCGAACACCTCACGATCGCTGAACAACAAATCTTCGATTGCCGCGAGAAGCCCACTCAGGCCCTCGCCCGTGAGCGCGGAAACGCCGATCGTTTTGTGCGTTTCGTTCGCCGCTCTGCCGCTTTCCCCTTTGCGCATGAGATCGATCTTGTTCGCGGCTTCGAGAATGGGGTGGGAAGCCCGATCGAGCCCGAGCTCCGAGAGGACATCCTCGACATCCTGGCGCTGAGCCTCGCTTTGCGGGTGAGAAATGTCTCGCACATGCACGATCAGGTCGGCGTCGAGCACATCCTCGAGCGTGGCGCGAAAGGCCGCGATCAGCGAAGTCGGGAGCTCCGAAATGAAGCCGACGGTGTCGATGAGGTAGACGCTTTCTCCATGCGCCAGGCGGATCAGGCGAGCCGTGGGATCCAAGGTGGCGAAGAGCATGTCCTTGGCGGTGACCCCTGCGGCGGTCAGACGGTTGAAGAGGGTCGACTTGCCGGCATTCGTGTAGCCAACAAGCGCCACCACGGGATGGGTGCCGCGCCGCCGCTGGCGCCGATGCAAGGCCCGGGTGCGCTTCACCGCAGCGAGGTCGCGTTCGATCTTCGCGATCCGCTCCTCGATCTGGCGCCGGTCGGCTTCGATCTGGGTCTCGCCAGGGCCGCCGAGGAAGCCAAAGCCGCCCCGCTGGCGCTCGAGATGCGTCCAGGAGCGCACGAGCCTGCTCTTCTGATGGCTGAGATGGGCATGCTCGACTTGGAGCGCCCCCTCGCGCGTGCGCGCGCGCTCGCCAAAAATTTCGAGGATCAAGGCTGTCCGATCGATCACCTTGGCGCCGAGCGCCTTCTCGAGATTGCGCTGCTGCACCGGTGAGAGCGAACAGTCCATGATCACGAGCCCCGCCTCGTCAGCTTTCACCTTTTCGGCAAGCTCGGCGACTTTGCCCGAACCGATGAAAGTCGACGGGCGAATCGCGTTTGCCGGGACGATGAGCGCCTCGACCACCTCGAGGTCGATTGCACCGGCGAGCTTCGTTGCTTCCGCAAGCCGATCGGCCGGCGAGCGCGGCGGCGCAAGCTCTTTTTGCAGGCGAGCTTGCTTCTGGCCCAAATGCGCGGGGGCAGCGGGCTTTTGCGGCGTTGGCACTCGCGTGGGGTAAGGCCCGATGATGAGGGCGCGCGTCGCGCCGGCGCCCTTCCCACCATGGGGCGCCCGTGCCGAGATGTTCCCGGACCCGGCGTCTTTCATCATCTTGAATGCGATGCCTGGTCGATCACGCCTCAGCCCTTGTCCAAGCCCTCTTCCGCAGGGTCATAGAGCTGCACGGGAGCAGACGGCATGATGGTCGAGATCGCGTGTTTGTAAACGAGCTGAGAATGAGCGTCGCGACGCAGCAATACGCAGAAATTGTCGAACCAGCTCACGATTCCCTGCAGCTTGACGCCGTTCACGAGAAAAACCGTCAAGGGAATCTTGTGTTTACGAACATGATTGAGAAAAGCATCTTGCAGGTTTTGCGGTCGATCACCGGCCATTTTAATCACCCCGTTTATATCAGTTTTGTTGCTCGCGCGGCTTTAAGAAGCGCCACGTCTCAACTTGCGGCTGATGTGATTTACGTTGAACTGCCGCATGCAGAATCACACAGGCGTCAACCCTCCTCAACCCCAGGACCACGGGGCAGTGATGCAATTATGGCGGCCTCAGAAGAATTCCAGGCTGACGCGGAAAATCTGCTCGACCTCCTTGTATTTTTCCGCGGTCGCGAAAACCACGAGGCGATCATGCGCGGCGATCACCGTGTCGCCGGTCGGCGCCAGCACCTCGCCCTGCCGGAAAACTGCCCCGATCCGTATTCCTTCCGTGATGTCGAGGTCGCGCAACGGCTTGCCCACGAGCGCTGAGGGCGCGAGCGCTTCCGCCTCGATCATCTCGGCCCGCCCCTGCTCGAGGGAAAGAAGGGCGCGAATCTTGCCGCGGCGGATGTGGCGCAGCGCCTTGGAAACCGTGAGTGCCGTGGGATCGATGGCCGCGTCGATCTTCAGATCGCCGATGAGAGCGCGGTAGCCGGGCGCGCTCAAGAGGGAGGCTGAACGCCGGCTGCCGAGCTTCTTTGCGAGCGCGCCGGAGAGAAGATTGGCGGCATCGTCGTTCGAGGCTGCGAAGAAAATATCGGCACCGTCGACGCCCGCATCGCGCAAGATGGTCTCGTCGAGCGCGCTCCCGAGAAGGGCAAGCGAATGCGGCAGGGCCTGCGCCGCGGAAAGCGCCCTTTCCTGCACCGTGTCGATGAAGCGCACTTTGACGTCCGGAAGCGCCTTGCCGATCAGCCCTCCGGCGTGCACGCCCACATGGCCGCTCCCGGCGATGATCACACGGCGAGGGGCGCGCAAATCGTGACCGAAAAAGGTGAGCACCTCGCCGAGCTTTGCGGTCGCAGCGACCACATAGGCGATGTCGCCGGCCTCGAGCACGTGCTCCGAGCCGACGACGCTGACCTTTCCATTGCGCTTCTTGCCGACCACGGTGGCATCGAGGCCCGGAAACCGCCCGTTCACCTCACGCAAGGGCCCGGCCACCGCCGATGATCCGGGAAGGCACTCGACCGAGAAGCCGAGCACCTGTCCGCGGCAGAAGGAGCCGCTCTCCCCGACCCCTGGCATGGTGACGAGCCGCGCGATGGCTTCGGCCACCTCGATGTCAGGCGAGATCGTTGCATCGACCGGCACGCGGTCGCGAGCGAAGAGATCGGCCCAATCGCTCGTCCGGTAGGCTGCGGCGCGCAAGCGCGCGATCTTGGTCGGCACGTTGAAGAGCGTATGGGAGATGGTACAGGCCGTTATGTTCACCTCGTCGGACGGTGTGACGGCAAACAGGATGTCGCAATCGGCCGCGCCCGCCCGATCGAGCACATCGGGATGAGAGCCGTGGCCCACGACGGTCGCGACATCGAGTTCGTCGCTGAGCCGGGCCAGCACGTCGGAGGACAGATCCACGACCGTGACGCTGTTGCGCTCATCGGCAAGCCGGTCCGCGATGGCGCGGCCCACGGCGCCGGCGCCGCAGATGAGCACCTTCATCGCAGACAAGCCCCGAAGAGCCGGCGAGCCCAAAAGCTCGCCCTTGGCCGGGTGTGTTCAGCGCACATTCGCGTCACCCCGCGAAGAGCAGCTTCCCCGAGCCACGGCGGAAGAAATCCGCCACCGGCGGGCAACATCGGTCGCCTTCGGCACCATAGCCCCTATCCCACCCCGAGAGTCTTCAACTTGCGATGCAAGGCCGAGCGTTCCATGCCGATGAATTCGGCCGTCCGAGAGACATTTCCACCAAAGCGGCTGATCTGCGCAATGAGATATTCGCGTTCGAAGATTTCGCGCGCCTCGCGCAGCGGCATCGCCATGAATTTCTCGCCGCCCGCACCGTTCGGCGAGCTCGGCACGCGCGCGCCCACTTCCTGGGGGAGCATATCGGCATTGATCGCCGCGTTCGGATCCCCGCCGCACAGGATCATGAGGCGCTCGACATTGTTGCGAAGCTCCCGCACATTTCCCGGCCATTCATGCGATTGCAGGATGGCGAGTGCATCCTCCGTCATGCCGCGTTTGGGCAATCCGCCGGTCGCGGAGATTTGTCCCATGAAAAAGTCGATGAGATCGGGGATGTCCTCGCGTCTTTCCGAAAGCGAGGGGACACGCAACGGCACCACCGAGAGACGATGATACAAATCCTGGCGAAAACGCGCCTCGGCGATATCGGACGCAAGATCACGAGCCGTGGAGGAGATGACTCGGACATCGACATGCACGCGTGTCGAGCCGCCCACGCGCTGAAAATTCTGATCGACGAGAACGCGCAAAATCTTACTTTGCGTCTCTTTCGGCATGTCCGCGACTTCGTCGAGATAGATCGTCCCGCCGTGGGCTTCTTCGAGCGCGCCCGTCACGCGCTGCCCATTCGGGCCTTGTTCGATCCCGAAAAGCGCGATCTCCATGTTCTCCGGCGTTATTGTCGCGGCATTGATGGCGACGAAAGCTCCACCGGAGCGGCTCGAGAGCTGATGAATGGTTCGCGCGGCGAGCTCCTTGCCGGAACCTGGCGCGCCCGTGATCATCACGCGCGCGTTCGTCGCCGCGATGCGTTCGATGGCGCTCCGCAACTGCACGATCGCGGATGAGCGGCCGATCATGCGGCTTGCCTGCACCGATTGCGTCTTCAGCTCCTTGACCTCTCGCTTCAGGCGCGAAGCCTCAAGCGCGCGATCTGCCACGAGGACCAGTCGATCGGCCTTGAAAGGTTTCTCGATGAAATCGTAGGCACCTCGCCTTATCGCGGCGACCGCCGTCTCGATGTTGCCGTGGCCCGAGATCATGACGACAGGAAGCTCGGGATGAAGCTCCTTCACCCGATCGAGAATCTGCAAGCCGTCGAGCGAGGAGCCCTGCAGCCAAATGTCGAGGAAGATGAGATGTGGCTTGCGCGCCTCGATGGCTTTGAACGCCTCCTCGGCCCCATCGGCACTGCGTGCGCGGTACCCCTCATCCTCGAGTATACCTGCGACGAGCTCGCGAATATCGACCTCATCGTCGACGATGAGAATATCGGCCCCCTTCACGACAGGCCCTCCGGAACGTTTTCAACTGAGGCAGTCTCGAGGGTCGACGCCCTTGGCATGCGCTTGGCCTCGGAAGAGCCCTCCGAAATCTCCGCCGGATTCTCTTCGGGATAAGCCGGAAACCACAGCCTCACCCAGGCGCCGATCACAGTGCCTTGCGCATCGAGGTGGTCGAGGAGCTCGATCCCGCCGCGGTGCTCCTCGAGAATCCTGCCGACGATCGCAAGCCCAAGTCCCGTGCCTTCCTTGCGCGTCGTGGTGTAGGGCTCGAGCAGTTTCTGGCGGTCGCTCTTGGGAAAGCCACGCCCGGTATCGGTGACGTCGACGGTGATGATGCCGTCGGCCGATTGCGCAACCGATACCGAAACCTTCCCGCGCTCGGTGCCCGGCCTCGGCTCCATCGCCTCTGTCGCGTTCTTGACGATGTTGGTGATGGCTTGGCCGATCAAACGATGATCGAAACGCGCCTTGAGTGGCCCGACTGGAAGACTGGCGACGAAATCGATGTCGGGGCACGCGACCTGCATCAGGAAGATCACGTGCTTGACCACATCGGTGATGTCGCTCTCTTCCAGCACCGGCTTTGGCGTGCGCGCGAAGGAGGAGAACTCGTCCACCATGCGCTTGATGTCGTCGACCTGCCGGATGATCGTGCTGGTGCATTGATCGAAGACCTCGCGGTCGGAGGTGATGAATTTCCCGTATTTGCGCTTCAACCTCTCGGCCGAGAGCTGGATGGGCGTCAGCGGATTCTTGATTTCATGGGCAATGCGCCTTGCCACATCCGCCCAGGCGGCGGAACGCTGGGCCGAGACGAGGTCGGTGATGTCATCGAGCGTGATCACATAGCCTTCCGCGGCATCGCCTGCGATTTCCTTGGTCACGCGCACGCTGACCTGCCGCTCGCCGGTGCCGCGCTGGAGCGCGATCTGCCCTTGCACCAGCCGGTGGCGGCCTTCGCGCGCCTCGGCGACGAGCGGACCCACTGCCGGTAGGAGATCATCGAGCGTCGCACCCAGGAATTCGCTCTTCTCGCCTCTCGGCAGAAGCTTGTTGGCGGATGGATTGAGGACGGTGATCGCTCCCTTCGCGTCGATGCCGATCACACCCGAGGAGACGCCATCGAGCACCGCCTCGGTGAAACGGCGACGTTTGTCCATCATCTCGCTTGCGGCGACGAGCCGATCATGCTGGGCGCGCAGTTCCTGGGTCATCCCGTTAAAGGTCGCGGAGAGATGCGCGAGATCGCTTTCACCCTTGCGGGTCGGCACTTGCACATAAAAATTGCCGGCGGCCACTTGGTCCGTTGCATGAATGAGGCGGCGAATTGGAAGGACCAGCCAGTTGGCGAAGGAAAGGCCGAGCCGAACGGCCGAAAGCAGCAAGATCAAAGTCACCAAAAGATACATGGACGCAAAGGCGATCTGAACGCCGACGCGCTTTCCCTCGAGCCCTTGATAGTAGCGAAGCCCCTCCTCCGCCGCGGTCGTATATTGACTGGCGCGAGGATCCCCCGGCCTCGCGACGAAAAGGAAAGCAGTGTCGAAGGCCGAGAGTTTGACGAGCGCCGCAAAGGCGCCCCCCGCGCGCGGCACGAAGCAGAAGGGCTCCGTGTCGCTCGCCTCCGCGTAATCCTCGGCGCGCGGAAGCGCGATGCCGGGCACGGCGACATGCTGCACGGACTCGATCGTCGAGCCATCGCTCTTCAGCATCATGGCGACGGGAAAACCGAGGAAGAGCGAGCGCGTCGAGAACCAATCGTGAAAGAGGGTCCGGTTCTGGTCGAACATCACCTTGGCGCTGTTGATATCGCCCGCCATCAGGTTCAGCTCGCGCGCCATGGTGCGGCACTGACCTTCTTCATAGCTACGGGCGATCTCGACAGTATTGCCGAGGAGCACACGCAAATCGGCCCGAAACCAAGGATCGAGGCTGCGTTCGAGCGTGATCGAGGTCACGAGCGCGATGAACAAGGCCGGGAGGGCCGCAATTCCGGCGAACCATCCCATGAAGCGCATATGCAGCCCTGCGGCCGCCGCGCGTGCGCGCCTTGCGCGCAAGACCTCACGCCCCTCCATCACGACCACGATCGCAAGGCAGATGACAAGCACGCTGTTGGTCGCGAGGATGGTCAAGACGACGGCGTTCGTCGGCGCGATCGGAGTGAGGCCGGCCACGATCAAGAAACCGATAAGCGCCGAAGTCAGCGCCGCCACCATGACGAAGGTGCCGACTGGCCTGCCGGAATACCCTTCATCCACAAGCAGTGGCGCAGCCGCCCTTGGAAGATCGGTTGAGCTCATCGACCGCCGCTGTTCCCGCGCGCCCAAATTGATGCGCGCGTGCAACAGTGTTGTCAGAATGCGACGGTTTTGGGGCCGGTTTGCTTATCGGGAGAGCTTCATCACCTGGATGTCGAGATCGGTGATTTTCTTGCGCAAGGTGTTGCGATTCAACCCGAGGAGCCGAGCCGCCTTGATCTGGTTGCCCCGGGTCGCGGCGAGCGCCGCCCCTATCAGCGGAGCTTCCACTTCCTCAACAATGCGATGATAAAGGCCGGCGGGCGGCATTTGCGGGCCGAATGACGCGAAATAGCGTTGCAGATGCCGTTCCACGGCCGAAGCCAGGGTGAGTCCGCCCGCCTCCTCTTCGCTAGGCAATGGCGCTGCATCGGATTGAGCCAGCTCGGCCCGAATGGTTTCGCCTGATATGTTCTGCTGTGGATAAAGGGCGGCGAGGCGGCGCACGAGGTTCTCGAGCTCGCGGACATTGCCAGGCCAGCGATAGGCACAGAGGAGCTCGATGGCCTCCGCCTCGAGCGTCTTGGCAGGTAGCCCTTCCTTCTCGTTCAAGGCGAAGAAATGCCGCAACAGGTCGGGAATATCCTCGGACCGCTCGCGCAAGGGGGGAAGCCTGATGGGCACGACGTTGAGGCGGAAGAAGAGATCCTCGCGGAAAAGGCCTTGCTGAATTAGGCCGCGCAACTGCTTGTTGGTCGCCGCAATGATCCGGACGTTGGTTTTGATCGGCACCCGCCCACCTACGGTGGTGTATTCGCTTTGTTGAAGTACGCGCAGAAGCCGTGTTTGCGCCTCCATCGGCATATCACCGATTTCATCAAGGAAAAGTGTTCCGCCCTCGGCTTGCTCGAAACGGCCGACCGAACGGGCGAGCGCGCCGGTGAAGGCACCCTTTTCATGGCCAAAGAGCTCCGATTCGATGAGGTCGCGGGGGATCGCCGCCATATTCACGGCAACGAAGGGCCCCTTGCGTCTTTTGCCGAAATCATGGAGCGCGCGTGCCACCAGCTCCTTTCCGGTGCCCGAGTCACCGCTGATCATCACCGTCAAATCGGTTTGCATCAGGCGCGCCAGAACCCTGTAGATCTCCTGCATCGACGGCGAACGCCCCACGAGCGGCATGTTCTCCGTGTCGATCGCGGGAGGTTTGGTCGCGGACGGCGCGCGCTCCGACAAGGCCCGCCCCACGATGGAGACGATCTCCTTGAGGTCGAAGGGCTTCGGCAGATAATCGTAAGCCCCGAGCTCGGACGCGCGCACCGCCGTCATGAAGGTGTTCTGCGCGCTCATGACGACGACGGGAAGCTCGGGCCGCACGCGCTTGATGCGCGGCAAGAGATCAAACGCATTGTGATCGGGCATCACGACGTCGGTGATCACGACGTCACCGCCGCCCTCGGCGACCCAGCGCCAAAGGGTCGCACCATTGCCGGTCGAACGAACCTCGTACCCGGCCCGCGAGAGCGCCTGGCCGAGCACGGTCCGAATGCCGGCATCATCATCGGCGACGAGAACCTGTCCGCTGGGCATCAATCTCCTCTTGACCTTCCCCGCATCTCACTCTCAGGATTACTTTCCCCGCATAAACATCGGCAACATTACGCGAAAGACCGTGCGACGATGCGCGGAATCGCACTCCACGATCCCCCCATGGTCACCAATGATCTTCGCGACCAAAGCAAGACCGAGGCCAGAGCCCTGCGCCTTGGTGGTGACGAACGGGTCGAAAAGATGGGGCTTGAGCTCCTCTGGGACGCCCGGCCCGTTGTCGCGCACGCAGAACTCGAGCGGCAGGCTCACCCGCTCAGAGGAAGGACCCACCGAGAGCTTCACTCCCGGCCTGAACGCGGTCGTAAATTCCACTTCGCCATCGCGGGCGTCTTTTCCGATCGCCTCTGCGGCGTTTTTCACCAGGTTCAGAAAAACCTGGACGAGTTGGTCGCGGTTGGCGAGCACGGGGGGAAGGGACGGGTCGTAACTCTCCACGATCTTGATGTGCTGGGCGAAGCCCGACACCGCGAGCCGCTTCACGTGATCGAGCACGGCATGAATGTTGACGGGCTCACGGGCGACGGGGCGAGAATCGCCGAAACTCTCCATCCGCTCGACGAGCTTGACGATCCGGTCGGTCTCCTCGCAGATCAATCGGGTGAGCGGGCGGTCACCTTCTTGCGCAGACATTTCAAGAAGTTGCGCGGCACCTCTAATTCCCGAGAGCGGATTCTTGATTTCATGCGCCAGCATGGCCGCAAGGCCGCTCACGGAGCGGGCTGCGCCTTGATGCGTGAGCTGACGGTCCATTTTGTCCGCGAGTGTCCTCTCTTGCATCATTAGGAGAACATATCCTTCCATATCATTGAAAGGAGATGCAAAAATGTCAACGCTCCGCTCGCCATGAGAGAAGGGCATGGCAAGCGCGAGGCGGTGCTCGCTCACGCTCGCATTGCGACGTCGCACCTCGGCAAGGAGGCTCACCACGGGCGAATCGAAAGCAAAAATTTCGGAAAGCTTCTGGCGACGCAGAAATGCGAGCGACAGCTCAAAGAAACTCTCGGCCGCGAGATTGGCGTAGGAAATCGCGTCTTGCGGCGACAGGCACAGGATGGGCATCGGAACCGCGTTGAGGATGGCTTGCGCCCCCTCCGGAGGCAGGATGGGAGCAAAGCGCATGAGCACGGGGCTTTCGCTTGCGAGATTCATGCTGCTTCCTGGTGATCGGAGCAGGCGAGTTCGCCTGCGAGAGCGAAGATCGCGCACAAAAGTCGCTCGACTTCGGAGGGCTCCTCGCAACGCACGAGAGACGCGGCGAGGCCAAGGGCTTGCGCGGGCGCGCGCTCGCCAAGCGCGTGAGCCGCATACGCCTGCAAATGCTTTCGCGCGTGGCGCAGGCCGAAAGCGACACCATAAAGATGCAGCAAGCCGCGATAGTGCTCGATCGCGATTTCGCAGCGCTGGCTCATCGAGAGCGACAGGCGAGCTTCTCCCTTGAGCGCGCGATTGACCTCGCCCAATAGCCAGGGGCGCCCCAAGGCGGCCCGTCCGACCATGACCCCGTCGGCTCCCGAACGGGAAAGCGCGCCTTTTGCGTGCTCCGCCGACGCGATGTCGCCATTGACGAGAACCGGAATGGAAACGGCTCCTTTTACGGAGCCGACCGCCCCCCAATCGGCGTGTCCGTCGTAGAATTGCGCGCGCGTGCGCCCATGCACCGACACTAGGCTTGCGCCAGCCGCCTGGCAGCGACGAGCGAGGTCTGGTGCCTCGAGACTTCCGGCCGCAAAGCCAAGCCGCATCTTGACGGTTACGGGCACATCCACCGCATGGGCAACGGTGTCGACGATGCGCTCCGCAAGATCGGGCTCGCGCATAAGCGCCGAACCGCAGAGCTGGCGCGCAACGCGCTTGGCCGGGCACCCCATGTTGATGTCGATGACATCGGCGCCCGAATCCGCCGCGATCCGCGCCGCTTGCGCCATGCACTCGAGATCGCGCCCGGCGATCTGGACGATATGCGGCGAAACACCTTCGCCCTCGAGTCTCAGCCGGGCTTCCTCGCCCCTGCGCGCGAGCTCGGGGGAAGCGATCATTTCGCTCACCACGGCGGCCGCACCGAGCCGCACCGAAAGGCGGCGCATCACAACGTCGGTGATTCCGGACATGGGCGCGAGGATAACGCGCCCATCGAGGTCCACTCCTCCGATGCGGATTCCGTGAGCTGATCCGTTAAAGGACGGATTGCCTATTTTTTGTTCAACATCCATCTTGCTCAGATATTAGACATTTCATTGTGCGGTGCACAAGCCCTTGCTCTTCTTGGAGGGTTGCGCCAACAACAAATTTCGTTTGCCTCGGGGTCGCGGCGCATCAGGCCGTCTGGCATGAACGCCTGGGGGGACCCTGCGCGTATAAAGCTCGACAAGACGTCTCAAACATCGTGGCCCCGATCTCATCTACCGCGCACTCGATTTCCCCCGTGGCAAAGGCTGCGGCGCTCGTCGTCGCCGCAGGACGTGGCCTGCGAGCGGGCGGCGAGTTGCCCAAACAATACCAGCACATCGCCGGCATGAGTGTGCTCGAACGCGCCATTCGCGCGCTCAGAGAGGCGCCCAATCTCGCCAGCGCGATCGTCGTCATTCATCCCGAGGATCGCGAGCACTACGAGGCGATCGCGGCACGGATCTGCGAGACTGCCGACGGTTTTCTCTTGCCGCCCGCGGTGGGCGGTCCGACCCGACAGGCGAGCGTTCGCGCCGGGCTCGAGGCACTCGCGAAGGCTCCTCCTGAAATCGTTCTCATCCATGATGCTGCGCGCCCCTTCCTCTCGAAGACCCTCGTCGAGCGCGCCATTGAAGCGGCGCGCGTGCACGGCGCGGCGGTGCCGGGCGTGCCCGTGAACGACACGATCCGTCAGCTGAGCACCGGAAGAGCTTACGGCGAAACCCTGCCGCGTGACAGCTTACGAGCCATTCAGACCCCGCAAGCCTTCACCTTCGCCAAGATCCGGGATGCCCATGCCCGCGCCGCGGCCGCCGGGCTCGAAACTTTTACCGACGACGGGGGCCTCGCCGAATGGGCGGGCATCGAAGTCCATGTCTTTGAGGGCGAGGCAGAAAACACGAAATTGAGTTTGCCGGCCGATTTCGCCCGTGCAGATCAGCAGTTGAGGTCGCAAACGGAGACACGTACCGGCCTCGGCTATGACGTGCACGCCTTCGGCGAAGGCGATTTCGTGATGCTGGGCGGCATCAAGATCGCGCACACGCAAGGCATCATCGCGCATTCGGACGGCGACGTCCTTCTGCACGCCTTGACCGACGCGCTTCTCGGCGCGCTTGGCGATGGCGACATCGGCATGCACTTTCCGCCTTCCGACCCGCGTTGGCGAGACGCGGCTTCTCGCCTGTTCTTCGAGGAAGCCGTTGCAAGGGCAAGAAAGCGCGGCGGCCGCATTCTTCATCTCGATGCCACCGTCATCTGCGAGGCCCCCCGCATCGGCATCCATCGAGACGCGATCCGCGCCTCGATCGCCGCGATCGCGGGCATCGGCGAGGGACGCGTCTCGGTGAAGGCCACCACCTCCGAAAGGCTCGGCTTCACGGGGCGCGGCGAGGGCATTGCGGCGCAAGCGATTGCGACGCTCGAGCTGCCGTTTGCCGAGCACGGTTGAGGCATGTTCGACGAAACCGTGCTTCTCGCAGCGCGCCGCCTCCTCGAGCTTTGCCGCGCGCAGGGCTTGCACATCGTGACGGCGGAATCCTGCACCGGAGGGCTCGTCGCCGGCGCCCTCACCGAGATCGCCGGCTCTTCCGATGTGGTCGAGCGCGGCTTCATCACCTATTCGAACGAGGCGAAAATCGAGATGCTCGGCGTGGCGGCGGACCTCATTTCGTACCACGGAGCGGTGAGCGAGGAGGTCGCGCGCGCCATGGCCGAGGGTGCGCTCGCCCATTCGCGCGCCGAGCTTGCGGTCGCGATCACGGGGGTCGCGGGCCCGGGCGGCGGTAGCGCGGAAAAGCCCGTCGGCCTTGTGCACTTGGCCTGCGCGGCCAGGGGCGGGGCCACACGGCACGAGCTGCGCAAATTCGGCGATCTCGGCCGAAGCCAGATCCGGCGCAAAAGCGTGCTCGTGGCCTTTGCAATGCTGGAGAACGCGGCAGCGCTCACCTCTCCCGCGTCACGGTAGAGGTCGGACTTGGCTGCGGGGCGAGCGAGCCGGGTGAGGGACGGGAGCAATTGTGGAGGGTGATCAGTCCCTGCCCCGCCCGTACACGACATCCGCGCGCTTTTCGAAGGCGGAGGCGAATTTGCGGAAGGCCTTGTCGAACATGGTTCCCATCAACATGCCGAGCACGCGGCTCTTGAACTCGTAGGTGATGAAGAACTCGACGATGCAAGATTCGTCCTCGCGCTTGAAGCTCCACAGATTTTCGAGCGCCCGAAACGGCCCGTCGAGATAGGCGACGATGATCTTGAGCTTCTCGCGATCGAGCGTCACCTTGCTCGTGAACGTCTCGTGGATCGCCTTGTAGCCGACGGACATGTCGGCGATCAGCGTCTCGCGACCGCCTTCGCCCTTGGTGCGGCTCCTCACCTTCAGCCCCTCGCAAAGAGGCAGGAAGAGCGGGTATTTCTCCACGTCCGCGACGAGATCGAACATCTCCTCGGGCGTATGTTTCACCCGGCGCGTGGTGCGAAAGGACGGCATGCTTGAGGAACCCGAGAACGGCGCCGGTCAGTATTTCAGCCGTGAATCGCGCGCCGCCCTCAGCTTCGCGAAATCATCGCCCGCATGGTGCGAGGAGCGCGTGAGCGGGCTCGCCGAGACGAGCGCGAAGCCTTTCGTGTAGGCGATCGTCTCGAACGCCTTGAACTCGTCCGGCGCCACGAAGCGTATCACCGGATGATGCTTGCGCGAAGGTGCAAGATATTGCCCGATGGTGAGGAAATCGACATCCGCCGAGCGCAAATCATCCATGAGCTGGAGCACTTCGTTGCGTTCCTCGCCGAGGCCGACCATGATTCCGGATTTGGTAAACAAGCTCGGATCGAGCTCTTTTGCCCGCTGCAGCAAGCGCAGCGAATGGAAATAGCGCGCACCTGGGCGCACGCTCAGATATTTCGATGCCACCGTCTCGAGGTTGTGGTTGAATACATCGGGCTTCGCTTCAACCACGCGCTCGAGCGCACCCTCCTTGCGCAAAAAATCAGGCGTGAGCACTTCGATCGTGGTCTCGGGAATCACGGCGCGTATGGCGCGGATCACATGCGCGAAATGCTCCGCTCCACCGTCAGCGAGATCGTCGCGGTCGACCGAAGTGATGACCACATGGTTGAGCCCAAGCTTTGCCACCGCATCGGCAACCCGCGCCGGCTCCCCCGTGTCGAGTGCGCCAGGCAGTCCTGTCTTGACATTGCAAAAGGCGCAAGCGCGCGTGCACACATCCCCCATGATCATGAAGGTCGCGTGCTTCTTCTCCCAGCACTCGCCGATATTGGGGCAGCCAGCCTCCTCGCACACGGTCGAGAGCTTGTGCTCCTTGACGATGCGGTTGGTCGCGGCCCATTGCGCCGAGCCCGGCGCCTTCACGCGAATCCAATCCGGCTTCCGCAAAACCGGCTGATCGGGCCGGCTCGCCTTCTCGGGATGTCGCGGCCTCGGATCGCGGTTCAAAAGGTCGAGAACGAGCGCCATGGCACAGACGTAATCCGGGTGCGCAAAGACATCAAGGCATTAACCCGCTCATTCCTGCGAACCATGACGGCTACGGCCATGCGTAGGCAAGGCATGGATGGCCGGGCCGACGCCCGGCCATGACGGATAGGCGATCCCCATTCGTCATGCGCGCACTCGGTGCGCGCATCCACGCCTTTCTTTCCGCTCCGTTGACTCACCCCAAAAAACCAATCGAGATCCACGGAATGGCAGCGACGAGCGCAAGGCCGAGGAGGAGCGAAAGCATATAGGGCCAGATGGCACGCAGGCCTTCGGCTGGATCGATGCGGCCGATGGCGCAGGCCGTGTAATAGCCCACGCCGAAAGGCGGAGCGAAGAGGCCGATGCCCATGGCGAGGATCACCACCATGGCATAATGCACCTCGTGAATGCCGACTGCGCGCGCGATCGGGAACAGGAGGGGGCCGAAGAGCACGATCGACGGTATGCCTTCGAGAACCGAGCCGAGAATCATGAAGGCCGCGATCGAGGCGGCCATGAAGCTTGCCGCGCCTCCCGGCATTCCGGTCATCACCTCTGCGAGCGTGCGCGAGAACCCTGATTGCGTGAGCGCCCAGGCCATCCCCGTCGCGGTGCCGATGATGAACAAGATCGCGCCCGAAAGCGCCGCCGTGTCGACGAGCGCGGGCCAGATGCGCCGCCAGGCGATCTTCTGTCCGAAAAGCGTCGTCGCGATGAGCGCATAGGCGAAGCCGTAGACGACGCCGATCGTCGAGACTTCGGTCGCGGTCGCGACGCCCTCGACCACGGCGGCGCGAATGACGAAGGGAAGGATCAGCCCCGGCAGCGCGACCGCGAGGGCGCGAACGATTGTCGTGGCGCCGGCGCGCTCGGCGGCGCTCGCCTCTTCAGCGCGGCCGCGCCACCAGACCACGAAAGCGAGCATCGCGGCCAATACCGCGCTCGGCAGGAGGCCGCCCGTGAACATCGCCGAGATCGAGACGCCGGTGACCGAGCCGATGGTGATGAGCACCAGACTCGGTGGGATCGTCTCGGTCTGGGCGCCGGTCGCCGCGAGAAGCGCGACGAGGTCCCCGCCCTTCGCGCCGCGGGCCTTCATTTCCGGAAAGAGGACGGGCGCCACGGCCGCCATGTCGGCAGCCTTCGAGCCCGAGATGCCCGAGACGAGATACATCGCGGCCAGCAGCACGTAATGCAGACCGCCCCGCACATGTCCGATGAGCGTCGCGAGAAACCCGACCATGTGGCGCGCAAGTCCGGTGATCTCGATCAAGAGCCCCAGAAAGACGAAGAGCGGCACGGCAAGGAGGATGATGTGCGACATACCTTCGTCGAGCCGACCGATCACCACCGTCATCGGCAGCCGCGTCGTCGAGGCGAGGAAGGCAAAAGTGCCGACCCCGAAGGCGAAGGCGATCGGGATTCCGGCGAGCACCGCGCCACCGGTTAAAAGCACGAAGAAGAGGATGAGCTTGTAATTGCCGAGCACGGAAAGCCACGGCCCTGCGAACTTCAAGGCGAGGCTCACGATGACGATGAGCGCGACGCAAAGCGCGAGATCGGAAAGCTTGGCGCTTTTCCCGATGCGCGCGAGGCCCGCGAGAAGCATGAGCCCGATGCCGACCGGAAGCGCGGCGGCGCGCCAGATCGTCGGGATTTCGAGCGCCGGCGTCACCACGGCCGCCTCGTCGATCGCGTAATCGATGGCGGGCTTCAGCACGAAACCGAGGAAGGCGAGACCGACGCAAAGCGCGAGCGCCTCGAAAAAGGCGCGTCGCCTCGGCCCGCCCTTGTCGATGAGCGCGCCCATCCGCATATGCTCGGCACGCCGATAGGCGACCACGGCGCCAAGCATCGCGAGCCATAAGAAGAGGATCGAGGCGAGTTCGTCCGACCAGACGAGCGGCGCGCGCAAGCCATAGCGCGCGACGACACCGGCAAAGAGGATCAGTGTCTCGAGCGCGACGAGCACGCCCGCGAGCGTCTCGACGACACGCCCGATTGCGGTGTCGACGACGAGCATCGCGGCTGCCCCGCGTGACCGGTGCGACACCGCGCTCATGGCGCGCCCTTCCCTCTCCCGCATCGCGGGAGGAATGCGCGAAGGAAGATGCGCCCACCTTCTCCCGCGCTCTTCGCGCGGGAGAAGGTGCCGAGCCGGAGGCGAGGCGGATGAGGGGCGGTTGTGCCTCTCGCCACCCTCATCCGCCGGCCGCTCATGCGGCCGGCACCTTCTCCCGCTTTGCGGGAGAAGGAGGGCGCGACGATACAAAAATGCCCTCGTGTTCAGGCATGAAGGTAAGATTTCAGCCTATTTTGCCTCATCGGGAAAGGCGTCCGGCGCACGCGACAAAATCTTCGACAACACCCATCGTCTGCCCTTTTTCATCGAGCTGACTTCGTCGATGTGCCATTGATCGTTTTCTTCGACAAGGTCGAAGTTGATCTCTTCAGGAGTCTTGAAATTGTTGAACGTTACCCGCACCTTCGCCCGCGCGCCCGAGTTCGACAGCAAGGCGATCTTGAGCTTAGTGAGCTTCCAATCCTGGCCGTCGACGAAAACATCAAATTCGAGCGCCCCCACCTCTCCTTGCGCAGCTTTCTCGTCGGCATCCAAGAGTGCCTTCAGGCGGCGGCTGTAAATGTTGACTGAATCAACGTCGGGCGACCCCGGTTTGCCCATGTAGCTCTTATAGATCGATTGGATCAGCGCGACCGGATCGGGAGCGTCCTTGGCGTGGACCGCGAAAGGCCCCGCCATCAGAAACATCATCAAGAGTAGAAAACGAAGCATCATCCAACCCCTCTGCTCTAATTATCCTCGCCAAGCACTCACCCTCCGCTCATCCCCGCGAAAGCAGGGACCAGATTCTCACAGGCCTGCCCGATGAACCTGGTTTCCCGCTTTCGCAGGAATGAGCGGGTGTGAAGGTGCGGGAAATCAATAGCGGAAGGCTTAACACCTCACGTACTCATGCTCGTCAAGCACTCATCCCTCCATTCGTCCCCGTGGAAGCTGTCATCTCGCCAGCGCTCTAACTAAGCCTAAATAGTGCAAGTCACCCCGCCATCGACGGCGAGGCAAACGCCGGTGATATAACGTGCATCGTCGGAGGCGAGAAACAGCGCCGCGCGCGCCACGTCGAAGGCATCCCCCATGAAGCCCATCGGAACACGAGCGTTGCGCGCGCTCACCATCGCCTCCTTGTCCGGATATTGGCCGGCGATCTCGCGATAGATGAGTGGCGTGTCCATGAGGCCCGGCATGATTGCATTCGCGCGGATGCCGAAAGGCGCGTAGCGAAGCGCGAGCGCACGCGTGAGATGGTTGAGGCCGGATTTCGAGGCGTAATAGGAGAAATACGGATAATCGTTGATGGCGATGGCGGCGATGGACGAGATGTTGACGATTGCGCCTTTGCGTTGCGCCTTCATCACGGGCAGGACGTGCTTGCAGGTGAGGAAGACGCTCTTCAAGTTCACCGCCATCACGCGGTCCCAGCTTTCCTCGCTCGCCTCGATCGGATCGCCCATTTCGGTGATCCCGACATTGTTGTGCAGCACGTCGATGCGACCGAAGCGGCGGACAGCCTCCTCGACCACGCCTGCGACCTCCGCCGAAGCGGTGACATCGGCCGAAACCGCGAGCGCTTCATGGCCCTCGGACACGATGATTGCCGCGGTTTCGCGCGCCGCCTCAAGGTCGCGGTCGACTGCTATCAGACGCGCCCCCTCGCGCGCGTAAAGTATAGCCGCCGCCTTGCCGTTGCCCCATCCTGGCCCCGACGAGCCCGCCCCGAAAACGATGGTGACGCGGCCATCGAGGCGCCCCGCCATTGCTCAGGCGATCTTGCCGGTGAACTTCTCCAGCACGGACCAGGCCTCGTCTCCGTATTTCTGCTTCCACTCATTGAAGAAGCCCGCCTGACGCAGCTTCTCGCGGAAGGGCTCCTTGTCGACGGTCTTGAACTCGATGCCCTTGGCTTCGAGATCCTTGCGCAAGCCCGTATTGAGCTTCTCGAGATCGGCGCGCTGATCGAGCGCGGAGGCGTTGAGCTCTTTCGTCGCGAGCGCGCGAAGGTCATCCGGAAGCGCCTGCCAAGCCTTGGTGTTGGCGAGCATCCAATAACCATCCCACATATGGCCGGTGAGCGAGATGTATTTCTGCACCTCGAAGACGCGCATCGTCCAAATCACCGCAAGCGGGTTTTCCTGCCCTTCCGCGATCTTCGTCTGCAAGGCCGAATACATCTCGCTTACATTGATGCTGATCGGCGAGGCGCCGAGCGCTTTGAACATCGAGGTCCAGAGCGGGCTCACGGGCACGCGGATCTTGAAGCCCTCGAGGTCGGCGGGCGTGACGATGGCCTTCGTCGACGAGCTGATGTGCCGAAATCCGTTGTCCCAAATATGCTCCATCGCGGTGATGCCCGATTTCGCGATGGCGGCGCGGATGAAAGCGCCGAGCTCACCATCCATCGCCTTCCACACCGCGGGATAGTCCGGGAAGGCAAAGCCGATGCCGTTGATGGAAGCGACGGGCACGAGCGTCGAGAGGATGAGGCCCGAAAGCGTGAAGAGCTCGACCGCGCCCGAACGGAGCTGGCTCAACACGTCTGTGTCCGAGCCGAGCTGGTTGTTCGGAAAGAGTTGGATGTCGAGCTGCCCGTTCGAAGCCTTTCGGATGCGGTCGGCCGCTTCCTTGGCGCGCATATTGAGCGGATGGTCGCCGGCGAGATTGGTCGCAAGCTTGTAGGAGAACTCTGCCGCGTGCGCTTTGCCGATCGCAAACAGCGATATGCCGGCCGCCGCGCCAGACGCCGCCATGAGGCGGCGCCTCGTCATCTTCACCATGCTGGTTCTCCTCGGGATTCTTGCTCGCGTCAGTTAAGCGCAGGCCGGCGCGCGTTGCAAAGGGGTCTGGCGCCACCTTGTAACTTGCCCATCGCCGACTCAGGTATAACGACCTGTGCGGTGACGGACCGGAGACCGAAGCCACCTGGGGCGGTCGAGCCCGTGGAGAAGCTTGGGTCACGGTCGGTCGTTCCATTGAACCCGAACAGTCGCTTGGGCCGCTTGCGAAGCCCGCTTGCGCAAGGATGGGATCAGATGGACGCACTTTTCGTTGGCATCGATGTGTCGAAGGACCAGCTGGACGTGGCGATGCGCCCTGCCGGTGAGTGTTTCACGGTCGAGCGCACAGCGGCCGGCATCGACCGCTTGATCGAACGACTGAAGCTGCTCTCGATCAAGCTGATTGCGATTGAGGCCACGGGCGGCTTCGAGAGCATCGTCGCGGCGGGACTTGCCGGTGCAGGATTGCCGGTCTTGGTGGTCAATCCCGCCCAGGTGAGGGCTTTCGCGCAGGCGCTTGGCAAACGAGCCAAGACGGATCCGATCGATGCTGCCGTGATCGCGCATTTTGTGGAAGCGACCAAGCCGCAGTTGAGGCCGTTTCCTGATGCGACCACACAGTTGCTCAGCGAGCTCGTCGCCCGTCGGCGGCAGATCGTCGAGATGATCGCGGCGGAAGGCCAGCGTGCTCGCCAAGTCAGCGCGCCGCGTTTGAAGAAAAGCATCGCCCGCTTGCACAAGGCGCTGCAGAAGGAACTGACGGAACTCGAGAAGGAAATCTCTGATCATGTGCGGGGTTCGCCCGTTTGGGCCGAGAAGGAAGACCTTCTCGCTTCCGTGCCGGGAGTCGGTCCGACCATCGCCCGCTCGTTGATTGCCGATCTACCCGAATTAGGCTCCCTCGATCGTCGCCAGATCGCGGCCCTGGTCGGCCTCGCACCCTGGACCCGACAATCCGGAAAATGGCGCGGCAAGAGCTTCATCGGTGGCGGTCGATCGAGCGTGCGCCGCGTGCTGTTCATGGGTGCCATGGTCGCGGCGCGCTTCAATCCAGAACTCAAGCAGTTCCGCGACCGACTCGTCCTTGCCGGCAAGCCCAAGCTCGTCGCCATTGTCGCCGTCGCCCGAAAACTGCTCACCATCCTCAACGCAATC
>JAFBAS010000188.1 GCA_019247605.1 Hyphomicrobiales bacterium
CCGGCGCTCCCCAAGGGCCGGCAGCGGGTGCGGCCCCGGCCGGAACCGGCGCAAAGCCCGGGCTCTCGATGAGCGCATCGGGGTTGCCGCCCGCATATCTCACGAGCGCGTCGATGCGCGCGGCGATCGGCGGGTGCGTGTCGAAGAGCGAAGAGAAACCGACGCTCGGGTTTTCGATGAAGGCTTCCTGCACGAGCGAGGGCACGTCGTCGATGCGGGCGTGATCCTCGATGCGCTTCAGCGCCGAGATCATCGCGTCGGGATCCTTGGTGAGCTCGACCGAGCCCGCATCCGCGAGATATTCGCGCCGCCGCGAAAGGGCGAGCTTCAAGAGGATCGCGAGCAGCCATGACAGCGCCGCGAGAGCGACCGCGATCACGATCGCGAGCCCGGCGCCGCCACCGCGCCGCTCACTTCGCTCACCGGGCCCCACGTTGAGAAGCACACGCACCATCATCTGCCCCGCGAAGGACAGGATGCCCGCGAAGATCGCGGCGATCACGATGAGGCGCACATCCTGATTCTTGATGTGGGTGAGCTCATGGCCGAGCACGGCCGAAAGCTCGCGATCATTGAGCCTTGCAAGAAGACCCGTGGTCACGGTGATCGAGGCGTCGTGCTCGTGCAGTCCCGAGGCGAAGGCGTTGAGCGCCTCGCTCTCCATGACCTTGATCTTCGGCGTCGGCATGCCGACGCTGATGCACAGCGGCTCGAGAAGGCGAAAGACGCGGCGCTGCTCGGCGGGTCCTGGAAGCATGGCGGCGGTCGCCGCATCGATCAGGCGGCTTTGCAGCGCAAATGCGATGGCAAACCAGGTAAGCGAGAAGGCGACGGCGTAGATCCAATCCTCGCGCATGCGGCGCGATGCGAGGCTCATGATCTCGCCCGTCGAGAGATAGCCGTTCGGGTACGAGAAGGCGATCACGACGAGGTCGAGCGCGTAGGTGATGATGAGGATGAGGACGACGAAGCCGCAAAGAATGAGGACCGATTTGATCCTGTTTGCTCGAATATGCGTGTAGAGGCCGAAGGCTTGAAACATGGGCTTGCGCCCGCGCTCTTTTCGAATTGACGCTTGTTAAAATTTGACGCTTGGCGCCTGAGCCACCGCGGCGCGTTCTTCGCCGAGATCGAAGAACGTCTCGGGCGCAAAACCGAAGGCGCTTGCGAAAAGCACCGCCGGGAAAGCCTGGATGCCGGCGTTGTATTCGCTCACCGCGCCGTTGTAGAAGCGCCGGGCTGCCGCGATCTTGCCCTCGATGTCCGCGAGCTGCTGCTGCAGCTCCAAAAAGTTCTGGTTCGCCTTCAGATCGGGATAGGACTCCGAGATGGCAATGAGACGCCCGAGCGCGCCGGAAAGCGCTTGCTCGGCCGCAGCCTGCTGCGGCGAGCCGCCCGGCGCCGCGATCGCGGCGGCGCGCGCCTTGACCACTTCGTCGAGCGTGCCCTTCTCATGGGCCGCGTAGCCTTTCACGGTCTCGACGAGATTGGGCACGAGGTCGTGGCGTTGCTTCGTCTGCACGTCGATGTCGGCGAAGGCCTGACGACAGCGCTGGCGCAAATGCACGAGGCTGTTATAGGCCATGATCGCGAGCGCGCCGATCACCACGACGATGATCAGGAATATCGTTCCGAAGCCCATCGGCCACCCTCCCGCCTTCAGCTCTTCGCCGCTGCCGCCACAAGGCCCGCATATCGGCCATGTTTCCGGGCGCGAGCCTAGCATGTTTGCGCAAGCGCCGCATTCGTTATAGGCGAGAGCACGCTAAAGGGTGAAGAAGAGCGGGAAATAGAGAATGACGCTGAGCGCCGGTGTCCTCGCGGGCAAACGCGGTGTCGTGGTGGGTGTCGCCAATAGCCGCTCCATCGCCTATGGGATCGCCAAGCAGGCGCGCGCGCATGGGGCGGAGCTGATGCTCACCTATCAGGGCGATGCCTTAAAGAAGCGCGTCGAGCCGCTCGCGGCCGAACTCGGCGCTCGTGTGGCGGGCCATTGCGACGTCACGGAATCCTCTTCGATCGATGCGCTCTTCGCGGAAGTCGCTCGCCATTGGGGCTCGCTAGACTTCCTCGTGCATGCCGTCGCCTTCTCCGATAAGAGCGAGCTCGAAGGACGCTATCTCGACACGACCGAGGCTAATTTCTCGCGCACGCTCCTGATCTCCTGCTACAGCTTCACGGCCCTGGCGCAGCGCGCCGAAAAGCTCATGCCCAAGGGCGGATCGCTTCTCACGCTGACCTATTACGGCGCGGAAAAGTGGATGCCCCATTACAATGTCATGGGAGTGGCGAAAGCGGCACTCGAGGCGAGTGTGCGGTATCTCGCGGCCGATCTCGGCCCGAAGAACATCCGCGTCAACGCGGTCTCCGCCGGACCGATCAAGACGCTCGCGGCCTCGGGGATCGGCGACTTCCGCTACATTCTGAAATGGAACGAGTACAATTCGCCGCTTCGACGCACGGTGAGCATCGAGGAGGTGGGTGACACTTCTGTCTATCTTCTCTCCGATATGGGACGCGGCGTCACCGGCGAGGTGCATCATGTCGATGCGGGCTATCACATCGTCGGCATGAAAAACCCCGACGCGCCCGACATGAGCCGCGCCAAGGAAGAGTGAGCGCGAGTGCCGGCCGAGCCGGCGCTGTCGCGAGCGAGCGGTTCAGGGCTCTTCAACTGTTCTTGAGCCGATCAACAAATCGGAATAACGCCGTCCTCGCCCCGGTCCTGTCGTGTGAAGCAACGAGCTTCTCACAGGAGATCAAGATGAAAATTCACGCTCACCCGCGCCGCGTTTGGCGCATGCCTGCTCGCGCGCTCGCGCTCGGGTCGGCCCTTGCGCTCGCGGTCGGCGGCATGGGTCGCGCGCTTCCGGCCTTTGCCGACGTCGATGACGGCGCCGAGCACAGCCACGATTTCAACGCCGATCACGACGGCATCTTCCAGGTCCAGCGCGGCGACCGCATTTGCTACACGCGCGAAGCTTGCGGCGGCGCCGAAGCAATCCCGATGAACACTCCCGGCCTGTGGACCATGCCGGGCGGCATGATGCCCCACAAGCCCGTCTCGGCGAAATAAAGGCCAAGACGCCACCCGGTCGTCGTGTTGTATTGGACAAGGCCGGGCTTGGAATTCGAGCCCGGCTCCAAGAATCAAGATCTCCAAGAAATCAAGGCCTGCAAGAAATCAACGTCTGTCCGCCGGACAATGTGATTTGCATTCGGCCTCTTGCATCCCCAAATATGGTGTGAGCCGAATTGAGGACCATGCCATTTCAGGAGTATGCAATGTGGGGAAATCGAGAGCTTCAGTCGAACAAGCGTCGCTCGGGCGGCATGGCCATGCTTTCCGCGCTGTTGTTGGGCGCTGCATCTTTCATGGCGTCGACACCCGCTTGGGCGGTTTTTGACGGTGGCGGCCGTGGCGGAAGCGAGCATCAAAACGATTGGAACGCCGACCACGACGACATCTATCAAGTGCAGCGAGGCGATCTCGTGTGCCAATCACGTGAGGCCTGCGGCGGCCCGGCCGCGATCCCGATGAACCGCCCCGGTTACTGGTATCTGCCAGGCGGGATGTACACCCTGCATCGTTATGCGCCTGGGCCCGACGCGCCTTACGCGGCCTATCACCCGCGCCATTATCATCACAGACATCCTCTCAGCCACTGAGGCGACGCACGAAAGCTTGCCCTGGGAACAGGGCAAGCTTTCTTTTTCGTGCTGAGCGTTAGATCATAAGCGCTGTGTTAGAGCGCCTTGCATTCCAGCCATCTCCGGCAACATGTCTCGCTCGGAATAAAAGCCGATCTCGGCCGATCCGGTCGTGTGGGCTCGTGTATGGTGAGGAAAGCGATTATGACGAACCACTTTCAGCTTGCTCGAGTCAGCGCAAGGCGGCGTTTTCGCCTGAGCGGGCCTCATGCCCTTGTCGCGACGGCTCTTTTGTTCTCCGCCGGCGCGCTCGCGGGTTCGAGCCCGGTTTTCGCGAACTGGGACGGTGGCGCCGAGCACAGCGACAGCTGGAACGCCGATCACGACGGCATCTATCAGGTTCTGCGTGGCGATCTCGTCTGCGAATCGCGCGAGGCTTGCGGCGGTCCTGCCGCGATCCCGATGAACCGGCCAGGATATTGGTACCTGCCGGGCGGCATGTTGCAGTGGTATCACCCGGCGGCCGCACCGGCGCCCGTCAAACGGCGCTGAAATTCGGCATCGAGCCGCAGCCTTCGGAAAGCGCGCCCGGGCGTTAAAGAAGCCCGTTCGTTGGGCGGCGCGAAGCTTGCGAACCCGTAATCGCTTGTGACATCGCTCGCCACGGAAAGCGGCCGGATTTGTCGTGGCACCGGCGCCCCGAGGCTCGCACCTGAGCCGGCGCCCTGAGCCGAATTGACGGAAGGTCGCGCACCGTCTAGCCCGGCCCGATGCTCTTCCTCATTCGTCACGGTGAGACATTCTGGAACGCTGACGGGCGGCTCCAAGGCCAGTGCGACACCAAGCTCAACGGGCGCGGGCGCGAGCAGGCGCGCGAATCGGGCCGCCTCCTGGCGAAGCTCGTTCCCGACGCGTCCGAGACGAGCTTCATCGCAAGCCCGCTCATCCGCGCGCGCGAATCGCTCGAAATCCTCATGGGCGAGCTCGTGGCAAAAGCTGCGCTCGAGGCGGTCGGGCCTTATGCGGTCGATGACAGGCTGAAGGAGCTCGGCTTCGGCCGCTGGGAAGGCCTCACCTGGAAAGAGGTGCGACGCGACGCGCCCAAGGAATACGCCGCGCGCGACGCCGATGTGTGGAACATCGCCCCACCGGGCGGCGAAAGCTATGCGTCGCTCGCAAATCGTGCCGGCCCGCTTCTCGCCGAGCTTCGATCGGGGACCGTCATCGTCTCGCATGGCGGCATCACGCGTATCGCGCTCCATCTCTTCGCCGGTGTGGGACCTGAGGCCGCCGCCAAAGCCATGATCCGCCAAGGGGACGTGCTCGTGCTGGACGAGGCGCGCACGCGCTGGGCTTCCGGCGCCGTTCTGGAGACGGGCCTCTCACACTCCTTGCAGGAGAGGTAGGGCGCTTGCGGCAGAGATGAGGGTTTGTGGGAGAGGTGGGGCTCCGGGAAAGCCGAAAGGCTCCGCATTTGACAGTTTGGGTGCTTCGCCGCATGCCGCTTTGCCGCCGGAGACGCCCTGATGGATATCCTCGCTTCGATCCGCAAGATGTTCGTGCCGATCCATCGGGAAGGCTATGTGTTCATTCTGGCCGGTGTCGCCGCGATGCTCGTGCTCGGCTGGCTCTGGCAGCCGTTGTTCTGGTTGTGCGGCCTCATCACCTCATGGATCATCTACTTCTTTCGCGATCCGCCGCGCGTCACCCCGATCGGCGAGGGATTGATCGTCTCGCCGGCCGACGGAAGGGTGAGCGCGGTTCTCCCCGCGGTTCCGCCCGCGGAGCTCGGGCTCGGCCCGGCACCGCGCATGCGCGTGTCGATCTTCATGAGCATCTTCGATTGCCATGTGAATCGCTCGCCCGTCGACGGGCGCGTCTTGAAGATCGCCTATAGGCCAGGGCTCTTCCTCAACGCCGATCTCGACAAGGCGAGCGAGGACAACGAGCAAAACGCCCTTCTCATCGAGACGCCACACGGGCCGATCGCTCTCGTGCAGATCGCGGGCCTCATCGCGCGGCGCATCGTGACCGCGGTCATGGAAGGCGAGAGTCCGCAAGCGGGAGAACGCATCGGCATCATCCGCTTCGGCTCACGCGTGGATGTCTACCTGCCGGACGGGTTTCAGGTCCTCGCAGGCGAAGGCCAGCGCGCGATCGCAGGGGAAAGCGTGCTCGCTTCCTTCGGCCACGATATCCGCGTACGGGGCTTTCGCACCGCTTGATCGAATATCGCCAGGCTCGGCCTAAAGCCGAAGGGCATGGCGCACCGGTGCGGATTTGCGCTAGAACGGCTGTACTTTTCCGCTCATCCCCGCGAAAGCGGGGATCCAGGCTTTCGCGCTTTGACATTCCATTACCTGGATCCCGGCTTTCGCGGGGATGAGCGGAGGTGAAACGTAGCCTCCCGCTTTCGCGGGATGAG
Organism: Hyphomicrobiales bacterium; assembly: GCA_019247605.1. GTDB lineage: Bacteria > Pseudomonadota > Alphaproteobacteria > Rhizobiales > Beijerinckiaceae > GAS188. Next base: position 6,077 of record JAFBAS010000188.1, read on the forward strand.
CGGAGGGAAGAAGGCGATATTCTGGGAATGAACGACTCGCGAAGGGGCAGCGACACTTCGCTGGAGGCGCGCAAGAAACGGGGCCTTCGCTCGGTTCCGTTGCGCGTGCTCATCCCGAATTTGTTGACGCTCTTCGGGCTCGCCCTCGGCCTCACGGCGATCCGCTTCTCTTACGAAGACAGGGTGAACCTCGCGGTGATCGCGGTCGTCGCGGCCGCCGTGCTCGACGGCCTCGACGGGCGGGTCGCGCGCTTGTTGCGCGGCACCTCGCGCTTCGGGGCGGAGCTCGATTCGCTCGCCGATTTCGTGAATTTCGGCGTGGCGCCGGCGCTGATCCTCTACGGCACGCTCTTGCACGCGGCGCGTTCGCTCGGGTGGCTCGCGGCGCTCGTCTTCGCCACCGCCATGGCGCTGAGGCTCGCTCGGTTCAACGTCGCGCTCGACGATCTCTCCCGCCCCGATTGGAAGAAGAATTTCTTCACCGGCGTGCCCGCGCCCGCCGGCGCCATAACGGGCATGCTCCCGCTATACCTCCTGAAGCTCGGCTTCGGCGACGTTCCCGGCTTCGTGCCCTTCGCAGTCGCCTATGTGCTGGTGATCGCGTTCCTGATGGTCAGCGAATTGCCGATCTATGCGGGTAAGACGCTCGGCACATCCGTCACGCGCGACAAGGTGCTTTTCGTCTTCCTGGCGATCGTCTTGTTCGTCACGCTCGTTCTCAACTTCACCTTCGTGACGCTGGCGGCGATCACCCTCATTTACCTGGCCATGATCCCGCTCAGCGTGCGCCGTTATCGCTCGCTCGATCAGGCCTGGAAAGAGGAGCGGCTCGCCGGCGAGCCGGCCACCGGGCAGGAGAACCCGAGCTGACCTGAGCCGAGCTGAGCTTGTGCGTTCGGGGGTGCGCGTTCGGGCTGGTGAGCGCCCCCTCCCCCCGCGAAGCGGCGGAACACGCCCCCAAACTGTCGGGGATCAGCCCGGTCTAAAATGTCGACCATCAACCCGGTTGCACAGATACGAAAGCGGTCGTCGTTCGCGGCGTGCCTCATCGCCTCCTGCGGTGGAGTGCGCTTGCCTTCGAGGGTGGTGTCCTTCATCAGCTCCCCCGCCAGTACCCTCCCCGCCGCTTCGCGGGGGGAGGGAGGTGGAGTGCGATCCGATCCCCCGAAATCGCCGGGCGGAGCTGATTTCCTGCCTCGCCTTGCCTAACACGAAAGAGACGTTTTCGACCTCTCGCGAAAGGCGTAAAAAAGAGAACGCAAGCCGCCTCCCTCATTATAGGCGACAAGCTGAAGGGCCGGCCTTTGGGCCCATTGAGGCCGGCCCGCACTTTTCAACCGCAATCCTCACTCGCTTCGCGTAAAAGCCCCGTCGAGCACTTTTCTATCGGCTTTCAGTCGTTTGGCATTCGCCCTGACGCGCCGGCGCGCCGGACGGCAAGCCGCAAGACCGATCGCCTCCGCTCGGCGCATGAGCTTGGGCAAGCTCTCGCCCGCGAACATGCCGGCCGCGAGCCGGGCAAGCCCCTGTTGCGCACCGGCCGCACCCTCGACGAATGCAATGAGCTTCTCGCTTGCCATCTCGGCGATTTCCGGATCGAGCCCTCGATTTGCGGTGAGCGCGGCCTTCGCGAGGATGGGAGTTCTGGCCGTAACGATCAGGTGCGCGTCACGCGTCATCTGAAGAGCGCTCGAAAGGGCGGCCCAAAAGGCGCGGGATGTGAACAACATCGGCTTTCATCCGTCTGCGCTGACTCCACCCCATCAAGACTACGCAGATCGAGCACGTATTCCGGGTTCCGCTCCGATTTGGCGCCAGGCAGGAAAGTCGCGTCCCGGCCCGGGCTCGAGGGCGCAAAAATAGTTTCCATTTTCGCGGATCATGCTCTAGTGGATCGTTTCCGGCGGATGGTCCCGCTCCGCCGGAATGGATCCACAATATTTGTGAAGTTGTGGCCAGGCTTTTTCCGACAAATGGGGACATTTGTCGGGGCCGAAACACGAGCGATTGAAGCCGATGTCAGGCGCATGCCGAAGAGGCGCGCCCTCAATGAAAGGATGTTGATGTCGAAAGAAGAGCTCCTGGAATTTCCCGGAATGGTCACCGAGCTGCTGCCGAATGCCATGTTCCGCGTGAAGCTCGAGAACGATCATGAGATCGTCGCCCACACGGCCGGCAAGATGCGCAAGAACCGCATCCGCGTGCTGATGGGCGACAAGGTTCTGGTCGAGATGACGCCTTACGATTTGACGAAAGGGCGCATCACTTACCGTTTCAAGTGATCTTGCCCTAGAAGCGATGTTGCCGCGTCAGGTGATTTGGCCGGCTTGCGGCCTTAGGCGATCAGGCTGAGGATTTATCGCGTGACCACAGCTCCGAGGCCCTCCTTGATCCTGGCCTCCGCCTCCCCTCGACGCTTGCAGCTTCTCGAACAAATCGGCGTCACGCCCGATCAGATGATTCCCGCCGATCTCGACGAAATGCCGCGCAAGGGCGAGGCGCCGCGCAGTCTGGCGACACGGCTTGCGCGCGAAAAAGCGGAGGCCGCGGCGAAAATCGCGCGGCTCAAGGGGGACGGCCAAGCCGCGGTGGTGCTTGCGGCCGACACGGTGGTCGCGGTCGGCCGGCGCATCTTGCCCAAACCCGAGCTCGTCGACGAGGCGGCAGCTTGTCTTCGCCTTCTCTCGGGACGCGCCCACAAGGTTTTCACCGGCATTTGCCTGATCACGCCAAAAAATGCGCGGCGCGAGCGCCTCGTGGAAACACGGGTGAGGTTCAAGCGCCTCTCGCGAGCCGATTTCGACGCCTATCTCGCAAGCGGCGAATGGCGCGGGAAGGCCGGCGGTTATGCCATCCAGGGCAAGGCCGGCGCTTTCGTGCTGAAGCTCATCGGCTCACCCTCGAACGTGGTCGGGCTGCCACTGCAAGAGACGCTCAATCTCCTCGAGGGCGAGGGCTACCCGGTGCATCTGAACTGGCTGAACTCGGCCTGAGCGAATGCCTCTCATCGGGCAAAATTTGCGAATTTGTCGCGCCAAGCCGGGAGCGCGTTCCTGAAGGGGAGCGCGGCCGCCTCATAGACGCCGCGCGCCACCGCGCGTGCCAGACAGTCCGAGGCGAGCGCGCCGATCTCGACGAGGTCACGAGGCGGATTGCGCAAAGCGCCGCGCCCGGTCGCGGCCGCGAATACGACATCGCCATCAAAGATCGCATGGGCGAGCCGCAACGCTTTCGACAAGCCGCCTTGTGCAACGATGGCGAGGCGTTTCGCCTCGGCTTTCGTCAATGTCGCATCGGTCGCGACGATCGCGATCGTCGTGGCGAATTCGAGCCCTCCCTTCCAGGCAAGCGCCCGATCCTCGGGTTTGAGGCGCGAAGGCGTTCCGAGCCCGCCGAACTCGTCGCCATGCTCGAAAGGCGCCGCCCAAAAATGCGGGCCCTCGCCGATCACGGCCGAGCCGATGGCGTTCACCACCGCGAGCGCCGCGACCCTATGGCCCGAAGGCGTGCGCGCGCTCGCCGAGCCTTGCCCGCCCTTGAGGTTCACGGTCGTGGCGCCAAAGCCCGCGCCGACACTGCCGAGCGCGACCTCGTGACCGGCGCTCTCGCAAGCCGCGTAGGCGAGATCGCGATAGGGCGGGTAGCGATCCCACTCCTTGTCGCCGCCATTGAGCAGGTCGAAGCAGATCGCTTGCGGCACGATCGGCACGCGCGTGCCTCTCACCGGCACACCGCGCCCACGCTCGCGCAGCCAGGCCTGCGCACCTGACGCCGCATCGAGCCCGAAGGAGGAGCCGCCTGAAAGCACGATCGCATCGATGCGCTCGACGCGGGCCTCCGGCGCGAGGCATTCGAGGTCGCGCCCGGCCGGGGCACCGCCGGAGACGGACACCGATGCGATTGTCGGCTCCTCGAAGAACGCGACCGTCACGCCCGAGGCGAGGCGCGCATCATGCGCCGAGCCGACGCGGATGCCGGCAACATCGGTGAGAAGGTTTTTCATTACGCGATTTCCGTGACGCAAAGGGCCGTCAACGCTTCACGCATGCGCGCGATGGCTGTTTCAAAGGGAGGCCGCAGGCGTGCCAGGGGGGCGCATCACGAGCACGGAGCATTTGGCGTGGCGCACGATGTTCGACGCGTTCGAGCCGATGAAATACGTGCTCCAATCCGGCCGGTGCGATCCGACGACAATGAGATCGGCATTCATCCGCGCGGCTTCCTTGAGGACTTCGTCATACACGCTGCCGAAAGGCGAAATCGCCGTGACGCGACCTTTCGGCAGGTCGAGCTTTGCGCCGAGATTTTCGAGCGCGTTCAGCGCGGCCTTTTCATCGGTGTCGTAATATTCGGCCGGAATATATTCGTTCATGGCGTAAGGCACGGGCGAGCGCACATGGATGAGCCGCAGCACACCCCCGCCAAGCTTCGCGAGCTCGACCGCCTCGTCGAAACCGGGCTTTGCCACATCCACCTCGCCGATATCGACGGGCACGAGAATGTTCTTGAACATCGAGATCTCCTGGAGAGCGTCAGCGAAAGCTGGATCTGAGAATCGCTGATCGACGGATGGGCTGTCGAGGGAAGTTCAAGGCTCTGCCTTCGCTTTTGCAGGCGCGATCGCTTCGCGCGAAAGCGCCAGCGCCTCGCGCAGCACCTCGAGATCACCGATCTGGTTGGCGAGGAGCAAGACGAGCGCGGCATCGAGCCTTCGGCTCTCCTCGTCGGCGAGCCCACGGTGAGCGTCCACGATGAGCCGGTAAGCCGCATCGGGATCGGCAAAGCGGGAGGCGGTATCGAGCGGCATGGGTAAGCGTAGCGCGTGATGTCCGTTCCGGCAAAGCCCTGCGGCTGCCGGAGTTCGCCCTTGCGCATCAGCTCTTCGCGCAAGCGCGGCTCAGCGCCGCCTCGATTCCCGCTTCGCTCGCGTGCCGGAAGCGCGCCGCCACGTGTCCGTCCGGCCGCAACAGATAGGCCGAGCCCGGCGTCGCATCGTAACGGGCGGCGAATTGACCTTGCTCGTCATGCAGAACCGATGGGTCACGATCCGTCGCACTGATCTGCACGATGTCGACCGAGGCGGGCACAAATGGGATCGCGCCGTTCTGCACGTAAAGCAGGGTGAAGCGTGGCGCGACGATTTCGGTGAGGTAGAGCCTTTCACCCCCACGCCTCAACATCGCGTCCTGCATCGCGGCGCCGGGCGGCACGCCCCCTTGCCATCGCTCCGTATCGGGCGTCGAGAGCGGCGTGTCATAGACGCTTGCGCTCGAGAGACGGCCGGAATTCACCATGCGCTTGGCGAAATCCGCGTGGCGTGCAAGCGCGAGCGTGGCATCGCGCAAGCGCGCTTCCTGCGCGCTGTGGGGCGCGATGAAATCCGTCGAGCGGGTCGAATGACGAATATTGTCGTCGGCAGCCTGCCCGCGTTCGAGATCATAGCTCGCGAGCAGGGATTGCGGCGCCCCTTTCGCGAGCACGAGCGCGAGCTTCCAGGCGAGGTTCTCGGCATCCTGGACCCCTGAATTCGCGCCCCGTGCGCCAAAGGGCGAGAGCTGATGCGCGCTATCACCGCAGAACACGACCCTGCCATGAAAAAAACTCTCGATGCGTCGGCATTGGAAGCGGTAGACGGAGACCCATTCGAGGTCGAATTCGTCATGGCCGAGCATCGCGGCCAAGCGCGGCCGAACCCTCTCGGGCGCTTTCTCCCTTTCGGCATCGGCCTTCGGCCCAAGCTGCAGATCGATGCGCCAGACATCCTCGGGTTGGCGGTGCATGAGCGCGGAGCGGCCCTCGTGAAAGGGCGGATCGAACCAGAAGCGCCGCTCGGTCGGCAGATCGGCATGCATCTTGACGTCCGCGATCAAAAATTGATCCGCGAAGGTCTCGCCGGCGAACGCGATGCCGAGCCGCCTGCGCAAGGTCGAATTCGCGCCGTCGCAGGCGATCACCCAATCGGCGCGCAAGGCGTAAGGCCCGTCCGGTGTCGCGATGGCGAGCTCCACGCCGCCCGCAATGTCCGTCACATCGGTGACCTTGTTGCGCCAGCGCAATTCGACGCCGGGCAGGGAAGCGGCGCGCCCGACGAGGAGGTTCTCGACATGGTATTGCTGCAGGTTGATGAAGGCAGGGCGCTTGTGCCCTCCCTCGGGAAGAAGGTCGAATTCGTAAAGAAGGTCCGATCCCTGGAAGACCTTGCCGCGCCGCCAGGTGACGCCCTTCTCCGCCATGGGGGCACCGACCCCGAGCCGGTCCCAGATTTCGAGCGTGCGCTTGGCGTAGCAGATGCCGCGCGAGCCCTCCCCGATCCGGTCCGCATCGTCGAGAAGAAGGACCGCGACGCCGCGCTGCGCAAGATCGATCGCAAGCGAGAGCCCCACAGGCCCCGCGCCGACGATGATCACGCGGTGCCGGACAGGCTCGCGCCTGTCCTGATCCGGCGAGCGGCGATAGGCGAATTGAAAAACGGGTTTTCGCTCCGCCATGGAGTTCGAGTTCAGCCCTGCAGCTTTTCCCACATCTCGCGGTCGCGTTCCGCGGTCCAGATCACCGGATGCGCGATACCGCTCGCCTCGTCATAGGCGCGCGCGACGTTGAAAGGGAGGCAATGCTCATAGATCGCGAAATCCCCGAAGCGCTTGTCCATCGCTTCTCTTGTGGCGGCGAAGCATTCCTTCAGGCTCAACCCTTTCGCGACGGATGATTTGGCCGCGCCGAAGAGCGCTTCGAGAAACTCGCGCGTCAAGGCAATTCCCTCCTTGACCTGCTGCGGCGTCGGCAGGGCCGCGCCGCGTCCCGGCACGAGGGCGCGAGGCTCCAGCGCGGCAAGGCGCCCGAGAGTCGCGGGCCAATCCTGGAGATGCGCGTCGCCGCAATAACAGGCCGAATGGAATTCCACGAGATCGCCTGAGAAAACGACGTTGGCGTCCGGCACGAAGGCGATGATGTCGCCAGCCGTGTGCCCCCTTCCGATATGGGCGAGCCGCACTTCGCGCTTGCCGAGCCAAAGCGTCATCTCGCTCGGGAAGGTGATATGCGGCCAGGTGAGCCCCGGCGGGATCGAATCCGCCCCTTGAAAGAGGCGCGGGAAACGGCCCATTTCGGATGCCTTGTCGGCTTCGCCGCGTTCGACGATGAGGCCGCGTGTCGCGTCGCTCGCGATGATCGTCGCTCCGGCATAGGCGGAGGCGCCGAAAACCCGCACTGCGTGATAATGCGAGAGCACGACGTATTTCACAGGCTTGTCGGTCACGTCCCAAATGCGGGCGATCACGTCCTGCGCCATGCTCGGCGTCGCCTGCGCATCGATCACGGCGCAAGCGTCGTCCCCGACGATGACGCCGGTATTGGGGTCCCCCTCGGCCGTGTAGGCGTAAAGCCGCTCCCCGATCTCGTCGAAAGTGACTTTCTTGGGTCCAAGATCGCCGGTCGAGGCGAATGATTTGCCGCTCATCGCCGTCGCGCGAAAGCGGCGCCTCCCGCATCAACGAGTTCGATCGCGCTTTGCGCCTCGAGTATCATCGGATAATCCAAAGCAGTTCGTGACCCGCTCGGAGCAATGCTAGGGAACAGTCACGAGAATGGGAAGCCCGGGAACGGGATGCATGGGGTGGCCACCTTGCCGGAAGATAAGTTGAAGAGCGCTCTGGAATACCGGAGCCGGTCGGCAACACCGCTCGAGAACCGAAGCGGGTTTGGGCCTCGTCCTTGCATCTTGATGCTTCTGGTCATCGGAACGCTGCTTGGAGCTTGTGGCACTTCGGTGCGCGACGTCCTCGTTCCGACGCAGGCGATGGCCCCCGGGACGAGCGAAGTCGAGCTTCTCGTCGCGACGACTCGCAGCTCCAAGGGCGCGAAGGTCGGCGAGATGTTCACGGGAGAGCGGGCTCACAACCTCTCCTTCGCCCACATCGCGGTATCGCTGCCGCCCGATTCGCAGCGCAAGATCGGCGATGTGCAATGGCCCGCCCGCCTCCCCGCCGATCCGTCGCGGGAATTCGTCACGACGAGGGCCGACGCGCTGGACCTGCCGATGGTGAGCGCGCATTTGCACGCGCTTCTCGCCAAGAGCGGGGAAAGACGGGTACTCATCTTCGTTCACGGCTACAACAACCGGTTCGACGAGGCCGTTTACCGTTTTGCCCAAATCATGCATGATTCACGGGCCAAGGCCGTGCCCTTGCTTTTCACCTGGCCTTCGCGCGGCAAGTTTTTCGCCTACCCTTATGATCGCGAAAGCGCGACCTATTCGCGAAACGCGCTCGAGGACGTGTTGCAGGCGCTTGCAAAAGATCCCCGCGTCGGAGAAATCGAGATTCTTGCCCATTCGATGGGAAATTGGGTCGCGATCGAAGCGCTCCGGCAAATGAGCATCCGAAATCGGGGCTTGCCGAAAAAGATCGCCGCCGTGATGCTGGCCGCCCCGGACGTCGACATCGACGTGTTCCGAACTCAAATCTCCGATATCAAAGCCGCTTCGACGAATTTCTCGCTTTTCGTGTCCCAGGACGACTGGGCGCTCGCCGCCTCGCAGCACTTCTGGGGAAATGTCGCGCGCTTGGGCGCCATAAACCCGGAGGCTGAGCCGTACCGCGAGCTTTTGGCGCAGGAGGGCATAAAGGTCTTCGACCTCACGAAACTCAAATCGGACGACGAGCTCAAGCACTCAAAATTCGCCTCGAGCCCGGAAGTCGTCCGTCTCATCGGTGAGCGCCTGGTCGAAGGGCAAACCATTGACGAGGACGGCCCGGAGCTCGGTGAACGGATCGGCAGGGTCGCGGCGAGCACCGGCACGACGATCGGCGCGGCCGCGGCACTCGCGATCACGGCCCCGCTGACGGCCGTCTCGGGCTCGGCGCATGAGACACTCGGCGATCGGCTGACGGAGGTGGGCGACGACGTCGGGGAAGCAGTGCGCTCCACCGAAGAGGTCGTGCCGCAAGTTCACTAAGCCGGCTCTCGTTTAACGATAGACAGCTTTTTAAATTTCGTTGAGCAATAGAGTTTTCAATCGCTTTATCACGAGCACGCCCAAAATATGCTGACCAGGTCACGGTGGCGCCAATCCTCTCCGCCGAACCATGGCCCGCTCCCGATGCGTAGCCACTCCTTTATTTTTCCGAGTTGATCGGAATCACGGCCATTTCGCGCTAGGGGGCAAGGAAGAAAGGATAGCCGTCACACTGCCTCCAGTCCGGAGGCCGAAGATCGTTCCTCGATCATAAAGCAGGTTGAATTCGACATATCGCCCGCGCCGAATGAGCTGCTCCTCGCGTTCCGCTTCGTTCCAGGGCTTTTCGATGTTGGCCTGAAGAATTCGAGGGTAGGCGTCGAGGAACTCCATGCCGACCGCCTGAACGAAGGAAAAATCGGCTTCGGAATTCCCCGACCACAGATTGTCGAAGAAAATCCCTCCGATGCCGCGCGGCTCGCCTCGGTGCTTCAGGAGAAAATATTCGTCGCACCATTTTTTGAAAAGTACATATGAGGCCGTCATGCCGCCCCGCTCGCAAGCCCGACGCATGGCCGCGTGAAACGCGAGCGCGTCGGGATCCTCTTGCGACCGGCGCCGTTCGAGCATCGGCGTGAGATCGCCCCCGCCACCGAACCAGGCCCGTGTGGTGATCACGAGGCGCGTGTTCATATGCGCGGTCGGCGCGTGCGGATTCCATGGATGGGCGATCAAGGAGAGGCCCGTCGCGAGAAAATTCGGATCCGTTTCGGCACCCGGCATCTGTCTTGCAAATTCTGGCGAGAACGTGCCGTGCACGGTCGACACATGCACGCCCACTTTCTCGAATACCCTTCCCTTGAGCTGCGCCATTACGCCGCCGCCGCCCGGCGCGCCATCATGATTGGTCCGCCGCCAAGGCTCCCGTTTGAAGCGCCCGGCCGTCTCGGCTCCAGTGGCAAACGGGCCATGCGCCTGCGCCTCGATCCGCTCGAACTCGGCGCAAAGACGATCGCGCAGCGAAGAGAACCAACCGCTCGCCTTTTCGATCAGGGGTTTGATCGCGGGGTCTTCCGCGAGCGCCGGCAAGCTCATCAGCGAGGCGCGCGGAAAGGAAATGGTCGAAAGACCTTCATTCGGTTAGGCGCCTCCACAGCCCTTTTGCATCGGAAGCTTCCGCTCCGGGATCATCGGGCGCTCGCTCGAGCGGAAACGCCACTTTCTCGATCCGGTTCGCGGATGCCAGGTTGTTGTGTGCATCTTGGGAGACGCTCGTATCGTTTCTGACACCGGACGCTTCGCCAGCTTCGCTCGCCGGCGCCGAATCTTCGGGCCCGACCACGATCTCGTCCGCATGTCCCGGCAAGGCTCGGGCCTCCGAAGGATCGGCGAGAGACTCCGCGCCCTCGTGCGGGATCGATCGAGCAGGCGGCTCTTTGCCATTGGGGCTTGGAACGGCGCCCTCTGGCGCTCCCGGCGCCGGAAGCACCGGGGCCGCCGGGACAGCGGTAGGCGGTGGCGTAAGCGGCGGCGCGTCGACGTGCTGAAGCGCCTTGGTGGGACCCGGGAGCACATGCAGCCGTTCGGGTGGATGTTCCCAGACCAGAACGCCGATGCGTCCGCTTTCAGGCGAGAAGGGCGCCCATTGTGGAAAGCTTGTCGCGTCCGCGACCCAGGCCGGATCGCGTGGCGCATGGGCGGCGCGAGCGAGCCACTCGCGAGCAAGTCCGGTCATGCCGTGTTCGGCTTCCTCGATCTCGGCCATCAGAAGGCAGATGCGCGCGGTCGGCCGCCCTTCTGTCAAAGGCGCAAGCGCTTGCCGCGCTTCCTCGAATTGGCGTGCGGCGAAAAGTGCCCGTCCACGTGCCACAAGCGATTCCTCGTGCTCGGGCTTGAACGCCGTGAGTTTGGCGATCGATTTTGCGCGCTCGGCCGCGGATGCGCCGGGCGAGAGTTTCAGATAAATTTCGGCAAGATCCGGGTGAGGGTTTCTCTGCCAGGCGGCTTCAAGGATGCGCGCCGCGCGCCGCGGTCGCCCCTCATCGATGAGCACGGAAGCTGCCGTGACAGCCGCGGGCGTGAGCGCGCGATCTATCTTCAACGCCTTCATCGCAGTCTCGAGCGCTTCTTTGGGTTGCTCACCGCGCAAATCGAGCGCGCGCGCCGCCAGGAGCGCTGCCTTGGCGCGCCTCATCTCGTCCACGCTCGTCGCACCGAGCCGATGGTTGCGCTCGAGCGTCGCGAGGGCAGCCATCCAATCGCGCGCCTGGCATTGCGCGATCAGATTGGCCTCATGCGCCCAAGGCAGGAACACGTCGAGCGCAGCCGCCTCGGCCGCATGCTTATGCGCATCGGCGTGATCGCCTCTGCGCCTTGCCTCGACGAATAGGCCGCGCAGACCAAGGCCGCGCGTGTCGCCGATCTCGGACATGCGCGCGAAAGCTTCTTTCGCCGCGGCGCGATTGCCGTGGAGCTGGGCAGCCTGCGCCTTGAGCAAGAGCGCCAAAGGCTCGTGGCCGGCAAGGCGTTCCGCCGCCTGCGCATGTCGCGCCGCGGCATTGAGATCACCGGAGGCGACGGCGACGAGCCCCTTCGAGATGGCCGCATGGCCCTTGGCTTCGCGGCGCCTGCGAGAAAGGGCGAAAGTCAAAAACGGCAAGCGGAAGACGAAAAGCAGAAGGCGAATGGTGACATAAAGCGCCACGGCCGCGACAAGCAGCGCCAGGAGCATCGCCCCGAGCGAAGTTTCATAAACGCGCGAGCCGAGCGACAGGGACACGAGCCCGTGCTGCTCGACCACGAAGATGCACAGGAACGCCAAGACGAGCGTCGCGGTGAGGAAAAAGAGGATGCGCCACATTGCGGATCAACCGCCACTATCGGTGCTGCTCGAGCGCCGGATGGCATCGAGCGCGCCCGTGCTGATGCGCCGAGCGGCCGCGGAAGCCTCGGCCAACGCCTTGATGCGTGCGCCCGAATGCGGTGTGGCGCCCTTCTCGAAAACAGGCAAGGCCTCCCAGGCATCACGCGCGGCCCCGATATCGCCGCGCATCAAGGCCGCCTCGACCGTGGCCGCCGGCGAGCCCGCCTCGTCGATGCCGACGTGACGCACCCGCACGATCCGCCCAACGAAGGCCAGGAGACGGTCCCACCAATTCGCCGGTTGGCTCGTTTCGGCAACCTTTTCCCGCGCGGCTTCGAGCTCGTTCTCGAAATCGACGACAAGCGAAGCCGGGGAGGGCGCTCCCTTCTCAGCGAAGGGCCGCAAGGCATCTACGAGCTTCGAATCGGCACCGAGCCGGGAGAGCGCGTCGAGCTCGCCTGCGTATGGGGAGCCTCGATTCAAATCGGCCTCGATCGCGCGTGCCATGACGAGGATGGAGGGCGCGTTTGCGTCTGGTTTCGGTCGCGCCGCAACCGATTGCTCGAGCCTTGCCAGGTCCTTTTCGAGCACGGTGAGCTTGCTCTCGACCTCGGCGAGACGCGCCGCCGCCGGCTGGGCGCCATTCGCCGAATCGGCGGCGCTTTTCGCAACCGCCAAGGCTTCCTTGGCGTCGCGCGAGGCGGCATCGACTCTCCCCGCGAGAGCTTCGAGCGAAGTGGCGGGAGAGGGGCGCTGGCCTTGCGCGGCAAGCGCCTTCTCGAGCGCATCGACGCGTCCGGCGAGCTTGTCGAAATCGGCCCGCGTGACCTCAGGCTTGGTGGATGGGGTGGCGCGCATTGTATCGACCGCGCTTTCAACCTGCGCCAACCGCTCCGGAACCCGATCGAAAATGCCGCTCGCCGCAAGGTAAGCGAAGAGCGCGCCGGGAACTATGAGGGACAGCAGGAGCGCGGCGAGCGCGAGCGTGCGTGCGCTTTTCGGTGGCGATGGCGGCGAAGCCGGAGACGGTGGTTCTTGCCCGACGTGACGCCAGGGCGAGGCCGTTTCCCGTGCTTCCGGTTTCGGCGCGCCATGCCCCGGCGTCCGCACTTCGTCAGGTGGGGGCGCGGTCTCCTCCTTGAGGTCGGTCGGCGTGGAGAGGGCGTCCGGAACTTCCTTGCGGCTTGCCCGATCCGTGTCGAACGCTGGCTCCGAGTCGGACGTCACCGGCTTGGTTTCGGGCTTGTCTGCGGGGCCGGGGTCGAGCTTGGGCCCAATGTCGGAAGCGTCTTCGACGGCCTTTGGCGGCACAGCTTGGCTTGCGACGCGGCTGCGGCGCGCCCGTGCTTTCGCCACGCCTGGTTCGGGGGACGTCCCGGGTCGGTCCGTGTCGCTCATACGGTGATCACCTGTCCTGGTCCGCAGCGAAAGCGCACATCAATAAAGCCATGGTGAGGCTTTTTCCTATCATTTATCGGACCGGATGACGGCACACCGTCGCGCCGCAAGACCGCCGGCCACCCTAAAGCATGACCTTGATGTATGGTTCCAGTGCGCAAAAGCTGGATGCCCGAGGGCGAAATGTGACGCTCAGATACCGCGATGCCTGGTTTTGTACCACGGTCAAGCCGGTCTGCGCGAAAGACCGATCGGATCCGCCAAGAGGCGAAGAAGGCTAGCCTCGCTGGGCGCCCCGGCAACCTCCACCCGGCTTGCACCAACCTCAACGAGGGGAGCGGCGACGGCCTGCGACAGGCAGAGCTGACGCGGAGCAAGGGCTCGCTGCAAAAGCCGCTTTGCCTTTGCGAGCGCCACATAGGCGCTGGCGGAACGCGCCGAATAGTGCAGAACGGCGTCGACCTCGCCGCGCCTGAGCGCCTTCGCCGCTTCGGGGGGGAAAGCGGGCAGGATGGTCGCGGCATAAACCTCGACGAGGTCGAAGCTTCGTCCTTCTCGACGCAAGGCGCGCTCGATCTCCGGGCGCCTGTCGCGACCCGCAAGATAAAGAAGCCGACCTCGAGGCGCACGCTCGGCAAGTGAAGCCGCAAGCTCGCCTGCTGTGCGGTAAGCTCGCCCGGGCGTACGCAGCCCCACCTTCCTGGCGGCGTGGGCCGTGCGGGTGCCCACCACCAGGGCGAGCAGCCCGGCGATCCTCACCCGGGTTTCGGCATCAAGGAGCGCGAGCGCGTGCGGGCTTGCCGCAATTACCGCGCCGTGAGTCTGTCTTCTCCTCGCAGCAGGCAGGCTCCCGTCACGGACGGGCGCGATCTCGAGAAGCGGAGCCAGGAGGGCCTTGTGGCCGCGCCGCGCCAAGGCACGCGCGGTGCGCGCCCCTACGGCCTCGGGGCGAAGCACGAGGACCCTCACGGCTCGCCTTGCCTCAAAAGCCTGTCGGCTTGCGCTTCCATTCACCCGCGCGCCGCGAGGATTCCCGGCACTAGCCGCGCGAGAAGCTCGCCCGCGGCATCGGCGCCGAGCTGCTCGGCCTCCTCGGCCGCGCCTTCGCGAGAGACCTCGACCCCGTTCGTCCCGTTCTGTTTCAGCGCGAGGCCGCAAAATCGCAAGCGGCCGCCCGCCAGCACCGCATGCCCGGCTATGGGCGTGCGGCAAGACCCGTCGAGCTTGTTCAAAAAGGCGCGTTCGGCCGCGAGCGCGCGTTCGGTCGGCTTGTCGAGAACGGGAGCGAGCCGCGACACGAGGCGCTCGTCCTCGGTGCGCGTCGTAATCGCGATGGCGCCCTGGCCGACGGCGGGGATGAAACGGGCAATGTCGAGGATCTCGGTCGCCTCGTTCTCCCGGCCGAGCCGCTTCAGACCGGCGAGCGCCAGAAGCGTGGCGTCGCATTCGCCTTCGGCGAGCTTGCGCAAGCGCGTGTCCACATTGCCGCGCATGAGCCGAATCTCGATGTCCGGGCGCCAGCGCTTGAGCTGCGCCTCGCGGCGCACTGAGGCCGTGCCGATGAGCGCGCCCGCGGGAAGCTTGTCGAGGCCACCGAAGCGCGGCGCAATGAGCGCGTCGCGCGCATCCTCGCGCGGAAGATAGCCCGCAATGGCGATTCCAGGCGGGATCAGTGTGGGCAGATCTTTCGCGGAGTGCACGGCGATATCGATCCGCCGATCGAGCAACGCCTCGTCGAGTTCCTTGGTGAAGAGCCCCTTGCCGCCTGCCTCAGCGAGCGAGCGATCGGTGATGCGGTCGCCGCTCGTGCGAATGACGACGATCTCGACCTGTTCGGCAGCCACCGGGCCCGCCTCTGCGAGCCTGCGGCGCAGCTCATGGGCTTGCGCCAGCGCGAGCGGGCTGCCCCGTGTGCCGAGCCGCAATTTTGCGCCCGTTTCCGACACGCCATCAACCTCAAGGATAGCCGAAGCGCGACTTCGTCGAGCGGATCAAGGCACTTGCCTGAGCCCCGTTGCCGGAGGCGCAAAGATGATCCGCCTTGTCGATGGCGTCGCTGACCTGCTGGTACACCGAAAGCTTCACGTTGCCGGTCTGGTAATCATTGTTCATCACGGCGCGAAAGCGCGAGACGTCTCCCTCGCAGCCTGCGCCTTGCGGAAGCGTGAAACCCGAAGGCGTGAAGGATTGCGTCGCATAGCCGGAAGGCGTCGCGGTGGTAGGCGGCGGAGCCTCCTGATTGCAAGCGGCAAGACCGAGCCAAAGAACAAGAATCGCGAGGCGGGACGAGGCATCGAGCATGATAGACATTGCTCCCTTCGGCGAATTGGCGCGATCGTAGCCGATATTCAGGCAGGGGAAGAGGTGCGGCGCAAAACCGTTCACTCCTCCGACCTCACGGGACGATTCATGAGCGCGTCCACGGCATCCTCGATCGAGAGCTTTCGCTCGAGGATTGCCGCCACGCAATCGCTGACCGGCATGGAGAGGCCGGCGAGGCGCGCCATCTCGCAGAGCGCACTTGCCGTGAACGCGCCCTCGGCGAGCTTTCCATGAGCCGCGATGTCGGGCGCCTCACCGCGCCCGAGCGCGAGGCCGAGCGCGAAGTTGCGCGATTTCGGCGTCGAGGTCGAAAGCATCAAGTCGCCGAGCCCCGAAAGCCCCATCAGGGTTTCGGGCTTCGCTCCATGTGCGGCAGCGAAACGGCGAAGTTCCGCGAAGCCTCGCGCCGTGAGCGCGGCCCTGGCGCTGTCGCCGAGCCGGCGCCCTTCGACGATCCCGGCCGCGATCGCGACCACATTCTTCGCCGCTCCGCCGATCTCGACGCCGCGAATGTCGGTCGTGTGATAGAGCCGCAGCGCACGCGACGACAAGGCGCCGGCGAGCTTGCTCGCGAGCGCCGCATCCTCCGCCGCGATCACCACGGCCGTGGGCAGCCCTTGCGCCACATCCTGCGCGAAGCTCGGCCCCGACAAGATCGCGGGGATCGCGCGCGGCAACACCTGCCTCACGATGTCGCTCATGAAGGTCTTCGTCTTGCGCTCGATGCCTTTGGCGCAGACGATGGCCGAGAGCGGTTCTCGCACCACGCTCGCAAGCGCCTCGCACGCGCCTCGCAAGGCTTGCGCCGGCACCGCGATGACAAGCATCTGCGCGCCCTCGAGCGCCTCGATTGCCGATGTCGGCGTGATCGCCTCGTCGAGGCGCACGCCGGGAAGCCTCAGCCGGTTCTCGCGTTCACGCGACATCGTCTCGGTTTGCGCGGGATCGCGCGCCCACAAGACCACACGCTTGCCGGTGCGTGCCGTCGCAACCGCGAGTGCCGTGCCGAAGGCGCCACCGCCGACGACACCGATCGGGCCGGGAGCGGCCCCGCTCATGAAAGAGCGGCGCCCGAGCCGAAGATCACGGCCACTCCCGCGGACAGGTTCATGAGGCCGCGCGTCCTGTACGTTCGATCTCCTCGCCGAGAGGCCAGCGAGCGCGCGCCGGGGCGGTGAGATCGTCCGTCATGTCACGCCGCAAGCGCTCGACGCCGGCCCATGCGATCATCGCCGCGTTGTCGCCGCACAGATCAAGCGGCGGTGCGATGAATTTCACGCCGCTCTCCGCGGCGATCCGCGACAAGGCGAGGCGCAACGGCCCATTCGCGGCGACGCCACCGGCAACGACGAGCGCGGTCGGCTTGTGTCCCATCGTCACGATGGCGCTCAGCGCATGACGCGTCCGGTCATCCACGACATCGACGATCGCCGCCTGGAACGACGCACACAGATCCGCGACATCCGTCCCGGTGAGCGGCGCGATGCGTTCGCAGCTCAGCCGAAGCGCCGTCTTGAGCCCCGAAAGCGAAAAGTCGCATCCAGGCCGGCCGAGAAGAGGGCGAGGCAGATCGAAGCGTTCCGGATCGCCGCGCTCGGCTGCCTTCTCGACCGAAGGACCTCCGGGATAAGGCAGGCCGAGAAGCTTCGCGGCCTTGTCGAAGGCTTCCCCGATCGCGTCGTCGAGCGTCGAGCCGAGACGCACGTAACTGCCGACATCGCGTGCCGCCACCAAAGCCGTGTGGCCGCCCGAGGCGAGAAGCAGGAGGAATGGGAAGGCGACTGCGTGAGTAAGGCGCGCGGTGAGCGCATGGGCCTCCAGATGATTCACCGCGATGAAGGGTTTGTTCGCCACGAGCGCCAAGGTCTTCGCGGTCGTGGTGCCGACGATGAGGCCGCCGATGAGGCCGGGGCCGGCCGCCACCGCGATGGCATCGACGTCCTTCAGCGTGAGCTTTGCCTTGGCGAGAGCGCGCGCCACGATCTTGTCGAGCGCCTCGACATGGTGGCGCGCGGCGATCTCCGGCACCACGCCCCCATAAGGGGCGTGCGCCGAAATTTGCGACAGGATCTCGTTCGAGACGATCTCACGGCTCCCGTCGTCGTTGAGCGCGACGACGGCCGCCGCCGTCTCGTCGCAGCTCGTCTCGATGCCGAGGACGCGTATCATCGCGGCTCCATCAACCCGATGCGGCTTCGCGCGAGAGCATCATGCCATCTTCTTGGCAAAGGAGGCTTTGGCGAGCGAAGGCTTGACCGCTGCCATGAAGGCACGCGCTTGCGCCATCATCATCCCCATGTCGGATGCGATGGCGACGTAGTCGTAACCATAGCCGATATAGCGTTCGACGATCTCCGGCGTCGGACCGATGATTCCGCAAGGCTTGCCGATTGCGCGGCAACGCTTCGCCACTTCGGCCACCTTCGCCTGCACGCTCCTCTCCTCCATGTTGCCGACATGCCCCATATTGGCGGCAAGATCGGCCGGGCCGAGGAAAATCGCGTCGACCCCGTCGACCGTGGCGATGGCCTCGAGCTTCGAGGCGGCTTCCGGCGTTTCGATCTGCACGATGACGAAGGCGGCCTCATTGGCGCGCCTCGCGTAATCGGGCACGGTGCCGTAACGGTTGCCGCGGTGGAAGCCGGCAAAGCCGCGCCTGCCGGCGTTGGGATCGCCAGGCACGGGATAACGCGTGAAGGAAACCGCCGCGCGGGCCTCCTCGACGCTCTGCACGAAAGGAAACATGAGGCTCTGCGCGCCGGCATCCATGAGGCGCTTCACCAGGACCTGATCGTTCCACGGGATGCGCACGATGGGTGCCGCCGGCGTTCCGGCAAGCGCCTGGAGAATGTGATAGGCGTCTCGCACATCGATCGGCGTGTGCTCCATATCGACGAGAATCCAATCGAAGCCGAGCGAGCCCAAAGCTTCCGCCGTCGATGTCGCGCCCGACATCACCCAGGTGCCGAGAGGCACGCGGTCGCGTTTGAGGAGCTGGCGAAACGGATTGGTCAGGATGTCCATGAAGGGGTTCCGGTTCCGGGAGGAGAATTAACCGCGAGGCAAGTGCGCAAGACCTGTCATTGAGCTCACGGTGCCGCTGGATTTGTGCCGAGAAAGCGAGCGACGGTTTTGTCCTTGGAAAGCTCGGTCAAATCGGCCGGAGTCGGGAGTTGCGGCTTGTCGCGTTGCGCGTTGACCATGCACAGGAAGCCGAGCGGCTCTCGCGGGCCGGCGCGGAACTGGTGCCATGTCCAGGGCGGCACGGTGACGAGGTCATGCAGCTCGATCTTTCGGACCTCACGCCCGACGAGGCATTCGCCGCGCCCGCGAAGCACCATCACGGCATGCATGTGCTCGTGACGCTCGAGCGTCGAGAAGCCGCCCGGCGCGACCTCGAAATAGCGTAGCTCGCAGGCGAGATCGGGATCGCCGAAGAGGATCTGGCGCGACACCGTCTTGAAGAGGGCGCGCTCATCTTCCTTGTAGGGGCGAAGCTCGACCTGCTCCCAGCGGTGCCCGCGCGCGGCGCGATGGGCCTGTCTTTTTGGTTCAGAAGCCATCTCATCCATAAGCGTAGCCTTCCACACTGGCCACGAAAGCCTTTGTCTCCTCGACGAGCCGCTCGCGTGCCGCGAGCAAATCGCCGCCGATCAGCAACATCACCTCGGCGCCGTAGAAATCAAGTAGCTCGGGGACGCGCGCGAGCCTCATGCCGCCCGCAGGCACCGGAACCGAAGGGCGCAGCTTGCCCCATTCGTCGAGCGCCGCACGCGCCAGTGCTTTGCAGGTCTCGCGCGAATAGCCGAAACGACCCCCGTAATTCGGGAAGACCACGGCACCGGCTCCGAAGAGGCGAAAGAGCTTGCCGATGAGCAAGGGCGGGGCGATCCGGGCCGCGCCGCCCAGCGCCGGATGGGCAAGGATCGCCATATCCGGATTGTCGCGCGCCAAGGCAAGCATGTTCGACACGCCACTGATAATGGGGGCGAGCATCACCGTGTCGATGCCGTTTTCACGCGCGATGGCGATTTCGCGCCGAAGCGTGTCGAGATCGCCCGTGAGGCTCGGCACATAGCGCGTGTTGAAGCCGCCCGACCGCAACGCCGTAGCGACAGCCTCGACGCGGTCGGCAAAGGGCGAATAGGCCTGCTCCGCGAGACCATGGTCGTCCTTGATGTAGTCGACGCCACCTTGCGCGAAGCGGCGCGCGAGCGCAGCCAGCGCGGCGGGGGCCATCCCTTGCGGCTTCAGCGCCGAGCAGGTGAGCGCGCGACGCGAAACGCCGACGCGCGCCTTGAGCTCGGCGAAGCCTTGTCGCGGCCCGCCGAAGGCCGCGAGCATCTCGGGCGGCAAGATCGCATCATGCAAGGCGACATCATCCAGAAGCGACGCGTTACCGAACAGCATGTTCATGAGCTGGCCGGCGTCGTCGCCCGTAGTCTGCGCATTGAGGCCGATGCGCGCCTCGAATAGGCCCCTGCCGAGGTCGCGGATTTCGTGCACCTCGCCCACGATCTCGTCGAGCACGCACTCATCCTCGATGCCCTCGACCGGCATCTCGACGCTTTGCTCGACCGCGATCGCGCGGGCGCGCCCATCGACGACGCCGGCCTCGCAACGGATGTGGTAGACGGCCTCGATCGAGGATTTCATGGCTCCATGAAGCGCGGCGGACGCGAGATTTCAACTAGGAAACAGGCCTTTGCCATGGCGGAACGAAAACTAATGCGGAGGCGGCCATGCGCAGGATGCGGTCCGCAGGTGGGATTGACAGAAAATTGATTGTCCGAAGCGCGGTATTTGGTAACATGTCGTATTACGTGTTACAGCCATGATCGACAGCTTCAGCCACAAAGGCCTGAAACGGCTATTTGAAGACAATGACCGCCGCCTGATCCGACCAGACTTGGTTGAACGCGTCTCGATCATTTTGGCATATCTCGATGCCGCCAAAACGATTGATGATCTCAATATTCCAAGCCTTCGACTCCATTCTCTTAAGGGAGAATATCGGGGTTACTGGTCCGTCACGGTCCGCGCAAATTGGCGCATTGTATTCCAGTTCGATGATGGCGCGGTCTCTGCGATCGAGTTGATCGATTACCACTGAAGAAGGGAGAGTTGGCGATGATGAAGAACCCCCCACATCCCGGCATCGGAATCAGGGACGAAATCGCTGAGCTTGGCCTCTCTGTTGCGCAAGCCGCCAAGGGGCTCGGCGTGACTCGCCAGCAGCTCCATCGGGTCATCAACGGCCGATGCGCCATCACGCCGGAAATGGCCTTGCGATTGGAGAAGTCGATCGGCAGCAACGCCGATTTCTGGCTGCGCCTACAGGTCAATTACGACCTGGCGAAGGTGCGTGCGCGCGCCGGCTCGATCAAGGCCATCCGCTTGGAGCGGAAAGTCGCGTAGATAACCTTAAAACCGAACTCCAAATATTGGTTTAACTGACGGATCGAGTTGGAAGGAAGGGATTAACATGGGGTTGTGGGCGCGAGGGATAAGATCCGTAAGGGATTGACGGAGGCCGTCGCGTATGCGCGCGGCCAGGTTGGCGGTGCTCGCGTGCGTGAGGTCAAGGTGCCGCAGAGTATCGACGTTCATGCCGTGAGAAGTAAGCTTGGCATGTCGTAGCGGGAATTTGCGTTGCGGTTTGGCTTCAGCTTGGCGACGGTAAAGAATTGGGAGCAGGGACATCGCATGCCGGAAGCATCGGCAAGGGTTTTACTGACCATCATTGATCGGGAGCCAGACGCGGTCGTGCGCGCTCTCGCTGTCGGATAGCCGATATTCATCCAATGTAAAAGAAGGCCGGATTAGCCGATCGTCCGGCCCTTTGTTTTGCCTCGCTGCTAGCAAAGGGATTGTTCCCTATCGTCACGCCTCCGCCTTGGGCGCACCTCACGCGGCACCCGCGACGATGAGCTCGAGCACATCCTTCTCGGTCGTGTCCTTGATGCGGCGCTCGCCCGCATTCACGCCGCGCTTCAGCACCATCACCCGGTCACCGACCTCGAAAATGTCGGTGAGACGATGCGAGATGATGACTTGCGCGACGCCTTGGCGCTTCAGCTCCGCCATGGTCTCGAGAAGCTTCGCGGTCGCCATGACGGAGAGGTTCGCGGTCGGCTCGTCGAAGATCACCACCTTCGGCTCGAATGAAAGCGCGCGTGCGATGGCGACCGATTGCTGGCGCCCGCCCGAGAGGCTCTCGACTTTCGCGTGCACCGAATTCACGTCGACCTTGAGCCGATCGAGAACCCTGGCCGCATCGCCATACATGCGGGCCCGATCGACAAAAACCCCGAAACGGCGCGGCCAGCGGCCAAGGAAGATGTTCTGCCCCACATCCATGTTCCCGCACAGCGCAAAATCCTGGTAGATCATCTCGATGCCGCGCTCGCGGCTGTCGCGAGGGCTTGCGAAATCGACCGCCTCGCCTGCGACGAGGATTTCTCCGCCGTCGCGGCGGTAGGCGCCGGTGAGCACCTTCATCAGGGTGGATTTCCCTGCCGAGTTGTCGCCCACAAGGCCGAGGATCTCACCAGCTCCGAGGCGGAAATCGACGCCTGAAAGCGCACGCACCGGCCCGAACGCCTTGTCGATCTTCCGCATCTCGATGAGCGGCGTTTCGGAATTTGCGTTCATCTTGCATCCCTCGGGCGCGAGCCGCGTCGCAAGGCCGTGATCGCGCGTGAAACGATGTGCTCTTGCCGCAGCCAGATATCGGCGATCACCGCGAGGATCAAAATCGAGCCGATGAAGACGTTCATCCAATGCTGCGGAAGCACATAGGAGCCGCCGCTCGGCAGAAGAATCTGCAGCGACAGCAATGCGCGGATCAGGGTGATGGCAGCCGCGCCCGCGAGCGACCCCAGGATCGTGCCGTGCCCCCCGAAGATCGAGCCGCCGCCCACGATCACGGAGGCGATGGCGTCGAGCTCGCGCAATTGTCCGGCCGCGGGATTGAACGAGCGCAAATAGGCCGCATAGATGATCCCGGCACAAGCCGCGCAAAGCGAGGACGCGACCAGCGACAGGAAGCGCACCCGGCGCGTGTCGATGCCGGCATAGCCCGCGGCGCGCTCATTGCCGCCGGTCGCGTAGACCATCTGGCCCCAATGTGTTCGCGCGAGCACGATGGCGGCGCCGCAGGCAAGGATCAGCAGGAAAAGCGTTTGCACGCTGACCGCGCTCGCAAAGCTTGCCCACCAGCCCTTGCCTGGCTGAGCGCCGAGCGCGGTGAGCACCTCGGCGAGGCTTCGCCCCATCAGCGTGAAACCTGAAGGAAAACCCGAAAGCTGGCGTCCCGCGACCAGCCAGGCCGCGAGGCCGCGCGCGATGTAGAAGGTGGAGAGCGTCGCCACGAATGATGGGAGGCGGAACCGCGTGGCGAGCGTGCCGTTCACGATGCCGCAGGCAAGCCCCGCCAGAAGCGCGAGGGACACCGCTGCGATGGGCGCAAGCTCGAGCTCCTTCAAACAGAAGGCCGAGACCGCCGCCGCGAGCGCGAGCACGGAGCCGACCGAAAGATCGATGTCGCCGGCCGCGATGACGAAGGTGAGCCCGACGCTCAGAATGCCGATCTCGGTAAAGGCGGTGAGCATGGCGAACGAGTTGTCGAGGCCGGCCCAGAAATCCGGCCGCAACACGAATCCCACGAGCCAAAGCGCGATCGTGAGAAGAATCGCCGCCGCGTCCCGGCGTGCGAGAAAGGCGGCGATAGGTCCCGTTGCCGAATGCGTTCGCTCGAGCGCCGAGGCGGTTCGGGTTCGCGCCGCTAAGGCCGCCGCGTCCCCGCGAGGCGCAAGGAGGGGCAAGGGCGCGCGCATGAGCCAGGCGCGCAGGCGGCCAAGACCGCCTGCCGTCGCCCAAGGCTCGATGAGCACGGCGCCGACGAGCAGGAGGCCGAGAAAAGCCGGCACGGCTCCGGGAGGCAATTGGGCCACGGCGCCGATTTCCATCTGCACGCCGCCGACGTCCACCATTCGGGTGATCGGCACGCCTTCGCGCAGCACCTTGTCGATCAGCACCGTGAGCACGGCGCCGAGGCACGAGCCAAGCACGCGTCCGCGTCCGCCGCTGATCGAAGCCCCGCCGACGATCACGGCCGCAATGACGATGAGCTCGGCTCCCTGGCCGTTTTGCGAGGTGATGCCCTTGTCCTGCGCCACATTCATCAAGCCGGCGAGCGTCGCAGCAAGCGCCGAGAGCACATAGGAGCGGATGCGTGCGCGCGTTGTTGAGATGCCCGCATAGCGGGCCGCCTGCTCATTGCCGCCGACGGCCGCCGTCTCGTAGCCGGCCCGTGTCTTGCCGAGCGCGACAGCGCCGACAAGCGCCACGATGACGAAGATGACGATCTGGTTGTTGAACCCCGCTGCATTCGTCTCGCCCAGACGAAAGAACCACGGATCGGCCGCAGCCTTCTGCCCGAACGCGATCGTGTTGCCGCCCGAAAGGCCGAGCACCAGGCCTCGTCCGATGAACAAGGTCGACAAGGTCGCGATGAAGGCCGGCACGCGCAAGACGGTCACGAGAATTCCGTTCACGAACCCGACGAGGAGCCCGGCCCCGATGCAGACCGCGAGCGCGATGGCGATCCCCGCATCCGCGTGGGAAGGCGCGTAAGCGACGGAGAAGACGGTCGAGACGAGGCCGAGCGTCGAGCCGACCGAGAGATCGAGCTCGCGGTTCACGATCACGAAGGTCATGCCGACCGCCATCACCCCGAACCGGGACGCATCGCGCAACACCGCCGCAAACGCATCCGTGGTGCCGAAGAAAGCCGGGTTGACGAGGGCGCCCGCGAGATAAAGCCCGGCCATGAGCAAAAGAAGACCGGCTTCCCACCCGCCCCAAAGCTCAGCCGGCGCCTTCAATGCAGCCGGAATGGTTCCTGCTTCTGTGCTCGCCGCGCTCATGGCTCACTTTCCGAGGATAAGCTTTCCTGGCGGGCGACAAATCGGTGTGCCCGTGAATTGTTTCCCTCGCTCTTCGCGTGCCGCCGGAGAGAGGGAGCGAGGAGCGAAGACCTGATAGTTGGCTTCTCATTAAAAGGCCCTCGGCTAATTAATTGCACGAACAATGCTGATAAACCGCTCGCGCGCTTCTGGCAGCGCAAGCCCGCGGGGTTCATGCACGTGCCGTGACAGAAAATAGCCGGTGAGTCGAAAACCCGCTTCAATATCAACAACATTCGGGAGGGCGCGGGCCTGCTCATCCACCAGGAACGCCGGAAGGGCCAGGAGCTTGTCGGCATATTGTTTGCCGGATTCCAAAGATACGGCTCTCCCGCTCTTTGGCGAGACGAAAGCGAGGTTCTCGTTCTTGCCGGTCACGACGCAAGCCGAAAGGTCGAGGCCGAAACCGAGCTCGGCCAGAAGAGCGAGCTCGAAGCGCAAAAGCAGCGGAGCGGCGATTTCCGGCTCGCGCAGATGTTCACCGATGATGCGCACCGCTTCGTAAAGCTCCGGATGAGGCTCGCGCTCGGCAAGCAGGCGCAAATGTGACGCCAAAGTCGCGAAGCCATAAAGTGCGGCGGGCGAACCGAACATCTCGGCGGCGCGAAGCTCTCCGGCTTCCACCTGGAAGGTGCCGAGCTGCGAGTCGAGCCTCGCGCGCCAGGTGATCTGCGCGAGATTGCCCGGCTGAAGGGACGCTGCGAGGCGCCGCGACCGCCCGCCCCGCACGATGCCAAGGTGGCGCCCATGCTGGCGCGTCAGCGTCTCGAGGATGACCGAGGTCTCACCATGGGACCTCGCACCCAGGATCACGGCCTCATCGGACCATTGCATGCTCGACCATCGTCAATTGCCAAGGTCACGATCATATCCAAAAAGCCAAGCCGTTTTGTGTAGAAGCACGCCAAATCGGCGATTTGGTGCGTCAACACCCCGCCGGTGCTCGTTCTTAAGCTGGACCACCTTACGATCGCGGGAAATCCAGCCCCATCTCTCGGTAGCGTTCCGGGTCGTCCGACCAATTCTCCCGCACCTTGACGAACAAGAACAGGTGGACCCGTGCCTCGATGATCTCCTCGAGCTCGCGGCGCGCCGACGCACCGATCGCCTTGATGGTCTGCCCGCCCTTTCCGAGCATGATCTTGCGCTGGCTTTCACGCTCCACATAAATGGTCTGCTCGATGCGGACCGCCCCGCCCCGCGCCGCCTCCCACGAGGTGGTCTCGACGGTCGAGCGATAAGGCAATTCCTCGTGCAGCCGGTCATAGATCTTCTCGCGCGTGATTTCGGCCGCCATCATCCGCATCGGCATGTCTGAAAGCTGGTCTTCCGGATAATGCCAGGGACCCGTCGGCATGCGCGCCGCGAAGGCGCGGCGAAGCTCCGCGATGCCGTCGCCCGTGAGTGCCGAGATCATGAACGTCTCCTCGAAGGCGAGGCGCTCGTTGATCTTGGACGAAAGCAAGATGAGCGCCGTTTTATCGGGGAGCGCATCGATCTTGTTGAGGAGCAGCAATTTGCGCCGGGGCTCTCCGGCGAGCCGATCGAGAATGGCGGCCGCCTCCGCATCGAGCCCCTTGCGGGCGTCGACCAGGAAGGCGACGACGTCCGCATCCTCGGCACCGCTCCAGGCGCTCGTCACCATGGCGCGGTCGAGGCGGCGCTTGGGGACGAAAATGCCGGGCGTGTCGACGAAGATGACCTGCGCCGACCCTTCGATCGCGATCGCACGCACGAGCGCACGCGTCGTTTGCGCCTTGCGCGACACGATCGACACCTTTTGGCCGACGAGTGCGTTGAGAAGCGTCGATTTGCCGGCGTTCGGTGCGCCGATGAGGGCGACGAAACCGCATCGTTTCGCCTCCTCGGTTGAGGCAGCGCTCACGCCGCGCTCGCCTGCCAGACGCCGAGCTCGCGCAACATCGCTTCGGCCGCCGCCTGCTCGGCCACGCGCTTCGAGGGCCCGACCGCCTCTTTGACTTTTTGCCCCTCGACCGAGACGCTGATGCGAAAAAGTGGTGAATGGTCGGGCCCCTCGCGTGCGAGTATCGCATAGCTCGGCGTCGCAAGCCCGCGCGCTTGCGCCCATTCCTGCAGCGCAGTCTTCGGGTCGATGCGCGGCCTTGCCGATACGCGCAAGCGCCCCTTCACGGCGCCGACCACGAGCGTGTTCGCCGCCTCATAGCCGCCATCGAGAAAGACGGCGCCAATGAGCGCTTCGGCGACATCGCCCAAAATGGCGCGGTTGTGTCGTCCGCCGCTTTGCGCCTCGCCGGCACCGAGGCGAATATGGTCGCCGAGGCGCCAGGTCTCCGCAAGCTCGGCGCAGCTTTCACGGCGGACGAGCTCGGTGAGGCGCTTCGAAAGATCGCCTTCTTGAGCCGCGGGAAACTCGCGATAGAGAAGCGCCGCGATGATGAGGCCGAGCACGCGGTCGCCGAGGAACTCGAGCCGCTGATAGCTGTTCACGCGTGAACGCGCTCCCGCCACCGCGCTCACATGCGTGAGCGCCAGCGCGAGGAGCTCCTTATCCGCAAAGCGATAGCCGATGAGCGCCTCGAGCGCCTCGGGCGTTGCGCTTCCCCCACCACGCTTCATGCGCCGAACGAGCCGGTCATTTGATGCGCTGGAAAATGCGGTCCCAACGCACGCTCCAGGGCCAGTTCCATGACCTCGAGGCGCCGGCATTCTCATCGAGGGAAAGAAAAATGACCTCAGCTCTTCCCTCGAGATTATCGAAAGGCACATAGCCGACGTCGCGCAAGGTGCGCGAATCCAGCGAGTTGTCGCGATTATCGCCCATCATGAAATAATGGCCGGGCGGCACCGTATAGACCTGCGTATTGCTCCAATACCCCGAGTCGCCGTTCCTCTGGATGATTTCATGCGAGACACCGTTCGGCAGCGTCTCCGTGTAGTGCGGCACGTCCACGGGGCGGCCGAAATTATCCGACATGCGATAGGGCGGCAGCGGGGTGCGCTGCGTCTCCTGGCCGTTGATGTAAAGGCGCGCATCGATCATCTGGATGCGATCGCCAGGCAAGCCGATGACACGCTTGATGAAATCGGTCTTTCCGTCCTTAGGCAGCTTGAAAACCGCGAGGTCGCCACGCTGGGGCTCGCTGGCCATGATCCGGCCTTCAAAGTTCGTCAGGCCGAATGGAAACGAGTATTTGGAGAGGCCATAGGCGAGCTTGGAGACGAGCACATAATCACCGACCAGCAGGGCAGGCACCTCCGACTGCGATGGAATATTGAAGGGCTGGAAAACCAGTCGCAGCGAGAGCAGGGCTATCCCGACGATCGTGGCTGCGCCGATGAGGACAATTTCGAACGTCCTTCCCGCGGGCCGCATCTGGGCTCGGCTCCGCTCGCCCGAAACGCCCTCGAGACCCGTCATCGCGAGTTAGCACCTGCACGCGACCTTGCGGCTCCACGCAACCTTGCGGCTTCATCCGACTTGGCCATGGCCTTCGAGTACGACGCGACGGATGATGCCGGGCGGAAGCTATCCTCTCTCGTGATACGAGGAGAACGGGCAATCATTCAGCGGACCAGCTCGAACAGGCGATGCCAGCGCATCGACCACCGCCAGTGCAAATACCAAAATTTCCAGCCGGGTATGTCGTCATTGTCCAGAAACGGATCCCAATCCCAGAACTTCCAGAATGGCTCCTCGTCGTGCGACCCCGGACGTGCGTGATCCTCGATCGACATGAAAATCACCTCGGCCCTTCCCTCCAGGTTCTCGAAAGGCACATAGCCAACCTCGCGCAACACCCTCGAATCCTGGGAGTTGTCGCGATTGTCGCCCATCATGAAGTAATGGCCGGGCGGCACGGTGTAGACCGGCGTATTGCTCCAATAGCCCGAGTCGCCGTTCTTCTGGATGATCTCGTGCGAGACGCCGTTCGGCAGCGTCTCGGTATAGTGCGGCACGTCCACGGGCCGGCCGAAGTCGTCGACCGTCTGGTAGGGCGGCAGCGGTGTGCGCTGCGTCTCTTGGCCGTTGATGTAAAGGCGGGCATCGATCAATTGGATGCGGTCGCCCGGCAAACCGATGACGCGCTTGATGTAATCGGTCTTTCCGTCCTTGGGCAGCTTGAAGACCGCGATGTCGCCGCGCTTTGGCTCGCTGGCCATGAAACGACCTTGGAAATTCAACAGGTCGAATGGAAACGAATATTTCGAATAGCCGTAGGAATATTTTGAGACGAAAAGATAATCGCCAACGAGAAGCGTCGGCACGAGCGACCCCGACGGAATATTGAATGGCTGAAACAAGAAGGTGCGCACCACGAGCGCGATGAGGAGGGCCTGGACGACGATCCAAAGGAGCTCGAGAGTGCCGCCCTCGCTCTTGCGCGCGGCCGAATTACGTGTGGTCGCCTCGGTCACCGGCTTCTCCCTGCGAAAAACACGTGTCCCGGGGCTCTCCGCCCGCGGAGGCTTACATATGGCGGCGCACCCCCAGATTCGAGGCTATCTCGTCCGAGCACGGCTGAACCATGGCGAAACGCTAAGGGATCGCACATGGATGGGCTGCGTCCGTGAAATGGCTTACTCGTAATCATCCGCCGTGGCGGCATGCGAATTCGAAGCCGAACGGCGATCCGGCCCGCCATGTCGCATCGGCCGTTCGCCGCGTTCGGCTCTTTCGGCCGGATCGCGCCCGATCACCTTCTGCAGGCTGGCGAGATCGATGAAGTCGTCGGCTTGCCGGCGAAGCTCGTCGGCGACCATCGGGGGCTGGGTCGATGTCGTCGACACCACGGTTACGCGCACGCCACGCCGCTGCATCGATTCCACGAGCGAGCGGAAATCGCCATCGCCCGAGAACAGCACCATGTGATCGATATATTCGGCCATGTCGAGAGCCGCGATGGCAAGCTCGATATCCATATTGCCCTTGATCTTCCGGCGTCCAGTGGCGTCCACGAACTCCTTGGTGGGCTTGGTGATCACGCGGTAGCCGTTGTAATCGAGCCAATCCACGAGCGGCCGGACCGAGGAATATTCCTGATCCTCGATCAGGGCCGTGAAATAGAAGGCGCGCAAAAGCGTGCCTTGGCTCTTGTACTCGGCGAGGAGGCGACGGTAATCGATGTCGAAACCAAGCGTCTTGGCGGTCGCGTAGAGATTGGCTCCGTCAATAAAAAGCGCGAGTTTTTCTGGTTTTGCCATTTCGGATTTTGCCATGTGGAGCTTCTTGCGAACCTGTGCCTGCGATCTGATCGTGATGAAATTCGTATGCCACAACGGAACTTAGTCGCCCATCGCTGCGTCCGAGCCGCGCCAAGGCCGGCACGTGGAGAAGACACGCTCAAAAGCGAAAACGACGGTGCGGCGAAACGCCTTTCGTCCTCGAATATGTAATTTCTTGCCTTGTTCCCAGTGTTTGGTGTAGCACCCCCCTACACAAAACATCGCCTGCGCACAACTGTCGCCATTGAAAGGAGCGGGCCATGGCTCGCGTCACCGTCGAGGATTGCATCCAAAAGGTCGAGAATCGCTTCGATCTCGTCCTGCTCGCCGCGCATCGCGCCCGCCAGATCGCGAGCGGCGCGCAGCTTCTCGTGGATCGGGACCGCGACAAAAACCCGGTCGTGTCCTTGCGCGAAATCGCCGAAGGCGGGCTGAAGCCGATCGACCTTCGTGAAGGCCTCATCCACTCGCTGCAGAAATATGTCGAGGTCGACGAGCCTGAGGCCGAGACCGCCCCGCTCATCGGCGTGCAATCCACGGATGTGACTGACGATTCGAGCGTGCAGTTCGACCGGACGATGACCGAGGAGGATTTGCTGCGCGGCCTCGAGGGCATCGTGCCTCCCGCCGAGACTCGCGACGAAGAGGAGTGAAGCGAAGCTCGCTTACCTTCCCGGAGCGGTTGGCAGCAAGATGATCCGAAGAACCGATGGGCTCCGCGGGGCCTGCCCTTGCGCCCGTCCTTTGCGCGATGACGAGATGGGCCGCTGACGTTGAGGCGGAATATGCCGGCGAAGGCCTCATCCGGTGATCGGCGGGGCCGAGCCGCCGCGTTGCCCAGCGGATTAATGTTCTATGGAAATCCTGGCCTCGGCCGCGCATATTGAGGCGCCAAGCTCCCGTATCGGCCCGACACGCTATCGATCGAAACTCGTGATCGGGCCCTTTCGCGAAAAAGCTTGATCGCTGGAGGGTGGAAGCGGGCATGCCTCGGGAACGGATTCATGGTTGAGCATCGGCGCGGGGCTGAGGGCGAATTCGCATCCGGCGAAAGCCGATCCTATAGGGACCGCCCCTGGCTCGCCTCCTACCCTCGGGGCGTTCCGGAAAGGATCGATGCCGCAACCCTCGGCACGCTCGTGGGTCTCTTCCGAGAAAGCGTGCGCAGCTTCGCCGAACGCCCGGCTTATGTGAGCTTCGGGAAAAGCGTCAGTTTCGCCGAGGTCGAGCGCCAGGCCACCGCTTTCGCGGCATGGCTGCGCGCCCAAGGCATCGAGAAGGGCGATCGGGTCGCCCTCATGCTGCCGAACATCCTGGCTTATCCAGTTGCGATGTTCGGGGCGCATCTTGCGGGCGCAGCCGTCGTCAACGTCAATCCGCTCTACACCCCGGCCGAGCTGATCCATCAGATCAATGATTCTGGTGCGCGCCTCATCGTGGCCCTGGAGAACGTTGCCCATACGGTCGCCGAGGCCTTGCCGAGCCTCAGGCTCGACAAGGTGGTGATCGCGACGATCGGCGACGTGATGGGGCTGAGGGGCGTGCTCCTCAATCTCGTCGTCCGATATCTGAAGAAGGCGGTGCCTCCCTTCGAGATCCAGCATGCAGCGAGTTTCTCGGCGGCGCTTCAGCTCGGTGCGACCTTGCCGAAACCTACCGCCGATATCTCGGCGGACGACATCGCCTTCCTGCAATATACGGGGGGCACGACCGGCACGTCGAAGGCCGCGGTGCTTCTGCATCGCAACGTCCTCGCCAATGTGGAGCAGATCACTGCCTGGTTTCGGCCGGAGACCGATCCGTCGGTACGGCAGGTGATGATCGCGGCGCTGCCGCTTTATCACATCTACGCGCTCACTTGTAATTGCCTCTACATGATGCGCATCGGCGGATGCGCCGTGCTGATCGCCAATCCGCGCGACATCAAAGGCTTCGTCGCAACCTTGCGCAAGACGCGCTTCACCGTGATCACCGGGGTCAACACGCTCTACAATGCGCTCGTCCAGGCGGCCGATATCGACAAGGTCGATTTCTCCCATCTCGTGATCAGCAGCGCCGGCGGCATGGCGGTGCAAGAAGCGGTGGCGGCGAAATGGAAGGCGCTTACCGGCAGCATCATCTCGGAAGGCTACGGTTTGTCCGAGACCTCGCCGGTCGTGACCGCCAATCGCGGCAGGCCCGAGGTTTTTTCCGGAAATATCGGCATGCCCGTGCCGTCGACCGAAGTGTCGCTGCGCGCACCGGAGAATGGGGCGGAGGTACCGGTCGGCTCGCCCGGTGAATTATGCGTGCGCGGCCCTCAGGTGATGCAGGGCTACTGGCGGGCGCCGAACGCCACCGCTGCCGCCTTCTATCCGGATGGTTTCTTTCGCACCGGCGACGTCGCGACCATGTCGCCGGACGGTCAGTTCCGGATCGTCGATCGCATCAAGGACATGATCTCCGTCTCGGGGTTGAAGGTCACGCCGAACGAGGTCGAAGCTGTGATCGCGAGCCACCCCGAGGTGGTCGAGACCGCCGTCATCGGCCTGCCCGATGCTCATTCAGGAGAGGGCGTGACAGCCTATGTGGTGAGCCGCTCGCCCGATCTCACCGAAGACGTGGTGCGCGCCTGGTGCCGCGAACGTCTCGCGGCCTACAAGGTGCCGAGGCACGTCACGTTTCGGGAGAACCTGCCGAAGAGCAATGTGGGCAAGGTTTTGCGCCGCGCGCTGCGCGACGAAGCGCTCGAGGCGATGAACCCCGCGCGGCGCGCAGGTTGAGGGGTCACGAGCGGTGCTGGCCTCAGGCCCGCAGCTTCTCGGCCGAGGTCTCGCGCGCGAGCGCGATCGTCGGTAATCCCAAAACATAGATGAGCGAAACAATCGCGATCGCGCGCGGGTAGCCGCCTCCCACTGTCGCGACCAAAAGGCCGACCAGGCTTGGTCCCACCGCACCGAGGAGCCGGCCGGCGCTGAACGCGAAACCGGAGCCGAGGCCCCGCAATGCGGAAGGGAAAAGCTCAGGCAACCAGATCGTGTAGAGCGCGAAGACCCCGTTGGTGAAAAAGCCGAGCACGGGCAGAAAGGCGAAAAGCAGGCCGATGCCGCTCAGTGCCGGCACGATGAGGTCCGTGAGCGCCGCCACGAGCACGAACCCGTAGAGCCCGGCGTCGAAACCGTCGAGCATCCCGCCCGACCACGTGGACCAGAACACCCGTGGGCGAGGCCATGGGAGGCGACGCCGACAGCGGGGCATCACCGGGAATGACGGCGGCAGCAGGCTCGGTCACGGGCGGTCCTCCGTCGCGCGCTCTTCGGCGGCTTCGCAATCGAACTTTACCTTGCGTCTCGAGCTTCAGAAACCACGAACGCGTGATCGCTGGATTCTAGGCGAGCCGACCCGCCCCGCACGACCTTGTGATGATGGTTCCTGGCCGTGCCGCGATATGTCGCTCGAGGCGTCGATTCGCCGACGCTTTGGACGGGCGGGTTTTCTGTCGCCTGATCGTCTTCCCGCAACAGAGGACCGCGATGGATATCGACGTTTCCGGTTGGCAAGGGCCGCAGGGGCCGCGCCCCGGCAAAAGTTCGAGCTTGGCCAAAATCTCGCGGGTCGCGAAAACGCCGGAGCTCGCCAAAGCGCCGGACCTCACCAAGGCGCCCGCCTCCTTGTTGTTCGTTGCGACCGATCTCCTGGCGCGCGCCTTCGCGGAAAGGATCGGCCGGCACAACGACCTTACGCTTCCCGAATGGCGCTGCATGATGGTGCTCGCGCGAAGGCCCGGCCTGGCGAATATCGAGGTCGCCGAAGCAAGCGGCCTCGATGTCATGATGGTCAGCCGAGCTTTGCGTCGGCTCGCGCAGCATGGGCATCTCGAGCGGCGCTCCGATATTTCCGACAAGCGGCGCATCACGGCGAGCCTCACGGCGAGAGGGCTCGATCTTTACCGCAACGTGGCGGCGAACGCCGAGCGCCTCTTAGCGGCTTTGAACGCGCAAGATCGCGTTCGGCTCGGCCGTTATCTCAAGGCGATCGGCGAAAGCTTGCGCTGAGGCCGAACCGCGCGCAGTCGCATCCCTGCCGACCGCGACGGTGAAAGGGGCGTGTGAGGCGCGCAGGATGCGCGGCAAGGCTCGCACCTTCGTCGCTTGCGCCGAACGCTGGACGGTCTGTTGACCACGCCCCTCAACGTAGCCTAGAGCTTCCTCCGCAAAAGTGGGAACCGGCTTACTCGAAAAAGATCATGCTCGATCAATAAAGTAGAGCGTGAAGACGAGGCCGGCCACAAGGGTCCGCCGCATGTTGATGTCAGAGCGCTACAACACCCGCGAGTCCGAGCGGAAATGGCAGGCCGCGTGGCAAAGCGAGGGCGTGTTCGAGACGAGGAACGACGACCCGCGTCCGACCTATTACGTGCTCGAGATGTTTCCCTACCCGTCCGGTCGCATCCATATGGGGCATGTTCGCAACTACGCCATGGGCGACGTCGTGGCGCGCTACAAACGCGCCAAAGGCTTCAACGTCCTTCATCCGATGGGCTGGGATGCTTTCGGGCTCCCGGCCGAGAATGCGGCGATGGAGCGCAAGGTCCACCCAAAGGAATGGACCTATGCGAATATCGCGGCGATGCGCGCGCAACTCCAATCCATGGGACTTTCGCTCGACTGGTCGCGCGAGCTCGCCACTTGCGACCCCGATTATTACAAGCAGCAGCAACGGCTTTTCCTCGATTTTCTCGCCGCCGGCCTCGCCGACCGCAAGACCGCCAAGGTGAATTGGGACCCTGTGGACCAGACGGTCCTCGCCAACGAGCAGGTCGTCGACGGGCTCGGCTGGCGCTCGGGAGCGCCTGTCGAGCAGCGCGAGCTGACGCAGTGGTTCTTCAAGGTTTCGACCTACGCGCCGCAACTTCTGGAGGCGCTCGACGGGCTCGACCGCTGGCCCGACAAGGTGCGCTTGATGCAACGAAATTGGATCGGGCGCTCCGAAGGGCTCGCGATCCGTTTCGCCCTCGACGCGGCGAGCGCGCGCGAGGTTGCGAGCCTCATCGGCGTGAACGAGCTCGAAATCTACACGACGCGTGCCGACACCTTGTTCGGCGCGAAATTCATGGCGGTCTCGCCCGATCATCCGCTCGCCACCCGCCTCGCAAAAAACGATTCCGGGCTTGCGGCGTTCATCGACGAATGCCACCGGATGGGCACCGCGCAGGAAGCGATCGATCGCGCCGAGAAGAAGGGCTACGACACCAAAATACGCGCCGTCCATCCTTTCGACGACAAATGGACGCTGCCCGTATACGTGGCCAATTTCGTGCTCATGGATTACGGCACGGGCGCGATCTTCGGTTGTCCGGCCCATGATCAGCGCGACCTCGATTTCGTGCGCAGCGTCGGGCTCGATGCCACGCCGGTCGTTTGTCCGCCCGACGTCGATCCCGACACCTTCGTGATCGGCGACACGGCTTTTCTCGAGGACGGCGTCATCATCAACTCGCGTTTCCTCGACGGCATGACGGTGCCGCAGGCGAAAGAGGAAGTGGCCAGGCGCCTCGAGAAAGAGATGCGGCATGGTCGTCCGATCGCGGTTCGCAAGGTGAATTTTCGCCTTCGCGACTGGGGAATTTCGCGCCAACGGTATTGGGGCTGCCCGATCCCGGTCATCCATTGCGACCGATGCGGTGTCGTTCCGGTTCCGGTCTGCGAGCTTCCCGTGCGCTTGCCGGACGATGTCGCCTTCGATCGGCCCGGCAATCCGCTCGATCGTCATCCGACCTGGAAGCACGTCGCTTGCCCCAAATGCGGCAAGCCGGCGCGGCGCGAGACGGACACGATGGACACCTTCGTCGATTCGTCCTGGTATTTCGTGCGCTTCACCGATCCTTGGATCGATCGGCCGACGAACGCCGCTGCGGCGAAATGGATGCCGGTCGACCAGTATATCGGGGGCATCGAGCATGCGATCCTGCACCTCCTCTATTCGCGCTTTTTCATGCGGGCGATGCGCAAGACGGGACATGTCGCCATCGAGGAGCCCTTCACCGGCCTTTTCACCCAGGGCATGGTGGTACATGAGACCTATCGGGCAAAGGACGGCTCCTGGGTGAGCCCCGCGGAGGTCACGATCACGAGTGAAGCGGGCGGCCGTCACGCCGTGCATGCGACCACGCGCGAGCCGGTCGCCATCGGCTCGATCGAGAAGATGTCGAAGTCCAAGCGCAACACGGTCGACCCGGACGACATCATCGAGACCTACGGTGCCGACACGATCCGCCTGTTCATGCTTTCCGATTCGCCACCCGAGCGTGATGTCATCTGGAACGAGGAAGGCGTGCAGGGCGCGGCACGCTTCATCCAGCGCCTGTGGCGGCTCCTGAGAGACGCGAAATCCATGATGGGAAGCGGCGCTCCCTCACCGAATGGTGAGGCGCTCGCCTATTCGCCCCCGGCGCTTGCGATCCGCAAAGCCGCGCATCGCACGCTCGCGCGGGTGGAAAACGATATCGAGCATTTGCGCTTCAATGTCTGCATCGCCCATATTCGCGAGCTCGCGAACACGCTCCAGGGCGCGTTGTCGGAACTCGACGAGGACGAGGCGCGCGCGCCCGATGTCGTCGCGGCGCTCACGGAAGCCATGCGCATTCTCGTTGCCATCACGGCCCCCATGGCGCCTCATCTCGCCGAGGAATGTTGGCAGGCGCTCGGCGCCACGGACCTCATCGCGCGTTCCGCTTGGCCGCAGGTCGACCGCAGCCTGCTTACCGACGCCACCATCACCTTGCCGGTTCAGGTCAACGGCAAGAAGCGCGCCGATGTCACCGTGCCGCGAGAAGCCGATTGCGCGGCGATCAAGGACGCCGTGCTTTCACTCGACGCGGTGAAGCGCGCCATGGAAGGCCGCGCCTTGCGCAAATTCATTCTGGTCCCCGGAAGGATCGTCAATGTGGTCATTTGATCGGCTTTGCCGCGGCCGGTTCCGGCCCGCGCTCGCGAGCGCGCTTGCGCTCGCGCTTTCGGGCTGCATCCATCCGATGTACGGATCAAATGGCGTCAACACCCAGCTCGCGCAAATCGAGGTCACGCCCATTCCCGACCGCGTCGGTCACTACCTCGCCGAGGAGCTCAAATTCGAGACGAACGGGAGCGGGACGGATCCCGCGCCCAGATATCGGCTCAACATCACGACACAGGAGTCGCTTGGCGGGCTCATCACCAATCTCCATTCCTTGACGTCGGATGCGGCCTCTTTGACGGTCACGGCGAATTATTCCCTTGTCGAGATCGAAACCGGCAAGGAGGTCACGAAGGGGAGCCTCTCATCAACCGCGTCCTATGACCGATCCCAGCAACGCTTTGCCAATGTCCGGGCCGCCCGCGATGCGGAGATCAGAGCAGCGACAGTGCTCGCCGATCAGCTCAGGACGCGCAT
This sequence comes from Hyphomicrobiales bacterium, assembly GCA_019247605.1. Taxonomy (GTDB): domain Bacteria; phylum Pseudomonadota; class Alphaproteobacteria; order Rhizobiales; family Beijerinckiaceae; genus GAS188. The sequence goes on from JAFBAS010000188.1 coordinate 43,197, forward strand.
CGGCATCTCTCTCCTCAATCAGAAGTAGGAGGAGCCAAGAGCGGCATGGTCGCGGTCAAGCCGGCGGAAGCTGAGAGCTTTCTTCGGCGACTGCCGAAGACGGTCGAGCTCGTTCTTTTCCATGGTCCGGATGCGGGCCTCGTCGAGGAACGTTGTCGCGTCGCCCTTGCCAGCGCAGTGACCGATCCGAACGACCCCTTCCAGCTCGTGCGGCTTTCGAGCGAGCAGCTTGCCGCCGATCCCGAACGCCTCATGGAAGAAGCCTCCGCGATCGGCATGTTCGGGCCGCGCAAGGCGATCTGGGTGCAGGCTCTCGACAAAGCGATTGAGCGCAGCGTCAAGCCTCTTCTTGACGGCCCGCCCTTCGAGAACCTCGTGGTGATACAGGCCGGAGATCTGGCCAAGCAATCGGCATTGCGGGCCTTGTGCGAACGCTCCCCGCGCGCCGCTTCTATCGCCTGCTATGCGGGCGGCGAGCGCGAGAACGCGGCGCTCATCGATGAGATGCTCCGCGAAGCCGACCTCACTATCGAGCCGGGCGCGAAGCGCGATCTCTTGGGAGCGCTTGGGCCGGACCGACGCCAGTCGCGCGCGGAGATCGAGAAGCTCGCCCTTTACAAGCTCGGAGAGAAGCGGGTGACGAGCGAGGACGTGGCGAGGCTCATCGTTGACGCCAACGAAGTGGCGATGAACGGCGTCGTCGATGCGGCGTTCGCGGGCGACTATGGCGGCCTCGATCGGGAATTGTCGCGCGCTTTCGCCGAGAGGCTCAGCCCCGATCCGATTCTCGGCGCGGCCATGCGACATGTCTTCTCGCTCGCGGAAGGCCGCGCCAAGATCGAGGCGGGCGCGAGCGCGACCGAGGTCGCCAAGGAGATGCGCCTCTTCTGGAAACGCGAGGCCGCGGTGACGCGCCAGCTTTCCGGCTGGAGCTCGGCTGCACTCGCCGGGGCGCTCGGCGATCTTCAAGCTGCTGTGCGACGCATTCGCCGCTCACCGCTCGCCGCCGAGTCGGTGGCGCGCATGGCTTTTTGGCGCATCGCGCGCCATGCGCGCGCTGCCCAGTCGAAATAATGAGGCGACGCATATGCATATCGGCACACCGGGTCGACGTACCGCTCTTGCGACTGCAACGAACAGGTTTTTAATCTCGCCGACCGCAGAAGGAGCAAGGCTTGCGGCGAATGAGCCCCCGGCAATCGTAGAAAGCGATCAAGCGCGTCGTTGGAAATAGTTTCCATTTTTTCGTCGCTTTATTTTGGGGCATTGGAGTGACGAATGCATCGTGGAAGGCTCAATGTCCGGCGAGACTTCTACACAGGGCGTCGAGCTGCTCGAGAGTTCGATAGCGGACGCGCAATTCGCCGCCACCGGCGCCGTGCCGAATGGACACCGGCAAGCCGAGGCTTTCCTCGAGGCTGCGCTCGAGCGCCGCGATATCGGCACTTGCGGGCTGCGCCTGCGTGCTTGTTTCACGCCGCCGGCGGGACTTCGCCTCGTTTTGCGAGATCGCCTCGGTGTCGCGAACGCTGAGGCCTTGCGCGATGACCCGTCTTGCGGCCGCCGAGGGATCATCGACATTGAGCAGGGCCCGGCCATGACCAGCGGAGAGGCGGCCTTCCACCAAGGTTTTCTTTACATCGTCAGGAAGCTTCAGTAATCGTAAAGTATTCGTTATGTGACTTCGGCTTTTACCCAAAGAATTTGCCAGTTCCGCTTGTGTATAACCATACTCGTCGATGAGACTTTGATAACCGCTTGCCTCCTCGATTGCGTTGAGATCTTCGCGCTGGACGTTCTCGATGATCGCGAATTCGAGCGAGGCCCGATCATCGACATCGATGAGGACGATCGGGATATCCGAGAGCCCGGCACGCTGCGCCGCCCGCCAGCGTCGTTCGCCCGCCACGATCTCAAAAGGCGTCGACTTCCCCGCGACCCGGCGAACGACGACGGGTTGCAGCAGGCCTTTGCCGCGGATCGAGGCGGCGAGCTCGTCAAGCTCGGCGTCGGGGAAGTTCCGCCGCGGATTGCGTGGGTTCGGTCGAATTTGCTCGAGCGCCGCGCGGCGAGGCGAGGAATCCCCTCGAGCAGGAGCCGCCTCGGCTCCAACCTCCCCGATGAGCGCCGCAAGCCCTCGTCCTAACCGTGAACGTTGCGCTTCCTCGGCCATGGATCTCTCTCGTTAAGTAAGCCAACCAATCAGTATAAAGCGCCGGCTACGTGGTTTTCGAAGGAGGCTATTGAGTTTGCGTTGCTGAATGTTCGCCGGTTTGATCACGAGAGCGCCGCGAAATCGCGCGCATGTTCGCTACGTTCCCGCTGGATCAACTCGGATGCCAATTTCAGGTAGGCTTGGCTTCCCGTACATTTCAAATCGTAGAGCAAGGCCGGCTTGCCGTAAGACGGAGCTTCGGACAGCCTCACATTGCGAGGAATAATGGTTTCGTAGACTTTCGTGCCCATGAATTCGCGAACGTCCGCAACCACTTGACCGGAAAGCTTGTTACGCGGATCGAACATGGTGAGCACGATCCCTTGAATGACGAGCGCGGGATTCAGGGTCGAGCGCACTTGTTCGACGGTTTTCAGCAACTGGCTCAAGCCCTCGAGCGCAAAGAATTCGCATTGCAGGGGAACCACGACCGCATGCGCCGCCGTGAGCGCATTGATGGTGAGGAGATTGAGGGACGGGGGGCAGTCGATGAGCACATAGCTAAACCGTCGGGCGGATCCCCCCGATGCGAGCTCCTGAAGGGCCTTTTTCAACTTCACGGCCCGCTCGGGATCTTGCGAAATTTCAAGCTCCACCCCCAGGAGATCGAGTGTCGAGGGAGCCAGCGCGAGACGAGGGACGCTCGTGTCGATGATTGCGTCTCCCAGCGGCGCGCGCCCTGTCAGCACATCGGCGGTGGATACACGCCGGCTGCGATGCTCGATTCCCAACCCCGTGGACGCGTTGCCCTGCGGATCGAGATCGATGAGCAGCACCTCTTCACCGATCGCGGCGAGCGCCGTGCCGAGATTGATCGCGGTGGTCGTCTTTCCGACGCCGCCTTTCTGATTGGCGACCGTCAGGATGCGCGCAGGAAGCGGGTCATCGAGGCTCATTTCCGGTTCCCCAAAATTGCCGGTGGACGCTTTTGGCGCCGCAAATTCCAAAGAACGAGAATTCGGCCCTTCTCGTCAGTTTTGCTCGGCAGGGTTCGGCTCTCGAAATCGAATAGTTCCGAAGCTTCCCTCACCTCGGAGCTTAGCGTCTCACCTTTCGGAAAGAAACCTTCCGCGCCGGTTGTCAACAAAGGTTCGGCGAGATCGAGCAGCCTTGGGAGAGGAGCAAGGGCCCGCGCCGTGACTGCCGTCACCTCTCCCGCAAGCTCGGGGAGCACTTCTTCCGCCCGGCGCCCATGTACTCGAGCCGGCGCACCCGTAACCCGCGCGGCTTCTCGCAAGAAGCTCGCCTTGCGCTGATCGCTCTCGATCAGGTGGAACCGCGCCTGGCTTGCGTCCTGCGCAGCAAGTATGGCCAGCACGAGGCCCGGAAAGCCCCCGCCCGAGCCGACGTCCGCGATGCTTGTGTGACGAGCCAAAAGTGACGCAATTTGCGCGCTGTCCAGAATATGTCGGGTCCAAAGGCTGGGCAATGTCGAAGGCGCAACGAGGTTCAAGGCGCTCTGCCATCTCAGAAGAAGATCCACATAGACGCCGAGACGTTCGATTGTTTCACGTGAAACCTCGAGCTCAGGGATCGCTTTTTTACGATCGTCCCCCAAAGAGGCGGCAAAACGATCGCCCACCATCTGCGTAGCGTTGAAATCTTCGTTCGGAGCGGATTTGAGCTTCGCTCGGCTGTCTTCTGCTCGCTTAGATGAGGGCGAGCGGCGCCGCATCAGGTTACGCTTCGGCCGGCCTGATCAGCCGCGCGCGCATTCAGCGCCAAAATGGCGAGGCCCGCAGGCGTCATCCCCTCGATCCGGCTCGCCTGGCCCAAAGTCTCCGGCCGAATTTGGGCCAGCTTCTGCCGAAGCTCATTCGAGAGCCCCGGCATGGTTTCGAATGATAGCGCATGGGGCAGCCGCCGCATCTCCTCACGCTCGAAGCTCGCAATGTCCTGCTTTTGCCGCTCGAGGTAGACCGAGTATCGGGCATCGGTCGCCAGACGCTCGGCAAGAGGGTGGTCGATCTGTGACAGCTCCGGCCAGATCCGGCAAAGCTCGGAAAGCGTGATGTCAGGGTAAGAGAGGAGCTCAAAGGCAGTTCGCCGCATGCCATCCTGATTGAGCTTGAGGCCGAACGAAGCTGCCTGGTTGGGTGTCACCGAACTGTCGGCCAACCAGCGTCTCCAATGCTCGAGCCGCGTCATTTGCGCCTCATGGCGAGCGCGCCTTTTAGGGGTTACGCAGCCGAGCCTGATCGCGAGCGCGGTGAGGCGCTCATCCGCGTTGTCGACCCGAAGGCTCAGCCGGTATTCAGAGCGCGAAGTGAACATTCGATACGGTTCCGTGACACCCTTCGTCACGAGATCATCGACCATCACCCCAATGAAGGCTTGGCTCCGCGGGATCGAGACCGGCTCGCCTTCGCCCGCCCTCAGTGCCGCGTTGATGCCGGCCAGGATGCCTTGGCCCGCAGCCTCTTCGTATCCCGTGGTCCCGTTGATCTGCCCAGCCAGAAACAGCCCCTCGACCTTCTTCAACTCGAGGCTCGGGCGCAGCGCACGCGGGTCGATGAAGTCGTATTCGATTGCGTAGGCCGGCCGCAGCATGCGCGTCGCCTCAAGCCCGGGAATCGTCGCCAGAAACTTCTGCTGAACCTCTTCGGGGAGCGATGAAGAGATCCCGTTCGGGTAGACCCAATCGCTCTCGAGCCCCTCTGGCTCCAGGAAGATCTGATGCGCTGTCCGATCGGGGAAGCGTACGACCTTGTCCTCGATCGATGGGCAATAACGGGGACCGCGGCCCTCGATGTCGCCGGAATAAACCGGCGCCTGATCGAGGTTTTCGCGGATGACCGTGTGGGTTGCCTCCGTCGTATGCGTAATATGGCAGGCGATCTGAGGATTGACCGGATCCCCGGAGTCCACTGAAAACATCTCGGGGCTTTCATCGCCGATCTGCGGCTCGAGCACCTCATAGGCGATCGACCGCTTGTCGAGCCGAGGAGGCGTGCCGGTTTTGAGCCGTCCGAGAGGCAATTCCAGTCCCATGAAGCGCTCCGCAAGCGCCACCGAGGGTGCCTCGCCGATGCGGCCTGCCGCGATCTTCACCGGTCCGATATGAATGACCCCGCGAAGGAAAGTGCCCGTTGTGACCACAACGGCACCACAGGTGAGGTGGGCTCCGTCCGCCGTTTTCACCGCGCGAACCTTCCCTTTCACGATTTCAACGTCGACCGCCTCGCCCTGCCTGATGCTCAAGCCGTCGATCTGCGCCAAAAGGGCCCGAACCGCCTTGCGGTAAAGCGAGCGGTCGCATTGAGCACGAGGGCCCCTCACGGCCGCACCCTTGCGACGGTTCAGCACGCGAAATTGTATTCCGGCGAGATCGGCCGCCCGAGCCATGACGCCGTCGAATGCATCCACCTCCCGCACCAAATGGCCCTTGCCGATCCCGCCGATCGCGGGGTTGCACGACATCTCCCCAAGGGCTTCCGGTTTGAGCGTCAACAGCAGGGTTCGTGCGCCCATGCGCGCCGACGCGGCGGCGGCCTCCGTGCCCGCGTGCCCGCCCCCGACGACGATCACATCAAAGCTGGTCATGAACTGTCCCTAGCAGAACGTCACAGCCCCGCATATCAGCATGTGCCACGAAATTGCGCGATGTTTCACGTGAAACACTCACTTCCCGATGCAGAAAGCCGCGAAGATTTCGCCGAGCACCTCTTCCACATCAACCTGACCGATGAGCCGCCCCAGCTCACGCATGGCGCGTCTCAAATGTTCGGCCTGAAACTCGAGCGCGGCGCCTTTCTTATCGTCGGCAAGCTTCAAGAGCGCCTTCAACTCCTCGGCGCAGCCGTGGAGGGCTGCTCTTTGTCGAGCCCGCGCAATCAAGACGTTCTCCTGAGCGCCGGCGAGCTCCCGCGCCCGCTGAACCAAAAGCCCCGTCAGTTCCGGTATGCCAATTCCCGTCACCGCACTGATCGCGAGGCCTCGAGGCGTCAAGCTCACCGGCGCAAGATCAAGTTTGGTCGTTACCCGCAGGCAATCGGGAGGTGCCTCCGCCGAAGCCTCGCCCATATCCGTTGCGGGCTCGAGCCAAAGCACGAGATCGCTCTTCGCGACGCGCTCACGTGCGCGAGCAACCCCGATCGCCTCGACCTCGTCTCCACCATCACGCAACCCTGCGGTGTCGACCAGGGTCACAGGTACGCCACCGAGATCGAGATGCACCTCGACGGGATCACGCGTCGTTCCCGCGAACGGAGAGACGATCGCGGCCTCCCGGCGCGCCAGGAGATTCAGCAAGGTCGACTTGCCGGCATTGGGGGGACCCGCGATCGCAACGGTCAACCCGTCCCTAAGCCGCTCGCCGCGGCCTCCATCGTCCAAAACCGCTTCGATATCCCGCAACACCTGGCGAATGGGCGGTGCAACTTCGCTCCTGACGTCGGTTCTCACATCCCCTTCATCGGAAAAATCGATCGCCGCCTCCACGGCCGATCTCGCCGAGACAAGTGCCTTGCGCCAGCATGAAACGCGATTTGAAAGCGCTCCCCCAGCAAGCCTTTGCGCAAGCCTGAGCTGACCGTCCGTCTCGGCGCTAATCACGTCGCCCAAGGCTTCCACCTCCACGAGGTCGAGCTTACCGTTCACAAAGGCACGTCGCGTGAATTCTCCCGGCTCCGCCGGTCGCAACCCGTCCACGCCGGAAAGAGCGCCAAGGAGCCGCAAGATCACGGCCGGGCCGCCATGGAGCTGGAACTCCCCCATATCTTCGCCGGTGAAGCTTCGGGGCGCGGCGAACAAAAGGCACAAGCCCTTGTCGATGGTATCCCCGTCAATCGGATGGCGCACGTTCATCAAAGTCGCTATTCGGGCCGTCGGCACCTTTCCGCACATTCTTTGAAAGACATCGCGGACCGCGGGCCCGCTCAAGCGCACGACCGCGACACCGGCACGTCCCTGGCCGGAAGACAGGGCATAGATGGTGTCGCTCACGGCGGTGCCTCGTCGACCTTTCCGCGCCTCTACTGTGGGATCATGGTAACCGTGGAATGCAAAGGGCCGAGGCCCTGCGTGGCCAAGGCGATCGCTGGTGATCGTACCGCTCGCGCCTGGCAGAGCTCCACCCAAGCCAAGGTTTTGGGCCAGGGCGCCCTTTCAGAAATATTTGCGCCGCGGCCTGTTTCAATGGCGTGCCATTCGGGCGCCGCAGCTTACGTGTTCATCGACTCGAAGAAATCGGCATTCGTCTTCGTCTGGCGCAACTTGTCGAGGAGAAACTCGATCGCGTCCACCGTTCCCATCGGATTGAGAATGCGGCGGAGCACATACATCTTCTTGAGGACTTCTGGCGGCACGAGGAGCTCCTCCTTGCGCGTGCCCGAGCGGGTGATGTCGAGCGCCGGGAAGGTGCGCTTGTCGGAGACTTTGCGGTCGAGGATGATTTCCGAATTGCCCGTCCCCTTGAATTCCTCGAAAATCACCTCGTCCATTCGGCTTCCGGTGTCGATCAGGGCCGTGGCTATGATGGTGAGCGATCCCCCCTCCTCGATGTTGCGCGCCGCGCCGAAAAAGCGCTTCGGCCGCTGCAAGGCGTTCGCATCGACACCGCCCGTCAACACCTTGCCCGAGGAAGGAACGACCGTGTTGTAGGCCCGTCCGAGCCGCGTGATCGAATCGAGAAGGATGACCACGTCCCTTCCGTGCTCGACCAGGCGCTTTGCCTTTTCGATCACCATCTCGGCTACTTGCACATGGCGCGAGGCGGGTTCGTCGAAAGTTGAGGACACGACTTCCCCGCGAACCGAGCGTTGCATGTCCGTCACCTCTTCGGGCCGCTCGTCGATGAGGAGCACGATGAGGTAGCTTTCGGGATGGTTGCTGGTGATGGATTGAGCGATGTTCTGCAAAAGCACCGTCTTGCCGGTGCGCGGGGGGGACACGATCAGCGCGCGCTGGCCCTTTCCGATCGGCGACACGATGTCGATCACGCGCGCCGAGAAATCCTTCTTGGTCGGATCCTCGATTTCGAGGCGAAGCCGCTTATCGGGATAAAGGGGCGTGAGATTGTCGAAATGGACCTTGTGGCGGACTTTTTCCGGATCTTCGAAATTGATCGAGTTCACTTTGAGGAGGGCGAAATAGCGCTCGCCTTCCTTCGGGCTCCGGATCATGCCTTCGACCGTGTCCCCGGTTCTGAGCCCAAATCGCCGGATTTGCGAGGGTGAGACATAAATATCGTCCGGTCCGGCGAGGTAATTGGCTTCCGGAGAGCGAAGGAAACCGAAGCCGTCTTGCAAGACCTCGACGACACCTTCTCCGATGATCTCGACCTGATTGGCCGCTTGCTGCTTCAAAATCGCGAACAACAATTCCTGCTTGCGCATGGAATTTGCGTTTTCGACCTTGAGCTCCTCGGCGAACGCCAAAAGCTCGGTCGGGGTCCTGCCCTTCAAATCATGAAGTTTAATTTCTGCCATGTTGCTTAAACCTTGGACGCTTCCTCGGGAACGAGGCTGGCGAAACGCGAATCCGGGAAGATCGGACGTAATGGAGAGAAGGAGCCTCGGGGCTGATGCGGCGGGGCGCCGCCAAACTCCACCGATCAATGAGAATCACGATCGAACCGATCGCGCCTTATAGATATAGCCGTTTTGGCCGCCATGCACAAGGAGCGTCTCGCGACTGTGTCGTAAGCACACGAGTTTATCCGGATCAAGTAGCACACGAGTTGTCCGGTTTTTTCCCGCCCCGACGAGCAAGCGGAGAGTCTCGCCGCCTTTCTCACGCCGCACGCGAGTATCCGGTTTCGTTCGCACGGGCTGCCCGAAGCCTTTTGCCTCGCGTGGTCCCCTTATCAATGTCGGCCGTGCTTTGCGGCAAGCCGAGCCACAGCGCCAAGCTGGTGGCCTTCGTCAAAAAGGCTTGAGCACCACAAGAAACACGATCACGACGAGAATGACGGTCGGCACCTCGTTGATGATGCGATAAAAGCGAGGCGATCGTGGCTTGTCCCCTTTCGCCAGTTTTCGCGCCTCTTTGGCGAAGAACCCGTGGAGGCCGGAGAGCACGACAACTGAAGCGAGCTTCGCGTGCAACCAGCCTTGCGCCCAAGCGCCGCCGAGCGTCGCGAGCCACAGGCCAAAGCCCCAGCTCGCCAGCATGGCGGGCAGCATGATGGTGCGCAACAGCCGCCCTTCCATCGTAGCGAACATCGAGCGTGCGTCCGAGCTCGGCGCCGATTGCGCGTGGTAGACAAACAGTCGGGGCAAGTATAACATTCCCGCCATCCATGCAACTATACTTATGATATGCAGTGACTTTACGATGTTATATGTATTCACGAGTTTAACCTTTGTTATCGAGCTCGTCACCGCTTCGTACCATCGCCACCAACCGCTCGACATTTTCAATCGGCGTCTCCGGCAGAATCCCATGCCCGAGGTTGAAAATATGCGGCACCGATCCGAAGCCTGAAAGCACGCGCTTGACGCCTCTTCCGAGCGCCTCCCCGCCCGCGACCAGCGCGAGAGGATCGAGATTGCCTTGCAGGGGCGTCAGCGGCTTTGAAGAGCTCCGGTCGTTAAAAAACGCCTCGGTAGGGTCGACCGTCCAGTCGATTCCCACCGCATTCGCTCCCGTCGCGGCCGCGACGCGATCGGGCGAAAGCCCGCTCCCCTTCGCGAAAACAATGATACGCACGTTAGGCAGCTTTCCTCGCAGTGCATCGACGATGCGCCGAATCGGCGTCAAGGACCAGTCCTCGAGAAACGCCTTGGGTATGGCGCCTGCAAAACTCTCGAAAATCTGCACGGCCTCAGCGCCCGCGGCAAACTGGGCAGAAAGATACGCGATCGACGCCTCAACCAAACGATCGATGAGTTCTTGGAAAGCCGAAGGATGCCGGTAGGCAAAGAGCCGCGCCGGCGCCTGATCGGGCGTGCCTCGGCCCGCGATCATGTAGCTCGCGACCGTCCAGGGGGCACCGCAAAAGCCGAGCATGGCGCAACGTCCCGGCAGCTCGCGTTTTACGCGCCCGATCGTCTCGAAGATCGGCGCGAGCCGGGAAAGATCGATCTCGCTCCTCAAGCGCGAAAACCCTTCGGGATCTCGGAGCGGGTCGAGCCTTGGCCCTTCGCCTTCGACGAAGCTCACCTTCTGGTTCATCGCGTCCGGGACTACGAGAATATCCGAAAAAAGAATGGCCGCATCGAAACCAAAGCGCCTGATCGGCTGGAGCGTCACCTCCGCCGCAAGTTTCGGCGAGTAGGCAAGCTCGAGAAACGTTCCCACCTCGGAGCGCAGCTTTCGATATTCTGGAAGGAAGCGCCCCGCCTGGCGCATCAGCCAGATCGGCGGGGGATCGATCCGCATCCCGTCCAGAACCGCGAGAATCGGTTTTGGCGCGTTGAGCTTTGCAGAGGACATCGACAGGTGAATGCGCCATGCCCTCTCAAGAATCAAATCTCTATCAGAATCTTTTTCTCTTATTGTTGGTGGGCGAAATCCGGTGAGCAATTTTCTCAAAAACTTATGCACCGTCGGTGTGATTATGCCGGCAAATCCACGTGAGAAGGGCGCTTAACGAAGGTTTACGCAAAAGCGAACAATTTTAGTTATTTGAGGCTAGGCGATCTCGCGTTATCGGCATCTCATTCACAGTTTGCGCGCATCGGCATGCGCATCCCACCTTCGAAATCCGAGTCGATCGGCGAGCGATCCTGTTGAAGAGTTCGCCCTCCCATGCAAGGGAAAGAAAGCATGGCCAGCTCCCGCCCGGATTCCTCCACAGCGATTCACAGTTTGCGCGCGCGTTGTCTGCGCGTAAACGAAGCGCGATGAGTCGGAATTACTTTCATCTCCATCTCGTCTCGGATGCGACGGGAGAAACTTTGATCGCCGCCAGCCGGGCAGCCTCCGCGCTCTACCCCGGCGTGTCCGCGATCGAGCACGTCTATCCGCTGGTCCGCACCCGCGATCAGTTGAGCCGCGTCATCGGCGAAATCGAGCGCGAGCCCGGCATCGTGCTTTATACGCTCGTCGACCCGCAGCTCTCCGGCCAGCTCGAGGAAGAGTGCCGCACCTTCGGTTGTCCTTCCCTCTCGGTGCTGAAACCCGTCTCCGATTTGTTCGGCGCCTATCTTGGCACCGAGACGACGCCGCGGGCCGGCGCCCAGCACGTCCTCAACGCCGAATACTTCAAGCGCATCGACGCATTGAACTACACGATGCTGCATGATGACGGGCAGCTTCCGGAGGATTTCGATTCGGCCGACGTGATCCTTGTCGGCGTGAGCCGAACCTCGAAGACGCCAACCAGCATCTATCTCGCCAATCGTGGCATCAAGACCGCAAATGTGCCGCTCGTGCCGGGCATCGCACCGCCTAATGGGCTCGAGGAAGCCAAGCGCGCGCTCATTGTGGGGCTCGTCGCGACTCCCGAGCGCATCGTGCAGATCCGGCAAAATCGCCTCCTCTCGCTCAGGGCGACGAACGATACGTCCTATGTGGATCGCGATGCGGTTGCCGAGGAGATCGCCGCATCGCGGCGCCTGTGTGCACGACACTCCTGGCCGGTAATCGACGTGACGCGCCGCTCGATCGAGGAGACCGCGGCGACCGTGATCGACCTCTACCGCGCACACCGGCTGAAATTCATCGTCGAATGAAAACAGGCGCGGGAGGCGTCGCATGGGCCGGCGAGTCACCCCTGATCCTCGCCTCGCGCAGCACGACGCGGCTTCATCTTCTCGCGAGTTGCGGCATCGAGGCCGAGGCGGTCGCGGCCGATATCGAGGAGCGAGCCGTCGAGGCGAAGGCAACCCGGCGCGGTGCTTTGCCTTCGACCGTGGCGCGCCAACTTGCGGCGCAAAAAGCATTGGTCGTGTCGAGCCGCTTTCCAGGCCGGCTCGTGCTCGGCGCCGATCAGGTGCTGGCCCTCGAGGATCGCTGCCTCGCAAAATCCGGGACGCTCGCACAAGCGGCCTTTCGCCTCGCAGCTCTCGCCGGAAAGCGTCACCGTCTCATCAGCGCCTGTTCGCTGGTCCGCGATGGCGCTCTTCTATACGAGGCGACTGAGACCGCCGAGCTCGAGATGCGGGATTTGCACAAGTCCGAGATCGCGGCCTATCTCGAGGCGGTGGGCGAGAACGTCTTGTCGAGCGTCGGGGCCTATCAGGTGGAAGGTCTCGGTCGAATCCTGTTTCGACGGATCGAGGGCGACCACGCGGTCATTCTTGGCCTGCCGCTCACGAGCCTCCTTACCTATTTGTGCGCCACCGGATTTGTCGGCTTGTCGGCCGGGGTTCGCTGATCCGGATCCGCGCACGTTGAGCTTTTCCGATCCAGAACCGCCGCCGAAGCAGATTATACTTGACATCGGTGGATGGCGTCCTAGCCCATGTATGAACCATAGCGGGCTGGCTTCGCTCACCGGATTTCCAAGGCCGCCGGAAGCGCTGGAGAACGAACAGACGCCCAGCTTCAAGGACTGAGCGGTTTTCAATGCACCGTGAACTGCCGTAACCGGCGGGACGGACGTTCGCAACAAGGCGATCCTCCATGAAGCGTGCCTGCGTCATCGGTGATCCGGTCGCCCATTCGAGATCGCCCTTGGTGCACGGGTTCTGGCTCGCCGAATTGGGGATCGAAGGCAGCTATGGGCGCGAACAGGTGTCGGACGAGGCCCTCGCTCCCTTCATCCGGGGCCTTCGAGAGCGCGGCTATGTCGGCTGCAACGTCACGCTGCCCCACAAGGAAGCAGCTTTTCATCTGATGCACGAGACCACCGAGCTCGCACGCTCTCTTGCGGCCGTGAACACGATCTGGTTCGACGAAGAAGGGCGGCTTCATGGCGACAACACCGATGTCCATGGGTTCATCGCCAATCTCGACCAGGAGGCGCCGGGTTGGCGGAAGGCGACGAAAACGGCGCTCGTGCTCGGCGCCGGAGGTGCGGCGCGCGCCGTCGTCATGGGGCTCGCGATCTGCGGTGTCGAGCGCGTGATCGTCGCGAACCGGTCCACGCATCGAACCGACGCGCTCGTGGCGGGCCTGCCGCGCGTAGTGCAGGCGGTGAGGCTCGACCGCCTGCCGCAACTCCTGCCGCAGATCGATCTTCTCGCCAACACGACCTCGCTTGGCATGGTCGGCCAGCCGCACCATGCTTTCACCCTCGAGACGCTCAAGCCGAATGCGCTCGTCACCGACATCGTCTATGTGCCGCTCGAGACGGAGCTCTTGCGCGAGGCACGGCTCCGCGGGCATCCGACGGTCGGCGGCCTTGGCATGCTCCTGCATCAAGCCGCGCCCGGATTCGAGCACTGGTACGGCAAGCGCCCCCGCGTCGGCGAGGCGCTGCAACGCCACGTGGCGGACGATATTCGCGCGCGCGCGGCGTAAGTCATGGAGCCCCCCTTCATCCTCGGGCTCACCGGCTCCATCGGCATGGGGAAGACGACAGCTGCCGGATATTTCAGGCAGGCTGGCGTTCCGGTCTTCGACGCGGATCTCGCCGTTGCGGAACTTTATCGAGGCGAAGCCGCGCCTCTGATCGAAGCGGAATATGCGGGCACGGTGAATCAGGGGATCGTCGATCGCGAGCTCCTCGCAAGGCGCGTCCTCGCAGACCAGGAGGCGATACGGCGTCTCGAGGCGATCGTGCATCCCCTGGTCCGTGCCGAGGAGAGGAAATTCCTGTTTCGCTCGAGCAAGGCCGGGGTCCGTTTGGCGGTTCTCGACATTCCGCTCTTGTTCGAGACCGGAGGTGAGAAACGCTGCGACGCGGTCGCGGTCGTCAGCGCGTCGGTCGAAGCCCAGCGCGACCGCGTTCTCACGCGCCCCGGCATGACCGCGGAGCGGCTCGAAGCGATCCTGCAACGCCAAATGCCAGACGCGGAAAAACGGCGACGCGCCCATTTCGTGATCGACACTTCGGGGAGCCATGCGGCGGCACGCCGTCAAGTGGATGACATCATCCGCGCGCTTGCGGGACGCCCGTCGCGGCGGCTGGCCGAGCCGCGCATCTGAGACAGGCTGGCTCCGTTCAAGCAAAAAATAAGGAAGGCCGAACGAAACTCGTGAATATCGCGACTTGTCTAGCCTCGGCGATTCCCTGCGCGCGCAAACCGCGTTAGGAACGAGACGCACATGCGCGAAATCATTCTCGACACCGAAACGACGGGCCTCGATCACGCGAACGGCGACCGCGTGGTGGAAATCGGCGGCGTCGAGCTCATCAACCGCTTCCCCACGAACCGCAGCTTTCACGTCTACATCAACCCGGAGCGTTCGATGTCGCCCGATGCCGAGAAGGTGCACGGGCTTTCCGACATCTTTCTCGGCGACAAACCCCGCTTCGCCGAGCATGTAGAAGCTTTTCTGGAATTCGTGGGCGATGCCACTCTGGTCATCCACAATGCGAGCTTCGATGTCGCATTCCTGAACGCCGAGCTCGCACGTACCGGCCACCCGCCTCTGCGCTTCGAGCGCGTGATCGACACGCTGGCGCTCGCCAGGCGCAAACATCCGGGCGCGCCCAACAGCCTCGATGCCCTGTGCGCCCGTTACGGGATCGACAATTCCAACCGGTTGAAGCACGGCGCCTTGCTCGACGCCGAACTCCTCGCCGAAGTCTATATCGAGCTCACCGAAGGGAGGCAGAGCGGCCTCGACTTCGAGGCCGATGGGCTCGCGGCCGCCAATCTGGAGGAAGCCGCGCTTCGGCCGCCGGCCCGGGAAAGACCGGCGCCTCTCCCCTCGCTTCTTTCGGCCGAAGAACGCGCGAGCCATGCGGCCTTCCTGGCCACGCTCGGCGAAAAGGCGATCTGGCGCGAATATCTCGAGCCGCTCTCCATGGCGCCCCAGCCTCGCCGGCGCGAGGTCGCCACGGCTTAGACCACCGCACGGAGCGCGCGCACATCGCAGCCGAACGAAAGCAAAGGCCTGGCTGCCCGCGCCAAGTGCAGGCAGGACGCAGCCGACTTCAGATCGTTTGGTTGTATTTACCGACCTCGGGATTTTGGCGCAGGACGCCATCGACCGCCGCGAACATCTCTCGCATGCGTGCTTCCGAGACCGGGCTTTCGACGACCACGACGAGCTCGGGCTTGTTGGACGAAGCGCGCACCAGGCCCCAGGTTCCGTCCTCCGCCGTCACTCGCACCCCGTTCACAGTGACGAGGTCGAGGATGGGCTTGCCGGCGATCCTCTCGCCTTTTTCGCGCATCGTCTGGAAGCGTTTCACCACGCGTTCGACGACGTCGTACTTTACCTCGTCATCGCAATGGGGCGCCATGGTCGGCGTGCCCCAAGTCTTGGGGAGCGCTCGATAAAGATCGGCCATCGAATTTTCGGGATTGCGGTCGAGCATCTCGACGATGTGAATACCGGTGAGAAGGCCGTCATCGTAACCGCGTCCGACCGGCGCATTGAAGAAAAAATGCCCCGACTTCTCGAAACCCGCCAGCGCCCCCAATTGGTTGACGCGCCGTTTGATGTAGGAATGCCCAGTCTTCCAATAATCCGTCTTGACGCCGCGCGCCTTGAGCTCGGGATCGGTCACGAAGAGCCCAGTCGATTTCACATCGACCACGAAGGTCGCATTCGGATGAAGCTTGGAGAGATCGCGCGCGAGCATGACGCCGATCTTATCGGCGAAGATCTCGTTCCCCTCATTGTCCACGACGCCGCAGCGATCCCCGTCCCCGTCGAAACCGAGGCCGACATCGGCCTTCTCGGCGCGCGTCTTCTCGGCGAGCGCGTGCAGCATCTTCATGTCTTCGGGATTGGGATTGTAATGGGGAAAACTGTGATCGAGCTTTGTATCCATTTCCACGACATCGCAGCCGATCCGCCGGAAGAGTTCGGGCGCGAAGGCACCGGCCGTGCCGTTGCCGCAAGCGGTGATGACCTTGAGCTTGCGCTTGATCTTGGGCCGCTGCGCGAGATTGGCGAGATAGCGCTCCCGCATCTCGGGCACGAACTCGTACGTCCCACCGGCCCGAGGTTCGAACTTGGCTGCGAGCACGATGTCCTTGAGGCGTCCCATCTCCTCCGGCCCGAAGGTGAGCGGCCGGTTGGCGCCCATCTTGACGCCGGTCCATCCATTGTCGTTGTGAGAAGCCGTCACCATCGCGACGCAAGGACAATCGAGCTCGAATTGGGCGAAGTAGGCCATGGGGGAGAGCGCAAGACCGATGTCCCTGACCCTCAAGCCGGCTGCCATCAACCCGCATACCAGCGCGTATTTTATCGAGGCCGAATAGGCGCGGAAATCATGGCCGGTGACGATTTCCGGCCTCACGCCCATCTCGTGGATAAGCGTTCCGAGCCCCATGCCGAGGCCCTCGACTCCCATGAGGTTGATCTCTTTTTCGAAAAGCCAGCGCGCGTCATATTCCCGGAAGCCTGTCGGCTTCACCATGGGCAGAGACTCGAATTCATAAGTGTTGGGGAAAAGCTGGGGCAGAGGTTTGGGAAAGCGTGCTGGGTTCGCCATGAAGAATTCCAGGAGCGAAGAACGGAAGATCTGTTTCGTCCCCTGAGGTGGATACCCCATTAAGGCTCACGGTCAAAGCTCGCGCGTTTTCAAGGATGCGCCCCGCGAGGCGGGGAAGGGAAAGGCTCGACGGGCGCAGTGCAGCGCGGCAAGCGGGGCCGCGCGCCCGAAGCCCACCGTTTACCTGCGCGTGCGAACCGAAATCGCGATCGTCTTGCGCCTAATCGGTACGGGCTGGTGCTGCCCGAGCAGATCTTTGCCAGCCAGGATGAGCATGATGGGCAAGGGTGCGACCAGGATAGTGAGAAAAAGGCCAGCCATCGCCGTTCTCCCAAGTTGTTCTCTACGAGAAACGTTGTTCTGTTCGAGAAATCCACATTGAGCCGAAGCTCGCGCCACCTCGTTTGCACAGATCGCTGACCCGCTTCGGCTCCTGCGTTCGCGGGAGAGGCGATATGCGGAGAGAACGTCGGGAAAACTGATTGGTTCCGGGTGCGCCGCTCGCTCGCTTTCGAACATCGAAAGGATTGCGGATCGTGTGCGTGGAAGGGCTCGGGAGCCCAGAAGCTCAATTGCCTTCCGCGCCCGTGCTGGTGAAGAGCTCGATGCGGCAGACGAGCCCGTCCCGCTCGAAGCGTCGGTCTATCTTCGCGTCCGGCAGACCGCGCTCGATGAGGCTCGTGCCGAAGCCACGTCGCGAGGGAGGCTTCACGGGGGGCCCGCCAACTTCGCGCCAGACCAGCGACAAGCTTTCGGCCCCCTCGGTCTCTCCGATTTTCCAGGAAAGCTCGACGCTGCCGCCAGGCACCGAGAGCGACCCGTATTTCGTCGCGTTCGTGGCGAGTTCGTGCAGCGCAAGCCCGAGCGGAACCGCGAGTGCGGTGTCGAGCGTCACCTCCGGACCTTGCACATGGACGCGCTTTTCCGCCCCCGCCGAGAAGGCCGCGAGCTGGCTCGCGACGAGCTCGCGCAGCGATGCGCCCTCCCAATGGCGATCCGTCAAGAGGTCGTGAGATGCCGCCATCGCGGCAAGTCGTCCGCCGAAGGCTTCGGCGAAAGCCTCGGGGTCGGGCGTCGAGCGTTGCGTCTGGCGCACAATGGATTGGATCACCGCGAAGGAATTCTTGACGCGATGGACGAGTTCGCGCGCCATGAGGCGCTGGCGCTCCTCGGCGAGGCGTCGTTCGGTGATGTCGCGAACCGTGGAGGAGAAGCCGAGGAGTTGCCCGTTCGGGCCGAAGATCTGGCTCTTCGTGACCACGCAAGGGAAGACGCTTCCGTCCTTGCGCTTTCGCTCGCTCTCGGTGGACATGATGTTTTCCGTGCCGAAATAGAGCTTTTCGTGCAGCTCATGAGCCCTGTGGGTCGGCATCAGCACGGCGCGGCTCTGGCCGATGATCTCGTCCGCCCGATATCCGAACAGGCGTTCGGCCCCACTGTTCCAGCTGCCGATGATGTGGTCGTGATCGAAACTGTAGATGGCGTCTTGGGAGCTGCGCACGATGGCCGCAAGCCGCGCATTGGTGGCGGCCGCATGCAAATCGCGGGTGATGTCCTCGATGGCCGAGATGAAATAAGCGGGCTCTGCGTCTTCGGTGCGCACCAGCGCCGAGGTGAGGCGAATCCAAACGACGGCGCCATCCTTGCGCAGATAACGCTTGTCGCGGCTCAGGATCTCGCGCTGCCCGGCGATCACCTCGGACATCTCGGCGAGGTCGCGATCGAGATCGTCGGGATGGGTGATGTCCTGGAAGCGCCTGCGTAACAACTCCTCGCGCGAGTAGCCCGTAATGGCGCAGAGCTTGTCGTTGACCGCGAGCCATCTGCCGTCGAGGCCCACATGCGCGATGCCGACCGCGGCCTGCTCGAAAGTCGCTCGATAGCGCGCTTCGCTCTCGCGCAGTTCCTGCTGGGTGCGCCGAAGCTCAGATACGTCTTGAATGATCGAGATGCGGTTGCGCGCGGCTCCCGTTTCATCGCGCTGGAGCGATGAGGTGACGCGTGCCCAAAGCCGTGTGCCGTTCTTTCTCACATAACGCTTCTCGAACACATAGCTGTCGACCTTCCCGGCGTAGAGCCGCTTGTGCCGCCGCCGCTCGCGCGGCAGGTCGAGCGGATCGGTGATGTCGACGAAGGTCATGCTCATCAACTCCTCGCGCGAGTAGCCGAGCATGACGCAAAGCTGGTCGTTGACCGCGAGGAGCCTGCCGTCGAGCGCCGCCTGCTCGATGCCGACGGCGGCCTGCTCGACGAGCGTGCGATAGTTGCGCTCGCTGGCGGCAAGCAGCGCCTCGGTTTCCCGACGTGGGCCGATGTCCACGAAGGCCACCATGCCGGCCGTGATGTTGCCCAGGATGTCGCGGATCGGCGTGGCCGATACGTTCGAAAATCTCCGTGCGCCATCGGGCCGCGTGATCTCGACCTCGGTTCCGCGGAAGGCTTCGCCGCGTAACGCCCGCGCCAACGGAAACTCCGCCGCCGGCAACGCGCGCCCATCGGCGACTCGCATCTTGTAGGCCTGTGCCTCGGAGAGGAGGTCGACGTCGCGTATCCACTCACCGAGATGGCTCGCCGCGGCGTCGTTCACGAGCGAAATTTTCCCCGACTTCGCTTCGGCGATCACGACGCCGGCGGGCAGATCCTTGAGGATCGCCGCGAGGCGAGCTCGCTCGCTCTCGACTTCGGCGATGAGCCGCTCGCGCTCGACAAGAAGCCGCTTGTACTCGGTGATGTCGCTCGAGACCCCGACAATGCCGATCACGGAGCCGTCCGGAGCAAACATCGGCTTTTTGTTCGAGGAGAAGACGCGAGTCTTCCCGTCAGGCGGCGTGAAGGCCTCCTCGACCACCGCGCCTGTCCTGCTTTCCATGACCTTTCGGTCGTTGGCGATGATGGTTTCGGCCTCGGCTCGGTTCACATGCCAATCGGACAGCTTTCCCGACGGCGCCCGCCCGGTCAGTCGTTGCATCGCCGGATTGGCGTAGAGCAGGCGGCTCTCGCGGTCCTTCACGTAGATGAGATCGTCGGTGACCTGCGATACGCTGTCGAGAAGCTCCGTGGCGCGTTTGGCTTCCTCCTCGATTTCCTTGCGGCTCGTGACGTCGAAGATCACGCCGCTCCACTTCGCCTCGCCCCCCTGCGCGCGCTGGCCGATCGAGGTGAGCCAGCGCATCGATCCGTCCGGCGCCGTCACGCGAAATTCGATGTGGTGTCGGTCTTTGCCCGTGCGTGCGTAGCGAACGATGGCCTCGATGCGGGCGCGATCGCGCGGATCGACGCGTGACAGGAGAGTCTCTGTCGTGAGGCGCCCTTCGGCCGCGGATATGCCGAAGAGTTCGCGAACCCGCGCGTCGGCGTCGATATTTCCCGCGCCCGCATCCCACCACCACATCCCCATGGCGGCGGCATCGAGCGCGATGCGCCGGCTTTCCTCGGCTTGCCGCAACATCGCCTCGTCGTGACGCCGGCGCGTCACGTCGAGGAAAGTCACGACGAGTCCGTCGACCGCACCGCTTTTGTCCAGATACGCAAGAACGCGGCGCATGAGCCAGCGTCCGTCGCGCGCCCGCACTTCGTCTTCGACCGGTTCCTCACCGATCGTTTCCGGTGAAGGCAAGGGCGGTGGATCGACGAGCACATGGGTGAAATGAGCGAGGGGCCGGCCCACATCCGCCGTGACCAAATGGTAAATCTCGCCGGCCGGCGGCGTGAAGCCGCGGATCGCGCCGTGCCGGTCGAGAAAGATCGTGGCGATACGGATCGATCGCAGATGGTTGCCGAGGTCGAGATTGGCGGCCCACAATGCCTCGTTCGCCGCCTGCGTCTCCTCCTTCGAGGTCTCGAGCTCCTCATTGGCCGATTGCAGCTCCTCGTTCATCGAGAGGAGCTCCTCGTTGGATGATTTCAATTCCTCGTTGGCCGCTTCGAGATCCTGCACGGTCCGGTCGAGATCTTCTCGAGCGCGCAGCAACTCCTGATCGAGATGCTCGATGACGCGATCGGCATCGGGCCGGACGCTGTGCTGGTCGGGTCGTGTCGAAGGGGCGGCAGCGCCGAGCCCCTCGAAGACCATCATGTAGAGTCCTTCGTCGAGGCCCAGCTCTGGCATCGGCTGAACGGTCAATCGGATGCGTTCGTGGCCTTCGGCCGTGTGCATGGTGATTTCGCGCACGGCGGTTCGCCGGTTGCGCAGGGCCTCGGCAAAGGTCGTCCGCAAGCCGACGCCCAGGCCCCGGCGCGCCATGCGCAGGATATCGTTCGAGAAGTGGCCAGCGGGCGGCTGAATGAAGCGCTCGACGCCTTCCGATAGGAAGGCGATTTGTCCTTCTTCGTTGACGATTGCGTAACGAGGCGCAAATTCGTCGAGGACGATGCGCTGGGCAAGGGCGCCGAGGTCGACGCCCGGTCGGTTTTCGCCGTCGCGTAGACTGGGCGGCGCTTCTCGTCCGGCGTGCTTTATCTCTCCGGGCGTTCGCAAAGCCGTTTGCTTGCGCTGCACGAGCCGATGAGGCGCGTCGATATCCCGGAAGAGATCCCCGTGCCCGCCCAGGCTCTCGGATGAGCCGAGGAACAGATACCCTCCTCTGCGCAACGCGTAGTGGAAGAGCGGAATGAGCTTTTTCTGCAGATGCCCGCCGAGGTAGATCAAGAGATTGCGGCAGGAGATCAGATCGAGGCGCGAGAACGGCGGATCCGCGATGACGTTGTGAGCCGAGAAGGTCACCATTTCACGCAATTCTTGCGTGACCTGGAAGCGGCGCCCGCGCTTGATGAAAAAGCGGGCGAGGCGTTCGGGGGAGAGGTTGGCCGCGACGCCCAGTGGGTAAAGCCCGCGGCGCGCCACCGCCAAAGCGCGTCCGTTCACGTCCGTCGCGAAAATTTGGACCTTTGGCGGGTTTTCAGTGGTCTCCAGCATCTCGCGCACGAGAATGGCGATCGAATAGGCCTCCTCTCCGGTTGCGCACGCCGCAATCCAGATGCGCACCGTGTCGGCCGGCGAACGATTCTCCAAAAGGGGCGAAAGCGCATTCTGGGCAAGGGAAGCGAAAGCCTCCGGATCGCGAAAGAAGGCCGTGACGCCGATCAGCAATTCGCGCGCGAGCACTTGGGCTTCTCGGGGCTCGCGCGTGAGGCGTGCCACATACTCGTCAGCCGAGGCAAGGTGCAGCACATGCATGCGCCGCTCGATGCGTCGCAGCAGCGTCGTGGTGCGGTAATGTTTGAAATCGATGCCCGTTTGCTCACGCAGGAAAGCGCAGATCGTGACGAGCTGCTCTTGAATGCGGCGCCGTCTGAGCCAAGGTCTTTTACCTTCTTCCGCCTCGCTCCAGTGGCGCGCGTAATCCACGATCGCATGCGCGATGCCGGCAGGCGGCAGCACGTGATCGAACCGACCGGAGTTGATGATGCTGTCGGTAAGGAGCGCCTCGGCACTGGCCTCCGGCGCTTGCACCATCGTCATGCCACCCGCGGCCCCGATCGCCTCAAGACCGATGAATCCGTCCGATCCCTCGGCCGCGAGCAAAACCCCAATGGCACGCGACCCGAAGTTTCTTGCAATGGAGCGGAAAACCGAATCGGCCGGAAACCGGTGTTCTCCCGCGTTGTGGGCAGGACGAAACTGGAAGCCGCTCTTCTTGACGCGAACCACGGACTGGCTTGGGGCCAGATAAAGGTGGCCGGGCAGGACCGGGCCACCATCGACAATCCTCGCGACCTTGAAATTGCCGAGCTCCGCGAGCGAGTAAGCGTCGATCTCGCGCCCGTCGGGGCTCGCTCGTTGCACGACGATGAAGGTCATTTGCTCGTCGCGCGGGAGCGCCGCGAGGAGCTCCGTCAAGGCGGGTAAACCCCCACGCGAGGCCGCGATCGCGACGATGAGTTGCCGCGAGGGCTCGGCTTCGCTCGTTTTGGGGTGCGGCTCCTCGGTGATCGTCATAACCTGCCCTTGAAGGCTGCCTTGGTGTCATAGTGGCACGAGCACGATCGACATGCTCGACTATCGGCGGTGCACAAATTCCCGAAAATGCCTGCACTTTCGAGGATTGCGCTCGAAGCTCAGCTAAGCAATGCCTCCTCGCTTCCAAAACCTTAACCCCCCGTCAAGAAATTGATGCCTGGCATGACCTCCTGGCCACATTATGGTCAGCGCGATCGGGGCGCTTGCCGCGGCCCGGCGGGCGCCCCTTCGTTCAAGTCGCCCAACGCACTTCCTTCCCTTCTAGCTTGCCAAGAAGAGGAGGGACGGCTCCGCATTCTCGAGCAGCGCATTGGCGAGCGTGCCGAAAATGAGCGTGTCGCTTTGCCTTTTGGTCGCGCCGAGCACGATCAAGGTGTGGCCGGCCCGGCGCGCCTGGCGCAGGATCGCGGCGTCCGCCGCATCCGCGACGCGCACCACGGTGCGCGTTGCAGCCCCGTAACGGTCGGCAAGCGCCGCAATGTCCTTGAGGATCGAGTCTTCGTGGCGCCGGGAAAGAAGAGAGCGCCCGAGGCGCCGGCTCTCGCCTCGCGTGCTGGCGGCAGGCGCCACATAGACGACGGTCGCAACCGCATTTTCGATTCGCGCGAGCGCGAAGGCGAATTCCGCGGCGCGGCGCGATACATTCGTGCCGTTGACCGGAACCAGGATGTTGAGCCGCGAGCGCGACGGGCGTTCTCGCAGCGCGCCACGCGCGATCGCAATGCCGATCGTGCCTTCGAAGCTCCTTGCCACTTCGACGATCTTGGAATGAAAGCCTCCAGCGTCGGCCATCGCGGGCTCGAGCCCAACCATCAACAGGTCGTAGCCTTTGCGAGCCTCGCTCGCGACTGCTTGATCGGGTGGTGGCGCGGGGGCCTTCGCGACCACGGTACCTGAGAGCGGCGCCGCCGCAAGGGGAACAGCGGCAGGCCCCTCGCCCGAGGGGGGCGCTGTTTGCGCACCGCCATCGAGGAGGCTTCTTCCCTCGACGACGCGCAAGGTCGTGGTCGGGAGCCCGCGTGGCCCTCCTACGAGGCCCGCAAGGCGCGAGGCCAGCTCGCCGCTCGGGCTGTCGTCGATGGTGAGCAGGATGCGCTCGAGGTTCGCGACGAAACCGTTCGCCTCGAATTCCTCCTGTTCGAGCCGCTGCTTCTCTTCGGGGCGAATCGGCAGGCGCCCGAGCGCCCAGCGCAAGGTTGGAGGCATCGCCATCGTGGTCGCGACCGCCATGGCGACGATGATCGTATAGAGGTCTGAGGTGAGAGCGCCGATCGACAAGCCCACCGAGGCGATGATCACCTCGGTCGAGCCACGCGCGTTCATGGCGATGCCGAGTGCGAGCGCTTCGCGCTTAGTGAGCCCGCCGATCTCGCCGCCCAGAAAGGCGCCACCGAATTTGCCGATGCTGGCGATGAGGATGATGCCGACGGTCGTCAGGAGAAGAGGCGGATCGTTCAAGACCGTGATGTCCGTGTTGAGCCCGGCGAGCGCAAAGAAGATCGGCATGAAAAGGGCCGTGATGAGGCCCCGGAGCTGACCTTCGATATGCCGGGTGAGGATGGGCGATTCACCGATCAGCACGCCGGCCACGAAGGCGCCAAGCACGGTGTGCACGCCGATGAGATGCGTGGTGAGCGCCATGACTCCCATGATCACCAGGATGACGGTGATGACCGGAAGCTCGCTCATCAGTCGGTCATTCGCCCAACGAATCAGGGTGTGCACCACTTTGCGCCCGAGCGTGAGGCTCAGGACGAGAAAAGCGGCGGTGCCGCCGATGCTGCGCGCAAGCGAGGAGGCGTCGATCTTGCCATGCGTCGCCAGGCTGAAGGTGATGGCGATGACGATCCAGCCGATCGAATCCTCGATGATCGCGGACGCGATGATCACCTGGCCGAGATCGCGGCGCATGAAGTTCATCTCGCGCACCACCATGGCGACGATCTTGATCGAGGAGATCGACAAGGCCGTGCCCAGGAACAAGGCGGTGACGAGCCTGCGCTCGGGCGTGGGCAAGAGACTGTCGGGGAGAAGGAACTCACCTGCCAGGAAGCCGCAGGTGAAAGGCACCGCGATGCCGGTGATCGAGACGCTCGCGGCGGCACGCTTGACCTTCGAGACGAGCTCGAGATCCATCTCCATTCCGGTCAGCAAGAGCAGCATGAGGACGCCGAGCTGACCGACTCCGTCGATCATGCTGTGCTGCGCCGCATTTCGCGGAAACAACAGATCTTCGGCGCCCGGCCAAAGGGCACCGAGCACCGATCTGCCGACCAGAATGCCGGCCAGCAATTGTCCGACGATTGCGGGTTGCCCGACGCGTTGCATCAGCTCCCCGAAGGCGCGCCCGACGACCAAGAGCACCACGATCTCGGCGACGAAGACCGCGTCCGACGGCGCCGCCGGATTTTCGGCCACGGCCGCAAACGCCGTTCCGGTCGCCAGAAATGTGAAGGCGAGCGCGCCCAGAAAGGACGCGTAACGGTTTTTCAAAGGCGAATATCGGCGTCCGGCATGCGCCCAAGCGTCATCGGCACGTTGTCGGCCGCACCATCCCATACGATCTCGACCCCTCCTCGCGTCAGACTCGAAGCAAGAACGCCGGCATATTTGCGCAAAATGCGGTGATTTTCGATACCGAGTTCCTCAGCCGCGGCGGCTGCAAGACCGTGCTCCGCCGCGCCCGCATGCGCGACGAGCCTCGTCAAGGCCCGCGCATGGGGACATGGAAATGCCGGATCATCCTCCTCCAGCGAAAGGCCGTCCGGCAGGCGGAAGCGGATTTCATTGTCCATGGCGAGCGCGTCCGACATGACCTTGTCGGCTTGCTCCTCGGGCATGCGCCGGCAAAGCGTCGCAAAAAGTTCGTGCAGATACCTTTCGTCGTAATCCTCGCGAAATTGGGCGAGCTTACGAAAAACAGTGACGATGAGCCGGGCGTCGGTCGATTGCTTGGCGATCTCGTTCAACGCGTGGACGGTCATGCGCGGGCCTGTCGATTTTGTTGCTTGCAAGGCACGGGCGGTCACCACACCGCTGCCACCCAGCCGGCAACGAAACGTCACGCCCGTCAACTTGTTCCGTGAAATGAAACTTGCGCAGCGGCGTCGCTACCGCCGCCGCACTCCACCCGCATCGAACCTCGCCGCTGTCACCTCCTGGAAGCGTGCGCTCAGCGAAGGTGGCTCAGCCATGCGCACGTTCGGCGCTGTTGACCACGGGCTTGCCGCGCAACTGCGCGAGAATCGCGGTCAAATGCTTGAGATCCCACACCGAGATGTCGATGGTCATCTCGACGAAGTCGTCCGTGCGCCGCGTCATGGTGATATTCTCGATGTTTCCATCATGCTCGGCCACGACGGCCGCGACCTGGGCGAGCGATCCCGGCTCATTTATCGAAACCACGATGATGCGGGCCGGAAAGCGCCTCGCATTCTTGCCGTCGACGTCCCAGCGCACGTCGAACCATTGATCAAGCGCATTCTCGAAACGCGCGAGCTCGGGGGAATCTATACGATAAACCGTCACCCCCTCGCCGGGTGTCGCTATGCCGACGATTCGGTCCCCGGGCACGGCTCCTCCTTCGGCGAAACGCACCGGCACATCGGCGTCGAGCCCGATCACGGGGACGTCACTCAAAGGTTGCGTCTTGCCGGGCGCGGCTGCCGGCTTGAAGATCAGCCCGAGCGATTTCGGAAACGAGAACCAGCCCGGATCCTTCGGCGGGGGCTCGGAGACGATATGCGCGCGCTCGCCGTGATAATCGGGGTAGAGGGCGCGCAGCACGTCGCTCGAGGCCATCTCGCCGCGGCCCACGGCGGCGAGCACATCCTCGACGGAAGCACGCGCGAGGCGCGGCAGCGCGGCCTTGAGATTGTCGTCACTGTAAGCGCGCTTGGCGCGCTGGAAGGCGCGTTCGACGAGCTGACGCCCGAGCCCCCCATATTGGCGCCGCACCGCGATGCGGCTCGCACGCCGGATCGCTGCCCGCGCCTTGCCCGTGACGACGAGCGATTCCCAAGCGGCCGGCGGCGTCTGGCTTTGCGTCGAAAGCACCTCGACCTCGTCGCCGTTGCGAAGCTCCGACACGAGGGGCGCGAGCCGGCCGTTGATCTTGCAGCCCACCATGCCGTTGCCGAGCTCGGTATGCACCGCATAAGCAAAGTCGATCGGCGTCGCTCCGCGCGGCAGCGCGATCAGGCGGCCCTTGGGCGTGAAGCAAAAGACCTGATCGTGGAAGAGCTCGAGCTTTGTGTTCTCGAGAAATTCCTCGGGATCGCCTTCGGCGAGATTGGCGATGGTGCGGCGCAGCCAGGCGAAGGCGGAGCTCTCCGCCGCGAGGCCCCTTTTGTCCGGCGCGAGCCCGTCCTTGTAGAGCGCATGGGCCGCGATGCCGAGCTCGGCGATCTTGTGCATCTCGTCGGTGCGGATCTGCAGCTCGACGCGCTGTCGTGCGGGACCGACCACTGTCGTGTGCAGCGAGCGGTAATCGTTCTGCTTCGGTACCGAGATGTAGTCCTTGAAACGGCCGGGCACCATCGGCCAGCTCGTATGCACGACACCGAGCGCCCGGTAGCACTCGGTCGTGTCGTTGACGATCACCCGGAAGCCGAAAATGTCGGAAAGCTGCTCGAGCGCGATCGATTTCGCATTCATCTTGCGCCAGACCGAATAGGGCTTCTTCAGCCGGCCCTTCACGACGGCCCTGACGCCCTGCGCCTCCATGCTGCGCGAGAGCGCCGCCTCGATCTCGAAGATGAGCTTCTCGCTCCGGCCTGAAATGTCCGAGAGGCGGTGCACGATCGTTTCGTGGGCCTCGGGCATGAGCTCCTTGAAGGCGAGCTCTTCCAGCTCGTCGCGCATATCCTGCATGCCCATGCGACCGGCGAGCGGGGCATAGATGTCCAAGGTCTCCTGCGCGACCCGTCCGCGCTTCTCGGCCGGCATGAAATGCAAGGTGCGCATATTGTGAAGTCGGTCGGCGAGCTTCACGAGGAGCACGCGCACGTCCTCGGAGATCGCGAGGAGAAGCTTGCGCAGATTTTCCGCCTGGGCCGCGCGCATCGACACGAGATCGAGCCGCTTGAGCTTGGTGAGGCCCTCGACGAGGGTCGCGATCTCGTGCCCGAAAAGCTGGTCGATCTCTTCGCGCGTCGTCGCCGTATCCTCGATCGTGTCGTGCAGCATCGCGGCGACGATCGTGGAATCGTCGAGATGCAAGTCGGTGAGGATGGCGGCGACTTCGAGCGGATGGGAGAAATACGGGTCGCCCGAGGCGCGCTTTTGCGCGCCATGCGCCTTCATCGCATAGACATAGGCGCGGTTCAAAAGGGCCTCGTCCGCATCCGGGTTATACCGCTTGACCCGATCGACGAGCTCGTATTGGCGCATCATGCGCGGCTCACCTACAAAGCGTTGAAATGGTTCTTCACGAAGGAAAGGTCGAGCGCTGCCAGGCCGTCCATTTCCGCCGCGACGAGCCCTTGCGCCTTATACCAGGCGATCTGCTTGAGAATGTCGGCGACGTCGATCCTCGCCTGCGGATCCACATAGAAAGCCGAGGCCTCGACTAGGGTCGCGGCCTTCCCGGGGGGATCGGTCGGATACACATATTTGGCGATCAGCGCGGCGGCCGCGGCGGCTTTCTCGTCGAAAATACGCCGACCCCGGTCGTCGCGCCTGAGCAGCGCGTCGAAATAATCTTGCGCGCCTTTTTGATAGGCGCGCACGAATTTCTCGAGCATCGGGCGCCTCGTGCCGATCGCCTTCGGCGTCGTGAACAGGCCCCCGAACTGATATTCGTCGAGGTCCGAATAGCGTGCGATCGGCTTGGCGTCGCCGTTCTCGATCATCGCGCGCGCAAGATGCGGCGCGATGATGATGGAATTCACCTGGCCGGTCTTCAACGCCGCCGCCATGGCGAGAAGCGATTGCAGGGGCCGGATCGCAATGGTTTTGAGGTCGATGCCGTTTGCCGCCGCGATCTGCCCGATCTGGTAATGGAAAGAGGAGCCGATCTGCGTGATTCCGATCGAATGCCCGGCGAATTGGCTCACATCGCGAAAGCCCTTGTCCCAGGCCGCGTTCGAGACGAGGACCAGATTGCCTTCGTACCCCTTCGCTTCCTTGGCCTGCGCGGCGATGATCTTCAGCGCCCCCTTGCCGGCGAGATTGAATAACCCGCCCGTGAAGGCCGTGACGCCGAGATCGAGATCGCCCGAGGCGGTCGCGAGCGCGATCGGCTGAGCCGCGTCGAAGAAGGTGATGGCGACGTCGAGACCCTCATCCTTGAAGTAACCGCGCTCGATCGCAATGAACACCGCTCCCGAAGAGACGAAGCGCAACGAGCCGAGCTTCACCTTTTCGAGCGGCTCCTGCGCCCCCACCCGTTGCAACGGCAACAGCGCGGCGGCGCCCGCGAGAAGCGCGGCACGTCGCGAGGGAAGGCGAGGCGAAGCATGCATCGGCATTGGGCTCCAGGCGTTCTCGACGAAAATGATAGCACGCCATCCGCAAGGGAGCGCGACCTCTCGCATGCATGCGCTCGCTGTCGCATCGCACTTGTTCTTGCGTGGCGGTTGTTCTTGCATGGCGTGTCTTACATGGCGGTTGGCCGAGCCCGCGCATGACGAATGATACCAGCCGCGCTTCGGCCGGCTATCCGCCGGAGTGGCGGCGCCGGCGTGCAGAAACGTCGGTGCCAGGCTCGGAATCGCCAAATCGCCCCTGCGCCACATCATAGAGCCGCAGACGCGCGCTCACCGCGGCCCGTGCTTGTGCCTCCTCGTCGATCGCGATGAGCCACCAGCCTGGCCGGTGCGTGCGGCTCGGACGGGCCGAGGCGGAAGGCGCCCCGATGACCGGTATCGGGTGGTCGGGTCCGGGCACCGAAGCCAGCGAGGCGCGATGGTTGTGGCCGTGCAGCACGGCCTCGCAGCCGCGCCGCGCCAGCGTCTCGCGCAAATCCGCGCCATCGATGAGCTGCCGCAAGCGCCGCGCGCCTCCCTTGTGTGGCGGATGATGGATGAGCACGATGCGGATCGCGTCTTCCCGCTCGAGCTGTGCCAGGAGCGCATCGAGCCGTTCGATCTGAGGCGAGCCGAGCCGGCCCGCGGCGACGAAGACAGGCGTCGGCACGCCTGTGGAAAGTCCGATGAGCGCGACCCGACCGCGACGCTTGAGGAAGGGGAACCTCGGCTCGCTCTTGCCGTCGCTTTGCATCCAGGGGCCGATCGCGGGGGTGAGCGCGGCGGTCGAACCGCTCACATAGATGTCGTGATTGCCCGGGATGGCGCTCACTTTTTCGGGAGTGCCCAGATTTTCGAGGAAACGGCGCGTCGTCGCAAATTCGGACGCGAGCCCGATATTGGCGAAATCACCCGTGACCGCGATGTGGTCGGGCTCGCTCGCCTTCACATCCGCAATCACGGCGGAGAGCATCTCCATGTCCTGTGCGTCGGCGCGCCCGAGCCGCCAGTTGGCGTATCCGGTAAGCCGCTTGTTCATGAGCTCGCGCAAATGCACCGGCGGCAAGGGGCCAAGATGCGGATCTGAGAGGTGGGCGAGGCGGAACATGGGGCGGTCGCGGTCCCGTGCGAGCTTTGAGGGATCATAGCGAGCGCGAGGCCGAGCGCCCAGGCTGGAGGCGCCCGAGCGGCAAGGATGAGCGGCGTGACAGGCCCCGAGCCTCGCCTGGATGCGACACGTGGGTGGCACTCATCCGCGGACCGTGGGCGCGAGGCCTGGAATTATCCGCGCTGATCGGGTAGGGGCTCGCGACCTTGCGGCAGGGCCGCTAGGTTGCATCATCAGCTCGAGTGCCGAGATGTCCAAGATCGATACGGTCATTTTCGATGTCGGCAACGTCTTGCTCGACTGGAATCCCCGCCATCTCTATCGCAAGCTCTTTGCCGACGAAGAGCGCATGGAGTGGTTTCTCGCGAATATCTGCACGCCGGCCTGGAACCTCGAGCAGGATCGTGGCCGCTCTTTTCCCGAGGCCGTGCGGCAACTCATCCTTCTCCATCCGGAATGGGAGCGCGAGATCCGGGCCTTCGACGAGCGCTGGCACGAGATGATCCCGGGCGAGATCGCGGGCAGCATCGAGCTCCTTTCGACCCTGAAACAACGAGGCATTCGGCTTTTCGCGCTCACGAATTTCTCTCGCGAGAAATACGAGGAGACCTTCGCGCGCTTCCCCTTCCTGCGCGAGTTCGAAGGCGTGATCGTTTCGGGGCAGGAGCGGCTGCTGAAACCCGACGCGGCGATCTTTCGCCTGTTGCTCGAACGTTATGCCTGTGAAGCGTCGCGCTGTCTTTTCATCGACGATTCGGCGCGCAACGTGGAAGGCGCAAGGCGCATCGGGATGCAGGCCCTTCTTTTCACTGGCGCCGCGGACCTCGAGCGCGACCTCGAGCGGCTCGGACTGTTGCCGGCCCCGTGAACGGAAGCGATCGGCTCCCCCGATGCGAAATTCTGTATCTTTGCGCCAAGAGGGTGCAATAAGGCAGATGGGAGAGCCAAGGCGGAGCGGATGTCTCGACACCCTCGATGCCGAAAGCTTTAGGAACCGCGTCACCCTACGGAACATGTCATGCGTCATGCCAAGGTGAGCCGCGCAACCGCGGAGACGAACATCGAGGTGGAGATCGGCCTTGACGGGTCGGGCCGTGCCGAGGTCGCGACCGGTGTCGGCTTTCTCGACCACATGTTGGAGCTTTTCACCCGTCACGGCCTTTTCGATCTCGTGGTGAAAGCTGAGGGCGACACGCATGTGGATGATCATCACACGGTCGAGGATGTCGGCATCGCGCTCGGCGAGGCGTTCGCAAAAGCGCTCGGCGACAAGAAAGGGATTTCCCGATACGGCGATGTGCGCCTCCCCATGGACGAGGCCTTGGCGCTCGTCTCGGTGGATGTCTCGGGCCGCCCCTTTCTGGTCTTCGAGGCCCCCTTCGCCGCGTCGCGAATCGGAAGCTTCGACACGCAGCTCGTACGCGAATGGTTCCAAGCCTTCGCGGTCAACGCGCGCGTGACGCTGCACGCGGAAATCGCGCGCGGTGTCAACGATCATCATCTGGCCGAAGCGCTTTTCAAGGGGCTCGCGCGGGCTCTACGCCAAGCCGTCGCCCGCGATCCGCGCGAGGCGGATCGGGTGCCCTCGACAAAGGGCACCCTCTAGTTCCGGTTGCGCGTCTGCTTGCGGGAACGAGCGGAAATGAAAATTCCCTCATGCTCGTGAAAGCGCGGATCCGGCCGCGACGGTTCGGAAGGGCTTGGCGGAATAGGGGCCGAAAGGGATTCGAGGATGCGGTTCTACACTGTTTATTTGCCCCAAGGTGTCGGTGCCAATTCGGGTGCGCTCTCCTTGGAGGGTGCAGTCTTCGTCCGCGAGGGCTTTCATTTCTGGGCGTTCCTTCTCGGCCCGGTTTGGTGCTTGTGGCGCGGGCTCTGGCTGCCGGCGGTTGCGATCCTGGCGCTCGGCGCCATCCTGATCGGGATGGGACGCGCTTTTCAGCTCTCTTCGGAGACGCAAGTCTTGTCCGAGATTGTGCTTGCGCTCCTGATCGGCCTCGAGGCGGCCAATCTGCGACGCTTCGGCTTGCGCCGTCGTGGCTATGTCGAGCGCGGCACGATCGCGGCCATGAACATCGCCGACGCCGAAACCATTTTCTTCGCTCAAGCGGCTTCGTCTCCGCCGCAGCCGAAACCCGCTTCGATGCCCTCGTATCCAGAGCCGGGTATTCCCAAGCGCAACCCGACGGGGGAGGACGTGGTCGGGCTCTTTCCGGAGTATCGCGGGCCATGAAGGTCGCCATCGTCGATTACGGATCCGGCAATCTGCATTCGGCGCGCAAGGCTTTCGAGCGGGCCGCGCGCGAGGGGGGCGCCTTCGCCGAAATCGAGGTGACGGCCGATCCCGACGCGGTGCGTCGCGCCGACCGCGTCGTGCTTCCCGGCGTCGGCGCTTTCGGCGATTGCGTAAGAGGGCTTCGTGCCATTGCGGGAATGACCGAGGCACTCGACGAGACGGTCAGAAAGCGCGGCGCGCCCTTTCTCGGCATTTGCGTGGGGATGCAGCTCCTGGCCGAGCGCGGGCGTGAGTACGGCGTCGTCCAGGGCCTCGGCTGGATCGCCGGCGAGGTCGTCGCGGTCGAGCCCGGCGACGCTTGCGTGCGGATTCCACATATGGGTTGGAACACGATTCGACCCCGAACCGATCACCCTTTGCTCGCCGGTATTCCCACGGGCGAGACGGGGCGGCATGCGTATTTCGTGCATTCGTTTCATCTGCGCGTTGCCGATCCGGCGGACCTCGTCGCCGAGACCGACCATGGCGGTCTCATCACCGCCATGGTGGCTCGCGACAACATCGCGGGGACGCAGTTTCACCCCGAGAAGAGCCAAAGGCTCGGCCTCGAGCTGATCGCGAACTTCCTCGATTGGCGGCCATGATCCTTTTCCCCGCGATCGACCTGAAGGAAGGTCGCTGCGTGCGCTTGCGGCAAGGCGACATGGCGCAAGCGACGGTCTTCAACGACGATCCGGCCGCGCAGGCGCGCGCCTTCGCGCAAGAGGGGTTCGATTGGCTCCATGTCGTCGATCTCGACGGGGCTTTTGCGGGCCGCCCGGCCAATGCCGATGCGATCAGGCGAATTTTGGGCGCCTCGAAGCTTGCGCTCCAGCTCGGCGGGGGCATTCGCGACCTTGCGACCGTGGAAGCCTGGCTCGAACGCGGTGTGCGCCGAGTGGTGCTCGGCACGGCGGCGGTGCGCGATCCGGCTTTCGTCAAGGCGGCGGCGAGGAAATTCCCAGGTCAAGTGGCGGTCGGCATCGACGCCCGCGACGGGCGCGTGGCGGTCGAGGGCTGGGCCGCGACA
Organism: Hyphomicrobiales bacterium; assembly: GCA_019247605.1. Taxonomy (GTDB): domain Bacteria; phylum Pseudomonadota; class Alphaproteobacteria; order Rhizobiales; family Beijerinckiaceae; genus GAS188. The sequence goes on from JAFBAS010000188.1 coordinate 76,697, forward strand.
TCCGATCTCGAGGTCGAGGCGCTTGCGCGGCGTTTCGAGGATAGCGGGGTGTGTGCGCTCATCCACACGGATATCGCACGCGACGGCATGCTGGCGGGCCTCGACCTCGAGGCTACTCTCGCGCTCGCCGAAACGGTCGATATTCCGGTGATTGCGTCGGGAGGCCTCGCCTCGATGGAGGATATCGGCCGCCTCGCCGAACCTCGTTGCGCGCGCCTTGCCGGCGCCATCGTGGGGCGCGCACTCTATGATGGGCGCATCGATGCACGAGCCGCGCTTGCGCTGTTGCGCACGAAGGTAACGCCGCCGGCCGGCTGATCGGGCCGCGCTCGCTTTATTTCCCTTCGCGCAAAAGAATGCGCCAATTGCGATTCTCCTGGACTGGCGCAGCTTTGCGTGCGAACGGGCCTGATGCTCAAAACGCGCATCATTCCCTGCCTCGACGTGAAGGACGGGCGTGTCGTGAAAGGCGTTCGCTTCGTCGACCTTGCCGACGCCGGCGATCCGGTCGAGGCCGCAAAGGCGTATGATCAAGCCGGCGCGGATGAAATGTGCTTCCTCGACATCACGGCGAGCCACGAAAATCGCGGCATTCTGCTCGATGTCGTGGCGCGCACCGCCGAGGTCTGCTTCATGCCGCTCACGGTTGGTGGCGGGGTGCGTACCCTCGACGATATCCGCGCGCTTCTTCTTGCTGGAGCCGACAAGGTCTCGATCAACACGGCGGTCGTGAAGGATCGTGGCTTCGTGAAAGCGGCGGCGCGGAAGTTCGGCGATCAGTGCATCACGGTCGCAATCGACGCCAAGCGCGTCGGTGATGCCGGCTCCACGCGCTGGGAAATCTTCACCCATGGGGGTCGGCAACCGACAGGCATCGACGCGGTTGCCTTCGCCGAGGAGGTGGCGGCGAACGGCGCCGGCGAGATCCTCCTCACCTCGATGGATCGGGATGGTTCCAAGGAAGGCTACGACATCGCGCTCACGCGCGCCGTCGCCGACCGTGTTTCGGTCCCGGTCATCGCCTCCGGCGGGGTCGGCTCGCTCGAGCATCTCGTGGAAGGTGTGCGCGATGGGCATGCGAGTGCGGTGCTCGCCGCCTCGATCTTCCATTTCGGCGAATTCACCATAGGAGAGGCAAAGCAGCATCTTCGCGACGCGGGGATCGCGGTGAGGATGGACCGATGACGCAACCCTTCACGCTTGCCGATCTCGAACGCGTCATCGCCGAGCGCTCCTCCGCGAGCCCGGACGATTCCTGGACCGCCAAGCTCATCGCCAAGGGTCCGGCCCGGGTGGCCAAGAAGCTCGGCGAAGAGGCCGTCGAGACGGTGATCGCCGCGCTCGAAAACGATCGGCAAGCCTTGATCGGGGAGAGCGCCGATCTTCTTTATCACCTCCTCGTCCTGCTTCGCGCGCGCGGCGTTTTGGTGCAAGATGTCCTCGACGAGCTCGAGCGCCGGCGCGCCCAGTCGGGTGTTTCCGAGAAGGCGGCGCGCGGCGACGCGTGACGATGCCGCGCGCCAGGGCGCCGGAAGACGGGATGTTCTGAATGGACGAGCGAGTAGGCGAGTTTTCGGTGGAAGGCGTCTCGCCCTATCGCATCTTCACGCGCGACGAATGGGCGAAGCTTCGCGCCGACACGCCGTTGACGCTCAGCCTCGAGGATCTCGTCAGGCTCCAATCCCTGAACGACCCTATTTCGCTCGAGGAGGTGGCCGCGATCTACCTGCCGCTCTCGCGCCTGCTCTCGCTCTACGTCGCCGCCACGCAGGGCTTGTTCAAGGCCACACAGCGTTTCCTCATGGCCGAGGACGGGAAGGTGCCGTACGTCATCGGTCTTGCGGGTTCCGTATCGGTCGGCAAGTCGACGATGGCACGCATCCTCACCGCGCTTTTGTCTCGCTGGCCGAACACGCCGAAGGTGCAGCTCGTCACCACGGATGGCTTCCTTTTGCCCAACGCCGAGCTCAACGCGCGCGGTATCATGAACAAGAAGGGCTTTCCGGAAAGCTACGACACGCCGGCGCTCTTGCGGTTCCTCGGGGACGTCAAGGCGGGCAAGCGCAAGGTGCGCGCGCCCGTCTATTCGCACCTCGTCTATGACGTCGTGCCCGGAGAGGAGACCATTGTCGACCGGCCCGACATCCTCATCCTCGAAGGCCTGAATGTGCTCGAGCCCGTCAAGCTGCCGAAGGAGGGCTCGGCCATCCCGTTCGTCTCGGATTTCTTCGATTTCTCGATCTATCTCGACGCGGACGAGGACGATCTTTACGTCTGGTACGTCGAGCGCTTCATGCGGCTGCGCGAAACGGCCTTCCGCGACCCTCGCTCCTTCTTCCGCCGCTTCGCCGAGCTTTCGGAGGAGCAGGCTCGCCAAACGGCGGAAGATATCTGGCGCAGCATCAATCTCGTGAATCTTCGCGAGAACATCCTACCCACACGCCAGCGGGCCGACCTCATCTTGCGCAAGGGCGCAGCGCATCAGATCGTCGAGGTAGCGTTGCGTCGGCTGTAGGCGCGGCGAAACGCGGGCCTACAACTAAATGAGCTGCATGGGAAATCGTTGCGATGTCATTCGGGGTGCCTTTCAATACATCACCCTTAAACGCTAAGCGGACCCTTTCTTACTCAGCGAGAGGTCGGGAGATACCGGGCTATTATTACAATCTGGGCCGTTTTGTGGACATGTTTGCCCGTGTCGAAACAGCCGTGACCCTCACTATGTGGGATTATACGACGCTCGATCCAGGAATTGCGAAAATTTTAGTTGGACGAACTGGGATAGAAGCTGCATCGGGTAACATTAGACAATTAGCCGCAGTTCGTGGCCTTCCAAAATACCTGCAAGATGATCTTACCTTGGTATTACAGCAGCTTGGCGTCATCATAGGTGTCCGTAACGCACTTTTACACTACGGCGTAACGAGCGTTGTGCAGGGAAAAGCAATTGTTTCAAATGCACTCAAGGCTAAGGGAGAACCAAAATTATTTCCAATATCACCAGAGTTGCTAGATCAAATGTATTGGGATCTGCGAAAAATCTTGGTTCATCTTTATTTTCGTCATCTGAAATACGCTCCGAGCGACAAAGGATTGGTATCGCGAATTATGGGGGCCGAATGGCAATATAAACATTCACTTATGCCAAAATCACGATCGAAGGAGCGAGCCGACTCTTAACATGGAGTCGATTGCCCGGCTGAATGCAAGCGGGCCGCACAAAAGGTTGCCAACGCGTGAGCTCCCTTGTGGTCCGTCCGCACTTTGGACTCTATTCCAAGTTGGACCAAGGATGTGCCGGGAAAGTCACAAAGCTGGCAAGCTGGCGGCCCGTAATTATTGACCGATTGCGTAAGGTGCTATTCGGTCCGCTTCTAGACGGGGGATGGTGAACGCCACATACGGAGAGGCGCGGAAGAAGCTCGCAATCAGCTCCCATATCTTCTCGAGGCGGCCGAGAGGGGCCGTTCGACGATCACCACCAGGCATGGATGCCCGGTGGCGACCTTGGTGCCGATCGAGGCATACGGTGTGGGGCCAGTCGCCAGCAGCCCTTGAGAGCCGTCTCAGCGCTACGGTTCGATGTTCAAGCCGCCTTCGGAAAGTAGTGCAGGACGAGCAGCTCTGCCCGAGGGCACGGCGCGACCGCATAGGCGCGTCCTTGGTCGTCACTGAACTCCATCAGAAATGTCTCGTCGTCAAGTTGTTCGACGATAGTCCCGACTTGGCCGCGCGCGAGGCTATGCGGGGGAAGGTCTGCAAGCAAAGCGGCCACGTCCAAAATGGCCGGCCCTTCGTGCTTTGCGCCTTTTTTTGCCTTCATCAAAGCACCCAACACGTGACAAACCTCGGCACAGCTTCGCCGGTTCGCACGATCCAGAGCGTTCTTACCACGGCGCTCTTTCCTTGTCGCGTGACGGTGGTGTCGACGCGTCAATACGTCCCCCAAGAGTCCGTTGCGATCCGAGAAGCCTCGCGAGAGCGTGCTGCTTCGAGCAGAACGCCCCGAAGCCACACGGCGTCGCCACGCTGAAGGCCGAGGGCCTCGCGGAAAACTCGAGCCTTGTGCCGGCCGCGAGGATGGGAGGAACTCAGACAATAGTGCTCGATTTTGCGGATATCGAGAATTGCCCCATCACCACGCGGCATATGCCCCATCGTCACGGCTCGCGGACCTCATGCTTGACGGTATGTAACGAAGGCACACGAAATCCTGGAGAACGACCATCGCCATCTTGTTAGCCGCCGGCGTGATGCTACGAATCGCGCATTGTTGCGTCCCGTATGATGGTCTCACCTTGGTGTGATGATCAGCCCCTCCTGCTCGGCCATTTCCTTCAAGCTTTGCTGCGGGCGCGCCCCGATGTGCTGGATGACCTCGGCGGCTGCAAGGGCGCCGAGCCGCAGGCACTCCTTCTCCGGCAAATTTTTCGCTAATCCAAAGAGAAAGCCGCCGGCGAAAAGATCGCCGGCTCCGGTGGTGTCCACAAGCCGCTCGATCCGGAAGGCGGGGACCTGAACCGTCTCTTCCCGCGTGACGGTCATCGCGCCTTCGGGTCCGCGCGTCACCACGCCAAGCGCCCCCGTGTCGCGCAAGCCCGCCACGGCGGTTTCGAAATCCTCGGTCGTGAAAAGGCTCTTCAATTCATGTTCGTTGGCAAAGAGGATGTCGACGAGACGCGAGCGCAGGAGCTCCATGAACTCGTCTCGATAACGATCGACGCAAAACGCATCCGAGAGCGTAAGGGCAACCTTGCGCCCCGCCCCATGTGCGATGCGGGCAGCCTTGCGGAAAGCCTCTTTGGCGAGCGGCGGATCCCAAAGGTAGCCCTCGAGATAGATGAAAGCGCTCATCTCGACCGTCTCCTCGGGCACATCCTCGGGTCCGAGGCCCTGGCAGGCCCCGAGATAGGTGTTCATGGTTCGCTCGCCATCGGGCGTCACCATGATGAAGGAGCGCGCGGTCGCCGATCCTGAAGTCGCCGGCACGGTCTCGAAGTCCACTCCAAAGGCGCGGATATTCTGCGCAAAGAGTTCGCCCAGCGTGTCCTTGCGGACCTTTCCGATGAAGGCCGCCCGCCCCCCGAGCGAGGCGACCCCCGAGGCCGTGTTGGCAGCGCACCCGCCCGAGATGATCTCGGCCGGCCCCATCGCGTGAAAAAGCGTCTCGGCGCGCTCCTCCTCGATGAGGGTCATCGCGCCTTTGTTGAGTTTATGCAGCTTCAGAAAATCATCATCGGTGCGGGCGATCACATCGACGATCGCGTTGCCGAGGCCAAGGACGTCATAGCGCGTATCGGTCATGATCGGGTTCCGGCTCGAAGGGCTCGCAGCAAAGAGATCCGCGAAGCGGTGCCCTCTCGCATCCGTGTCCGGAAGGGTCAAGTCGCAAGCGCGTGGGGAACTTTTGCTGCGTGATGCTCGCACTTCTTGCGGCACACCACGCTATTTCGTCACGGACGCAAAGGCGTGGATGCGCGGGCCAAGCCCGCGCTCGCACCGGCGCGGGCACTCACGCGGCCCTTTTCGTCAGCGCGAGCGCCCCGCGCGAATCCGCAAGATTAGCGCGCCCGACCCGCCGAGACCGGCACCCGCTTCCTCGAAGCCGATAACGAGCGCCCGCAAATCCGGCATGGCGAGCCAGAGCGGCACGGTGCGCCTGAGCACGCCGCGCTCCCCCGCAAGCGCCGAACCCGGACCGCCCTTGCCCGTGATCACGATCGCGGTTTGCTTTCGCCGGGCTTGGCAATCGTGCAGGAAGGCAACGAGCCGTTGGCGCGCCTCCTCCTGACGCAGGCCATGCAGATCGATCACCGCACCCGGCGCGGTCCGCCCGCGGCGCAGGCGCTGCAGCAGCTTGCGCTCGATCGTCGCGAGCGGCGGGCCGACGGGTGCGGCATTGGAAGGTCGGGCGCGGCCGCGCGGTCGGGAATCGCCATCACGGCTCGCCGAGGGAAGGCCGTCCGTGCGCCTGTCCGGCACCGGGGGCTCGCCAGCGGCTTGCGGCGCGACCTTTCCTCGAAGCGGCATGACGTTGCGGGTGACTTCGGCCCAAAGGCGCACATCCTCCTGGCTCATCCGGCCTCGCGCCCGAGACCGGACCTTGGGATCCGCAGTTTTGCGGAGATCCGCGTTTCGGCGCGGTCCCTTCATTGTCGCGGCGGCGCCTCGCCACGAGGAGAAAGCACGAAAAGCCGTCCATGATGGCGCTGACGGCCGGCGAGCTGGCCAGCCTCGGGACCTGCCCCCACGAAAAGGTCGATGCGGCCTCGACCGACGATTGCCGTGCCCGTGTCCTGGGCGATCATGAGCCTTTGCCATCGGCCCCATTCGCTGCTCGGCAAAGGCCGTTCCACATCCATCCAGAAAGGTAGGCCGTATGACCAGAGATCGCGATCGATGGCGAGCGAGCGCCCCGCAGTCAGAGGCAAGCCAGCTCCTCCGATCGGACCCTCATGTTCTCGAAGTTCCTCTTCTATCGCGAAGAACACGTAAGAGCGGTTGCGCCGGATCAACGGCGCGGCCTTTTCGGGGTGCGCGCGAAGCCATCCTGTCAGCGCCTCGAGCGACATTTCACCTTCCGCGATCGCGCCTTCTTCGATGAGCGGCCTTCCGACCGAAGTGTAGGGCCAGCCGTTGCGTCCGTCATAGCGAAGGCGGATTTTGCGGCCATCCGTGAGCGTCACGCGAGCCGAACCTTGCACCTGCACGATGAAGACCTCGACGCAGTCCTCGAGCCAGACGAGCTCGAGCCCTTGATCCGAGAGAGCGCCGCTCTCGATGGCTCCGCGATCCGGATAGGGAAGGTGACGTTTGCCGACGCGGCGCGCGCTCGTGAGGAGAAGATCGCAGCTATCGAGCCGCTCGGGTTCGGGAAGCGTCACGAGGTCGGCTGGGCGCGCGAGGATCGGAGCCTGGAACCTTCCGCCGCGTTCCAGCGAGCCTTCCGTGGTAGGCTCGAAATACGCGGTAAAAAATGGCCTCGCGGGGTTTTTTGCCGGCGCTTCGGGAAATATTTCAAAGGGCGTGAAATGCGCTTCGAAGAAGGCGCGCGCCTCGGCGTGATCGCGCGGCTTGGCGCAAAGGGCAGCTTTGCCGATCTGGACGAGCGCGGCCGACGGCTCACGGGCGTGGCGCAAGGGCCTCAGCGCCGCGACCAAGCGCTCCGCTCCGGCTTTAAAAACGTCGAACGCGGCAAGTGCCTCGTCTTCTTGCCAGCCCGGAAGATGATGGAAAGGGATAGGCCGATAATCGGGCGTCATGGTTGCGCAAGCGGGAACGGATTTCTGCCTAGCTCCCGCCACGGCCAAACGCTTCTCGCGCACCGCGAAAGAACTCACGCCACAGGCGATCAATGTGTCGTTTCGGTCGCGACGAGCTGCCAATTCGGATCGGGTGAGCGCGTGTCGCGCGAAAACGTCCACACATCGGTCACGTCGACAACCTTGTCGGGGTTGCCGTCGACGACTTTGCCGTCGCGGTCTCGTGTGGCGGTAATCAGCTTCGAGAGGAAGCGCACCGTTACCTGGCCAATCATATCTTTGACCTGGGCGTCGAGGATTTTGGCATCATCGATCGAGACGAGCGTCATGTCGACCTTTTCGCCGCGCGTCTCGCGGTCGGAAATGGCCTTTGAAAACCCCTCGAACACTTCGGGAGAGAGAAGGTCCCGCAGCTTTTTGCGATCTCCCTTGGCGAAGGAAGTAACCGTGATCTCATAGGCACCCCGCGCACCCGAGATGAATCCCGCAGGATCAAACCCGTGGGAGGCTGCGTCGAGCGCATCAAGATTATGCGCGAGCGGCGAGCCGGGCTCCGCATATGCTTTCCAGCGATCGGGGTTGCCGCCGTCATCGAGGCGCGCTCCGCGGTCATTAGCGGCTGTCGTCATCGGAACGACGTTTCCGGGCTGGCCGATCGCGTCGCGACGGAAGGGGGAAGGAGCGGCCTGGTTGCGCGGCGGCGCGTCCCGCTGCGGACGCTGCCCCAGGACTGAACGAAGCCGCAGCACGATGAAAACCGCGACCGCGAGAAAAAACACCGTGGTGGCGTCGAATGAATCGAACATGGGTCTTCAGCCTTCTTCCGCCCCAAGCTCATGCCCACGAATTTGGGGCAGAAACAAGAGGATTGAAGCATTGCCGCCCCGCCGCATCCAAATATCCGGCGAACCCGAGGATCTGCCCGAATTCGGGACACCAGCCTTCATGGCGTCAAAAATCGCTTGCGATCCCTTTCACCTCCCAGTCGCCATAGCGGACAGGGTCCAATCCGCCGCGTCCGTTGCGCTCGCCTTTTCCGGCTTGTGACACTTCCGATTCGCTCTTCTGCGCCTGGGCGCGGCGCTCGCGAGCTTCACTCAACGCGCGCTTGGCGGCTTCGAGGCGCCGTTCCCGCACGCGATCCTCCATCTCCCCTTCAGTCTTGGCTTGCGTCCGGGCTTCGATCTTCGGCTCCTCCCCCGGCCTCGTGACCTGGTCAGCGGCGAAGGCCGCGTTCCGGGAAACCGGGCGAGCCTCATTCGGTGCGGATTGCGCAAGCGAGCTCGTCATATCAATTGACGCCCAGGCCCGTTCTCGCCCCCCTATATGCGCCTCTCCTCCAAATGAGGGCTTGGCCGAGCAAACGCAAGGCTCGAGATTCGGGTGTCCGCTTCTTCAGCTCCACAAGCAACATTTTTTGAATGTAACACGCGTCTCGCCCCCGTTTCGCCCACAACGCTTCATGAACGTGCATATCGTCTCTTCTCGCGGTTTTGCTGCGAGAAAATCTTCGAAGCCGCTTGATCGCGGCCCGGGGGCCTCGTTGGCCCGGTCACGCCCTTCACGCCAGGGGGCATCGAAAGGCCGTCGACGGGCCGAGTCAGGCGCCGGTGGATCGAACCCGAAGAAGGGTTCCCCTCTATCGGAAAAATCTGTCACATATCTTAAGGAATTGCGCTCAGGTCTTTTCTGGCGGCATTGGTGGGCGCGTTTTTCTCAAAAAGGGCATCCGCAAAGGAGCAAGCTTGGCTGGATCGCGGTGGCGAACGACGGCACCCGGCCGCGCCCGGGTTCGCACCGGCGCGGGCATGCGCGCTTGGCCGGCGCGGCTTTCCGCTGCCACGCTGCGAATGCCCGGGCGCCTCATCATTGCGCCGCCCGACCCGCGCACTCACGATCCGACGGTCGCCGAGGACATACTCGCGGGCTTCTTCGTCTTCGCCGGAAAAGTGGTGCACGCGCAAGGCCGTTCGCCTTTCGAGATGACGCCGCCATCGGCGCAATGGGAAAACTTGCTCAACGGTTTCGGCTGGCTGCGGCATTTGCGCGTGGCCGAGAACCCGTTGGCGAGGACGAACGCGCGGGCCCTCATCAGCGATTTCCTTCGGCTGCGCCGCAACAACGCAGATCCGGCCTGGGCGCCAGCGGTTACGGCGCGGCGGCTCCTGTCCTGGATCAGCGCCTCGCCCTACCTCCTCGAGGGCGCGGACCTTGGCTTCTACCGTCGCTTCATGCGGGCGATCGGCCAGCATGCGCGCCATCTCCTGGTCGGCATTCGAGGGGGGTTCCCGGTCGAGGAGCGCTTCCTTCCAGCCATCGCGCTTTGCGCGGTTTCGCTCTCCTCAGACGCGCGCCCAAGGCTGATGCGGCTTGCGAAACGGGCGCTCGCGACCGAGATCCGACGGTGCATTCTCGAGGATGGCGGACACATCAGCAGATCACCCCGCGCAATGGTCGACCTCCTTCTCGATCTATTGCCGCTTCGTCACCTTTTTCTGGCGAAGAACGAGGATCCTCCCGAGCTTCTGCAGTCCACGCTCGCCCGCGGGTTGCCTCTGTTGCGCCTGCTGCGCCTCGGCGACGGCACGCTCGGGCTGTTTCACGGGATGGGCTATATGCCGGCCGACGCGCTCGCGATCGTCTTCCGCTACGAGCACGTTTCGGCCGAGCCGCTGCTCAGCGCGCCGACCTCGGGGTACGAACGCCTTGCGTCCGGCACGACGGCCTTGCTCATGGATGTCGGCGGTCCGCCTCCTTTTGCGTTCTCGCGATTCGCGCATGCGAGCGCGCTTGCCTTCGAATTTTCGGATGGGCCGTGGCGAGTCGTCGTGAACTGCGGCGCCCCGATCACGGGAACAAGCGCGGCCCGGGAGGCGGCGCGCCACACGGCCGCGCACTCCACGCTGGTCGTTTCCGATACCTCGTCCTGCCATTTCGAAACCAGAAATGCGCGATCCGAATTGGGCGCCGCGATCATCGATCGGCCGACCCCGCCCAAGGTTTTGCGGGAGGAAGGCGAGGCCGGAACGCGGTTGACCGCGATGCATCACGGTTACGCGCGCCGCTTCGGCCTCTTGCATGAACGCGGCCTCGCCCTGAGCCCCGACGGGAGGATCGTGCATGGCCTCGATGCTCTCGTCGATGCCGATCCGAAACGGCCGGCCGGCGCCGTCCCGTTTGCGCTTCGTTTCCACCTGCACCCGAGTGTACGGACAACGATCGAGCCCGTCGAAAGCGCCGTCAGGCTCGATTTGCCGAGCGGCGCTTCGTGGCGCTTCGAGGTGGCCGGTCAGCGCCCGGTAGTGGAGGAGAGCATCTTCTACGCGGCGCCCGATGGCGCGGGGCGCACGCAGCAGATCGTCATCGAAGCACAATCCTCGGTCACCCGCGAGATCGCCTGGCGTTTCACCCGGATCAAGGAGGCGGAAGGGCCAAGACCTGCGTCCGGGGCAGCGCGCCAGGGAGAGTAGCCACGGTCCAACAAGCCTGAGCCAATCCGCGAATCGCGGGCGGCGATCGTGACGCCTGGCGCGCTTCTGTCGCCTTTCGTCGGTTCGTGATATCGGCGCCCGATCCGGCATTCAGGAGCATTGCCTCATGGCCTCTTTCCGGCGTGTGATGCGCGCCCTCCTCTCGGTTTCGGACAAGACCGGCCTCGTCGAACTGGCGCGCTCCCTCGCCGCGCGCGATGTCGTGCTCATTTCGACGGGCGGCACCGCAAAAGCGTTGAAGGAGGCGGGTCTGAAGGTGATGGATGTCGCGGAGCTCACCGGTTTTCCCGAGATGATGGATGGCAGGCTGAAGACCTTGCATCCCAAGGTGCATGGCGGGCTTCTCGCCATACGCGAACATCCCGAGCATGAAGCCGCCATGCTGGCGCATGGCATCGAGGGGATCGATCTTCTCGTCGTCAATCTTTACCCCTTCGAGCGAATGCTCGCGCAATCTGCTCCTTACGAGGCTTGCATCGAGAATATCGACATCGGCGGCCCCGCCATGATCAGAGGCGCGGCCAAGAACCATGAGGATGTGACCGTTGTCGTCGATCCTCAAGATTACGCGGAACTTGCCGCCGAGCTCGACAAGTACGGCGGTGCCACGACGGCCGCCTTGCGGCGGCGCCTCGCCGCGAAGGCTTTTGCGCGAACAGCCGCTTACGACGCGGCAATCTCCAATTGGCTGTTGCGCGAGACGGGTGTCGAAGCGCCTTTCGCCTTCGCGCTCGGCGGGCTTCTGGCGCAAGCTCTGCGGTATGGCGAGAACCCGCATCAGAAGGCCGGGTTCTATCGCTTGGCCGAGCCTCGCTTTGGCGTCGCGACGGCAAGCCAGCTTCAGGGCAAGGAGCTTTCTTACAACAATATCAACGACACGGATGCGGCCATCGAATGCGTAGCCGAATTTCCGCGTGAGCGCCCGGCCTGCGTGATCGTCAAGCACGCCAATCCCTGCGGCGTCGCGCTCGGAAGCGATCTCGCGGACGCATACGGCAAGGCGCTGCGCTGCGATCCCACCTCGGCATTCGGGGGCATCGTGGCGGTCAACGGAAAGCTCGATCGTGCTTCCGCGAGTGCGATCGCCGGTATTTTCACCGAAGTCGTGGTCGCGCCGGAGGCGGACGAGGACGCGATTGGCGTTTTCGCCGCGAAAAAGAATTTGCGCCTTCTGCTCACCGGCGGACTACCGGATCCGGCCGCCCCCGGCCTAGCGGTTCGCACGGTGGCTGGAGGATTTCTCGTGCAATCGCGCGACGCGGCGGTTCTCGCCGAGAGCGAGGTGAAAACGGTCACGCGCCGCGCGCCGACCCCAAGCGAGCTCGAGGATCTGATATTTGCCTGGCGCGTGTGCAAGCACGTGAAATCGAATGCCATCGTCTACGTCAAGGATGGTGCGAGCGTCGGGATCGGTGCGGGTCAGATGAGCCGGGTCGATGCGGCGCGCATAGCTGCTTGGAAAGCCGAAGAAGCCGCCAAGGCGGCGGGACTTGACGAGAGCCTCGCCAAGGGCTCGGTCGTCGCCTCGGACGCGTTCTTTCCGTTCCCGGATGGCCTTTTGGCCGCGATCGCGGCAGGAGCCACGGCGGTCATTCAACCGGGCGGCTCGATCCGCGATGCAGACGTGATCGCGGCGGCGGACGAAGCCGGCATCGCGATGGTGTTTACCGGCGCGCGGCACTTTCGGCATTGATGCAAGGGAGCGTCAGTTCCTCCTGACTTTTCCGGAGTCGCTCTGCTGGGTCTAGATGAAGATCGCGTGCATGAGGGAGCGCCAGCTTTGCAAGTCGCGCAACTTCGCGAGAGAGCCTCTCGCGCCCCTCAGAAACGCCCCGACTAATTGAAGCCAATTCATGCTTATGCAATTAGCGCGCGATGTACCAGGGTCACGACCGGGGCGCGTCGCGCCTATGGCATTGAGGCCGTCCTGGCCGCCCTGTTGCCTTTGAAAACGAGAATGCGCACGGCCGCCTCGCCTTCCCGAGAGGCGCCGAAATTTTCGTCGGCAAGCAGTTCTCCTGAGCAAAAGGAACCTGGCGATAGCGGCTGCATTTTCCTTCACGAGGGCGGGACAGCGTCGCTGCCTAGGCCTGATCGAATTGAAACTGATCAGTTGGAAGCCGCCCCGCCTACTGCCTGCGCTGGAAATGGGGAAGACTAGCCATGCGAAAAATTCGTTTATTCTGCGCCGCCATCCTTGTGCTCTTTGGCACAGCGACGGTCGCGACCTACGCCGCCTCGCCAGAAGAAGAGGTCAAAGCCGCTTACTTTGCTTGGGACCAAGCCTTCAGCAAGGGCGACGCAAAGGCGATCGCTGCCTTCTACGCCCAAGATGCCATCCTCCTTCCATCCACCCATGTCGTGATCAAAGGACCAGAAGGAGTTGAGAAATTCTTC
>JAFBAS010000070.1 GCA_019247605.1 Hyphomicrobiales bacterium
CCTTTTCTTGCGCTTGTGCCATGGCGGTTCCCTCCTTTCGCACGCGACAAATGTCACGGCGCGCCGGCGGGAGCAAATTGCGAGGAAAGCACGCCGCTTAAGGATTGATTTACCATAAAACGCGATGCTCGTCGGCGGAAAGCGGCTCATCGCCGCTGCGTCGGAATTTGAAAGCTCGAAAGAGGCCTGCCTTGCGCCGCATGATCATTCCCTGGGGGCAGGTCTCGACCATCGCGCCGGACTCTCGGCAAAAAGGGACGGGGAACCCTTCCTTCCTGACGCTCTTGCCGGTGACGATCGGCAAAATTCGCAGCACGCATCTCATGGGCGCGCCGATGGACAACGAACGTGCAGGCGACGGTAGGCGGGCTTCGCAAAGTTCCCGGAGCGATACACCATGATCGTGCGCCGCTTCCTCGCCTGGTCGCGTATCGCGCCGGCCTGCGCACGCGCGGACGCGACGAGCGCGCTGGCGCGCGCCTTCCTCTACACGCCGATGGATACCGAACAGCGATACGAGGCCGAGATCGCCCTCACCGTCATGCTCGATGATCCCTCGCCTCGCGTGCATCGCGCGCTTGCGGAAGCGATGGCCGACGCCGAAGAGGCACCGCGCCATCTCATCACCGGGCTCGTGGCGCTCGGCGGCGAAGCCGCCGCAATCGTGCTTGAGAAAAGCCGACTTCTCTCTCGCGCCGAACTCGTAGATGCGGCGGCACTCGGGTCGGAGAAGGCGCAAATCGCGATAGCGAGACGCGCGGCGCTGCCGACGCCGGTCGCCGCGGCGCTCGCCGAAATCGGCTCGCTTCCCGCTTGCCTGGCGCTCATCCGCAATTCCTCAGCGCTCGCGACCGAAGCCGAGTGGCTGCGCATGCTCGAGCGTTTCCGCGCCCATGCGTCGCTGCGCGAGGCGCTGCTCACACGCGCCGATCTTTCCGCGCGCGTGCGCGAGCGGATGATGGGCATCGTAAGCGGTGCGCTGAAGGAGTTTCTCGTCGAGCGCGGCTGGTTCAGCCGCGAGCGCGCCGAAACGATGCTTCGCGATGCCGCACAGCAGGGCGCGCTGGCGCTCGCCTGCGACAAGCGCCTCGATCTCGCGGAAACCGTGGCTTGCCTCAGGCAAGGAGCGCGCTTGACGCCCGCCTTCCTCGTGCACGCCCTGCTGGGCGGGCATTTGGACCTCGTGACCGCCTGCCTCGCCGACCTTACCGACACGCCATCCTCCAAAGTGGCGGGCTTTTTGCGCGACAAGCGCCGGGCGCCGCTCCTGGCGCTGCTCAAGCGCGCCGGCATTCCGTCGTGGCTCGCGCCGGCCTTCCCAGTCGCGCTTGCCGAGTTGAGGACAGCCAAAACGCTCGCCACGGGCGCCGCCGCGGCGACGCCCATGCGCCTTGCGCTCACCCGCGTCCTCGCGCGTCTCGAGGCGGAGGGGCGTGAGGAGACGCGTCGCCTCATTGCCTATCTGCGTTCCCTCGAGGCAAAAGCCGCTCGCGAGGAAGCGCGAAGCATCGCCGAGGCCATGGTGTCGCTCGAGGAAGACGAAACGGGTTTGGAGCCATCCCTGGCCCGGCTCGCGGCGCCTGCGCGAGGAGCGCTCGGCGAGCCAAGGGCGATCGTGGGGCACGAACCCGCCAATTCCGACACCGCGAACATGGAGTTCGCCGAGGTCGCCGTCGCGGCCTGACACTCGCAAGGCCCGCCACCTCGTCATGCCCGCCTTGCGGGCGCGGCGACTTTTCCGGGCCATGGCGAAGAGGTGAGTGGTCACGCCCGATCCTCGCATCAGGTACGAGGACGGCCAGGACGGAGAGCCGCTGCCTTACGTGCCGATCGATCGATCGCTACGGCCCGAATTGCTCGCGGATGATGCGCTCGTCGAGGCTATGGTCCGGATCGTGAAGCATGACGAGGTCGATCGATCGATCCATCTCGATCAGCACCTTCTGGGCGTCGCGGATCTCGATATGGTCGGCGACCGCGGCGACCGGGCGTTTTTCGGCCTCGAGCACGTCGATCGCGAATTTCGCCCGATCGGGCAGGAGCGCGCCGCGCCAGCGCCGCGGCCGAAAAGGCGAAATCGGCGTGAGCGCAAGGAGCGGCGCCGCGAGCGGGATGATCGGCCCGTTGCACGAAAGGTTGTAGGCAGTGGAGCCTGCCGGCGTGGCGACGAGCACGCCGTCGGCGATGAGCTCGTCCAGGCGCACTTTGCCATCTACGCTGATGCGAAGCCGTGCCGCCTGGTAGGTTTCGCGCGTGACGAACACCTCGTTGATCGCGTGGGCGCGCTCGATCCCTGACGCGGTCGTCACGGTCATCAGCAATGGGTGGACGATACTGCGCTGAGCGGCCGCGAGCCGCTCGACGAGCATGGCCTCGCGGTAATCGTTCATCAAAAAGCCGACAGAGCCGCGATGCATGCCGTAAACCGGCTTCGCCGTGCCCCTGAGGCGCTCCAAGGTCTGCAACATGAGCCCATCGCCGCCGAGCGCCACGACCACATCGGCACTTTCGACGCCATGATCGCCATAGAGCCCGGCAAGCTTGCCTTTCGCCGAACGTGCTGCCTCCGTGTCGGCCGCCACGAAGGCGATCCTCGGCGCGCCGCGCAAGCTTCTGCCGTCGAGCTTCGAAGGGGAGGCGACAGGCCCCGCCGCGATATTCATCATCTCGCTCCCATGGCGACGAGCGCTGGGCCGCCGCCGCTTTCCTCTTATCCATTTCGCCCGTGATTGACCATCCGCCCGCATTGTCGGCGAGCGCAGCTTGCTGCAAGTCGACAGACCCAGCTCTTGCCGTTACGAGAGACACGCCTGCCGCCGCAGGATGCGAACGATCGGATCTAGCCTCATGGATTTGACGACGAGCCGGGACATCGAGCTTTTGACCGAGGCGCCCCCGCCACCCGGCGAGCTTATCGAGGTCGCGAGCAATCTCTATTGGGCGCGACTGCCGCTGCCCATTCGTCTCAATCATGTGAATCTCTGGTTCATGCGCGAGCACGCCACGAAGGAGCACGGCGAAGGCTGGCTCGTCGTGGATGCGGGGCTCGACGCGCCGACTTGCCGCGAGGCCTGGGAGAAGCTGCTCGCGGGTCCGTTAAGAGGTCTGCCGGTGCGCCGGCTCATCCTGACCCATGGGCATCCCGACCATGTGGGGCTCGCCGGCTGGCTCAGCGAACGTTTTGATTCCACGCTGCACGCCACACGAACCGAATGGCTCTTTGCTCACTGGCGCCGCGAGCGGCAAGGGCACGTCTTCGGCCGCCCCATGCAGCATTTCCTGATGTCACATGGCTTGAGCCCCGAGATGGTCGAGCGCTTTGCCGCGCAGGACTCCGCGATCGACCGCGGCGAATTCCCCGTGCCGGAACAGCATGTCCGGCTTCGCCATGGCGAGACCCACACTTTCGGCGGACACGAGTTTCGAGTGATCGTCGGCAGCGGTCACGCCGATGAGCACGCCTCCTTTCTTCGTGCGCAAGGCCACGTGCTGATTGCCGGTGATCAAATCCTGCAGCGCATCACTCCCGTGATCGGAGTGTTCGGTCATGAGCCGCAGGGCGATCCGTTGAGCGATTATTTTGCCTCGCTCCCGCGCTTCGAAGCGTTGCCGCAGGACACGCTGGTGCTGCCCTCCCATGGCCTTCCCTTCCATGGGCTGCACGCACGGATCGAGCAATTGCGCGCCCATCACGAGGCGCGATTGGCCGAGCTTCTCTGCCATATGCGCGAGCCGCGAAACGCGTTCGCGCTCGCAAGCCTCATCTTCGAAAGGGCGATGCAGGAGGAGCAGGGGCGCTTCGCGCTCGCCGAAACCCTCGCGCATCTCCATCATGGCGAGACGATCGGGGTGGTGCGGCGCCTGGTGCAAAAGGACGGCGGCACGAATTTCGTGCGGGTATAAAGAATATCTTCGGGGCCTGCGTTGCGCGTCCTGAAGCTCGGCCGCCTCATCTCGCCCGTGCGGGCCACCGCGCAGGCCGCCAACATGGTTTGCCGTCAATCGACGGTCAGGAGGTTCTTCAGCAAATCCACACATAGCCGATCGGGCTCGGCCGCCAGCACGCGCCCACACCGTAGGGCCACCATCTTCCGCCCCAAAAACGAGGTCCCGCACCATACCAAACCCCGCCATAGTAGGGTCTGCCGACTATCACGGCTCCCCCGCGATAGATGCCGCCGCGGTAGACGCCTCCACGATACACGCCGCCACGATACACGCCTCCGCGATACACGCCCCCACGATACACGCCGCCGTGATAGACGCCTCCGCGATATGCACGCACATAGGCGTCCGCGGAGGAGATCGCAGCCAGTTCGGTGACCGCAATGGTGGCAGCAATCAAAGCGATGGTCGAAAGCTTGCGCAGCATTGAGCTCCTCCCGGTGAAATGCCGTATCCGATCAAGTCGCTCCTGCCGTATGGTAGGGGTCACGGCGTCAAAATGGCAAGTTTGCAAAAGCATTTGACTGCAATGAATTCGAGATCAACTGAATGACTTCTCAAGTGTTTTATTGAAAATAGGCTTTGCAACTTGCATTTTCATTTTGTGTGTATCCTAAAACGCGATGGGTCGGAAACTCACAACCGGGAGGATGTCCGATGATCCGGAAGCTGAAGAGCGGCGAGTATCGCCTCTACTCGCGCAAGACGAACCCCAAGACGGGGAAGCGGCGCAATCTCGGCACCTTCAAGTCGCGCGAGGCGGCCGAGAAGCATGAGCGCGAGGTGCAATACTTCAAGCGCCATTGATGTGGCGGGCCGAGGCGCCCTCGTGATGCGCGAACATCGAAAAGGTGGTGAGCGGCAGGCTCACCAGTAATAGGACGCGCCCCAATAATCGTGCAGCTCACGCTCCCGATTTCGGTCAGTCCAATCATAGGCCTGGTCGCGATAGAATGTGGGCGAGCCTATTACTTGTTCCTCGGTAATATCGGTTCGGTACCCACCCAAACGCGTGTCGTAGTGCAGCTTGGACCAGGGGATGGTGAATTCCTCACTGCCCAGGCCCAAAAAACCACCGAAGGACATGACGACATAGGCAACCTTGCCCGAGACTTTCTCGATCATCAGACGTTTGATCGAACCAATATTCGTGCCGTCCGGCGAGTAGACGGTGGTTCCCTCCACTCGGTCGCTTTCGATGAGCGTATGGCCTTGCGCGGGTGCGACGGCGCTTGGTTGAGGCATGGGAGAGCTCCGTTTCAGAGGATGGCTCTCGAACTCTTCCTGACCCAATATGTTCCCCGCCTGAATGAAAGGCGGGGGCGCCGACGATTGTTCTTCTCGAATCGCGCCGCTACCAAGCGCACGAGTCAGCAGTCTTGGCTGTTTCTTCGGATCAATTCCGACCATGACAACAGCCGGAAGATCGGCTGATGTAAGGGTTGCCGTAGGAGGCGCCGGTGGAAAGAAAAGGATAGCCGTAGCCACCCCCATAGAAATACGGGGGTGCGAAGACTTCCCTGCCGGACGCCGGGTTGGGATGTGTAGCGGAGCGCGCCCTGCCCTGGTGACCGCCGGGCTGCTGGGCCAAAGAGGCTCGCGGACCCGCAAGACAGATGATCAGGGCGAGGAAGATCGCGCAAACCGTTCGGGCTCGCATCTTCGGAATCCCTCTGCTCTAAGCTCCCGAGCGTGATTGGCCTGGGCATCACTTCACGATTTCGAAGTGCTTCTGCAGCTCGAGCAACATGGTGTTGGCCTCGCCGAGGAGTTCGTCCATTTGATCGGGCGAAGGCACCGCTTTGGCCTTCCCCGACCAAAGACGGTAGCACCTCCAGCCCGCAGGGCCGTGCGCAATCCCGATGCGTTCGATTGCCGGATGAATTTGCTTGAGCTTCACGGTGAGAATTTCCTCGACTTCGCAAATCATTCGCTTTGATTTGCCCATGCCGGCCACCATGAGAGCTCAAGCCCCGCGCCAAAGCGCTAGACGTTTAATCCGGCGGGCTCCCGATCGGTTCCTTGACTTGCGCGAGCACTCACCCGCGCGAACGCAAGATTGCACATGGAAGCAAGTAACTTAGTCGAACCCGAATTCTACTTGGACGTCACTTCCCGCACCGTCGGAATTGCCTGATCGCCCCAGTTGCCCTTTCCATCATGGTAGCGGGAAACCCGAACCAACTCGACCGAGACGCCCTGGTCCACGGCGCGAATAATAGCCTCGTTCATCCGATGGACCGCGTCCGCCACGCGTCTGATGGCCTTTTCACGTTCGTTTTCGTTGACGTCGGGAAGGGGGCGGAATTCACCCGTTTGCGCTGGCTTCATTCTCGAATTTCCTCTTTCGGTTGCCGTCCGGGGCTCCGCATCGAGCGGGCTTGTCTCTTCTATCCTATAACAACCGATACGATCGCGATTCACAACCCGAGCGGTCGGATGATCTCACGGCCTGCGCGCGGGTCAGAGAAAAACTGTCCGGGTGCTCGATTGTCCGACCGCGAGCAAAGACGCTCGGGCGAGCCGCCTGCTTGCGAGCATGCGAACGGGGGCGTGCACATGCAGTGTCGCGCGGGAGCGCGGCGCCGACCTTGTGCCGCAATGCTTCCTGTGCATGACTCCCGGGCATGGAAGATCGAAACGCGGTCGAGAAAGTCGAGACGCTTATCATCGGCGGTGGCCAGGCCGGCTTGGCGATGAGCGAGCAACTGAGCAAGCGCGGCCTACCTCACCTCGTTCTCGAACGCGATCGGATCGCCGAGCGCTGGCGATCGGAAAGGTGGGATGGTTTGCACGCCAATGGGCCCGCCTGGCATGACAGGCTCTCCGGCTTGACCATCGCGGGCGTCGACCCTGACGGCTTCGCCACGCGCGACCAGATGGTCGATTACCTGGTCGCCTATGCCGAACGGATCGCCGCACCCATTCGCGTTGGTGTCGCGGTGACCTCCCTGCGCAGGACGGAGCGCGGTGATGGCTTCCGAGCCGAAACGTCGCAGCGCGCGATCGAAGCCGAAAACGTCGTCGTTGCCACCGGGCCGTTTCAACGCCCGGTCATCCCTGACCTCGTGCCGTCAGATGTCCGTATCGTGCAGATGCATTCCAACGCATACCGCAATCCCGCGCAGCTGCCGGAAGGCGCCGTGCTCGTCGTCGGGGCGGGCTCCTCGGGGGCTCAGATCGCCGACGAACTTTCGCGCGCGGGACGGCGCGTTTTTTTGTCCGTCGGCCGGCATCAAAGACCTCCGCGACGCTATCGCGGGCGCGACGTTTGTTGGTGGCTGGGTGTTCTCGGCATCTGGCAGGCAACGACGCGCGGGCCATCAGAGAAGCACGTCACGATCGCGGTGAGCGGCGCTTATGGGGGCAACACGATCGACTTTCGCCACCTTGCAGCGCGCGGAGTGACCCTGTTGGGCAGAACGGAAAATTTCGCCAACGGCGTCATGCGCTTTCGCCCCGACCTCGCAAGCAATTTAACACAAGGGGATGCTTACCAGGCGTCCTTGCTCGACGCGGCCGATGCCTATGTGGCGCAAGAGGGTCTCGATCTGCCCGAGGAGCCGACCGCACGAGCCGTCGCTCCCGAGCCGGCTTGCGTCAGCGATCCCATTTTGGGCCTCGACCTTCAGAAGGCCGGCATCGCCACGATCATCTGGGCGACCGGCTACGCGCTCGATTTCGATTGGCTGAAGATCGATTGCTTCGACAAGCGCGGAGTGCCCGCGCATCGACGCGGTGTCAGCGACGTCCCCGGATTGTACTTTCTGGGTCTGAGCTGGCTTTCGCGAAGAGCGTCAAGCTTCATCTTCGGGGTCGAATACGACGCCACTTATTTGGCGGACCACATCGCCGCGCGTGCCTGACTGGGCAGCCTAAGCCGCATGCGGTTACATCTTTTCAGCTTCGTCTCGCTTTTTGCGAGAGGCGCAACGCTCCAGCGATCCGAGGGTGCCGGTTGCTCAGCGTTCCCGAGGCATGGGTGACAAAGCGTCCCGGACACATGAGTATCAAATCTCGCTGGTCATGCTCCGCGGCGATCTGGTGGTGCCGGTTGAGGGAGTCGAACCCGCGACCTAACGCTTACAAGGTAATGAACTACCACGTTACTTCACTTCCGATTTTTGGTGATTGCTCCACGTGCCGGACTGGGGAGCCGAGGGTTCTGACCCAAGTCTCGGCACCCCATCGATGATTGCCGAGGTTCTGATCGGTTGCCGTCGGGAGCAGGAAAGTTGGCCCAACCCCAAATGATTTCGCCTGGCTTAGCTGGCTGACCTCAACCTACCCCCTTTGGTGACGACTTCCTTCCTGCGATGCCCGCTTGCGGCGGGATTAGTGGATTCCAATGTGGGCCTCGACAATCCTGATTTCGCGGCGACCGCGCGGGCGATGGGCATTTTTGCCCGGCGGGTCGAAGACCCCGGCGAATTGCCAGGTGCGATGGTCGACATCTTAAAGCATGATGGGCCGGCACTGCTGGATGTCGTAACCGCCAAGCATGAGCTTTCGATGCTGCCCACCATCAGACCCGAAGAAGTCAAAGGCTTCAGCTTATGGGAGGTGCGCGCTGTCATGAACGGTCGCGGCGATGAAGTGATTGATCTCGTCAAGACCAATCTCCTTCCACGCTAGGTCGAATCGGTCAGCGCCTTGACGGACAGATACTGTCTTTGCAGCCGTAGCGCCGGCACGACACAAACTCGGTTGCGGTCATGGTGACGCCTGCTATGGGTGTAGCTTGTCGAGCGTAATCGGCAAGTCACGGACTCGCTTTCCTGTCGCGTGATACACCGCATTGGCAATCGCGGGCGCGACCCCGATAATGCCGATCTCGCCGAGCCCTTTGACGCCGAGTGGATTGCTGTCGTCGTGCTCGTGGACGAAGATGACCTTGATGTCGTGCACGTCGGCATTCACCGGCACATGGTATTCGGCGATGTTGGCATTCATGACTCGGCCGAGCTTGTGGTCGATCAAAGTCTCCTCGTGCAGCGCCATGCCGATGCCCCAGACCACGCTGCCCAGGATCTGGCTGCTCGCGGTCTTCGTGTTGAGCACGCGTCCGCCTGCAATCGCGCTGACCACGCGCGTGACCCGGATCACGCCAATTTCCTCGTCGATCTTGACCTCGGCAAAGACCGCCGAATGTGTGTTGCGCGCACGCGAGTCGTCGGCTGTCGGGTTCGTGGTTTCTTCTTGCTCGATGCGCTCGACGCCACCATGGCGCATTGCGTCGGCGATCGAAACCGAGCGCGATCCGTCCCGCTCGTCGACAATCATTCCATCTGCCAGCTTCACCTCATCGGGGGCGGCGTTGGCGAGCGGTGAATTCGGCACTTTCTTGGCCAGCTCCAACAGCTCGTTTCGGACCGCGGCCACGGTCGTCGCGATCCCGTTCGACACGGACGCCGCGATCCATGAGCCACCTTCGACCGGCGAATTTGGGAGAGTAGAATCACCAAGCTTGATGCTGATATTTTCAAGCGGCAAGCCGAGCATGTCGGCCGCGACCTGTGCCATGATCGTATAGGTGCCGGTGCCGATGTCGGAGGTGGCGCAAGCGACTTCCGCACTGCCGTTGGCCGTGAGCGCGATACGCACCGTGATCGGCATCTGCAACGCCTCCCAAATGCCGGTCGCCATGCCCCAACCGACCAACTCGCTGCCATCCCGCATCGAGCGTGGAGCGCCATTGCGCTTGTTCCAACCGAACGCCTCCGCACCCTGGCGATAGCATTCCCGGAGCGCCTTGCTGCTGAACGGCCGATCGTGATTCTGGTCACGTTCCGAATAGCAGCGCAGGCGAAGCTCGAGAGGGTCGAGCTCAAGCGCAACTGCAAGCTCGTCCATCGCGCTTTCGAGCGCAAAGAGGGCCGTCGGAGCGCTGGGCGCGCGCATATCGCATGACGTCGGCAGATCAAGCCGCGCGAGCTTGTGCTCGTATTTTGCGTTGGCGCATTTGTAGAGTAGGCCGGACCAGCCCGTCTCTTGTCGAAAATACTCCTCGAATTGCGATGTCGCGGTGACCGCATCATGTGCGATCGCATCGAGCGTGCCATCCGCGTCTGCACCAAGCGCGATGCGCTGGACCATCGCGGGGCGATAGCCGAGCGCATACATCTGCGGGCGAGTGAGCACAACGCGGACAGAGCGCTCGAGAGCGCGGGCCGCTAGCACCGCGAGCACCGCCTCGAATTGCGGGCGCAATCCTGAGCCGAATGCACCACCCACGAATGGCGACAGGACGCGCACACCTTCAGGCTTCATGCCAAAGACGCCGCAGAGATAGCGCTGCACATTCTGCACGCCTTGTGTCTTGTCGTAGACGGTGAGCTTGCCGTCGCTTTCATGAATCACGGTCGCGCCGTAGAGCTCCATTGGATTGTGGTGCTCGATGGGGACGTAGTATTCGCCCTCGTGACGGACCGCTGCTCTGGCGAGTGCCCGATTCGGCTGGCCGCGCGCCTTCGGCGGCGTGAACCCGACGGGACTGGCTGGAGGCTTGATTGGCACAGCCGCATCGCGCGCCGCAAATATATCCGTAACATGCGCCACCTCCTCGTACTCGACGGTCACGAGCGAGGCCGCGAAACGCGCAACTTCTGAGGTTTCGGCGACAACCAGAGCAATCGGCTGGAGATTGAACTTGATCTTGTCGTCGTAAAGCGGGCGGAATGGTGAGCCGGGCGGGGCAACATCGTCCTTGTACGCTTGATCGTTATCCGCCATGGGCGGGCGGTTCTCGTGCGTGAGCACGTCGATCACACCCTTGACGCGCATTGCGGCGCTCGTATCGAGGCGGGTGATGCGCCCTTTCGCGATCGTCGAGGTGACGACGCTGCCATGCAAAAGGCCGGGGACGTTGAACTCGGCGGCGTATTTCGCGGCACCGGTTACTTTGGCGATGCCGTCTATGCGGGAGGTGGCAGTGCCGATGTAAGGTGCCATGGCGGCGCTCAGACGATCTTCTTGGAAGATTGCGACTGCGGAGTGCCCGCCGCCGCTTGCGAAAGCGCGCGCATGATGCAGCGACGAGCAAGATCGATCTTGAAGGCATTGTGCTCGTAGCCCTCGGCATCGCGCAGGAAGATGTCGGCCGCGAGCGCAAAGGTCTTGGCATTTGCGGGCTGTCCGCGCAGGGCGGCTTCCGCCTGAGGATCGCGCCATGGCTTATGCGCGATGCCGCCCAGCGCGAAGTGTCCCTCCTTTATGGTGCCGCCCTCGAGCTCGAGCCCGGCCGCCACGGACACAAGCGCGAACGCATAGGAGAGGCGGTCGCGGATCTTCAAATAGGTGTAATTCGTGGCAAAGCCTCGCGGCGGCAATTCCACCGCGGTGATGATCTCGCCGGCGCTCAGATTCGTGTCGCGCTCAGGCGTCTCGCCCGGCAACCGATGAAACTCCGCGAACGGAATGGCACGCTCGCCGGAGGCGCCCGTCACACGAACCATCGCCTCCAGCATTGCCATCGCCACGCACATGTCCGATGGGTGCACCGCGATGCAGGCGTCGCTCGCACCCAGGATGGCGTGCATTCGATTCTGGCCGCCGATGGCGGAGCAGCCGCTGCCCGGCTCTCTTTTGTTGCAGGGCGTTGCCGTATCGTAAAAGTAATGGCAGCGCGTGCGCTGAAGAAGATTGCCGCCGGTCGAAGCCATGTTGCGCAATTGCTGCGTGGCGCCAGCAAGGAGCGCGCTGGCAAGAACGGGGTAGCGCTCTTCGACGAGCGCGTTATAGGCAAGATCGGTGTTGCGTACCAAAGCGCCGATGCGCAGGCCGCCGCCTGGAACCTCTTCGACCTCTTTGAGCGGTAAGCGGTTGATGTCGATCACCATGGACGGGCGCTCGACATCCATCTTCATCAAATCGATGAGATTGGTGCCACCGGCGACGAATTTCGCTCTTGGATCGCCAGCCATCAGGCGGACCGCGTCCGTGACATCGCCGGCACGCGCATATTGGAAGCCGATCACGATTGCCCCATCGCTTGCTGGATTGCCGCGACGATGTTGGTGTAAGCCCCACAACGACAGATATTGCCGCTCATCAGCTCGCGAATCTCGTCGGCCGTTTTTGCCCTGCCTTCGGCGAGCAACCCGACAGCCGAACAAATTTGGCCCGGCGTGCAGTAACCGCATTGGAACGCATCATGATCGATGAACGCCTGCTGCAGCGGATGCAGCGCGCCGTTCCTCGCGAGGCCCTCTATCGTGGTGATCTGCGCACCATCGTACATGGCCGCGAAGGTGAGGCACGAGTTGATGCGCCGCCCGTCGACCAGCACGGTGCAGGCGCCGCATTGACCCTGATCACAGCCCTTTTTGGTGCCCGTAAGGTCGAGATGTTCGCGCAGGAGGTCGAGCAGCGTGGTACGCGGGTCGAGAGCAAGCGAATGATGCACGTTATTTACGACGAGGCTCACCGACACCATATCCGATGTCGTCGGGCGCGCCTTCGCCGCGACAGCCGATGGTACACCCGCGCCGCTTGCGACTTTCCTGCGCCGCGTCGGATCCTTCGAGGCTCCGGAACTCTTCTCGCTCGGTTTCTTTGTCATCGCGGCTCCCGGCTGGAGGAGCAGTAGGACTTGTTGAGAAACAATATTACTTCAAACGTCGGTCACCAAACTGATTTTTCATCTTTGTCCCCGGTCCGCTCGCGCCGTGATGTATTCTCCGGATTTGTCCGCGTGCGCTCGGCTTGCTGCACTTACCTCAGCGTCTGCCCACCCTTAGCTGCGCAGGGACAAGCTGATGCGGGTGACGATCTTATCCCAGGAGCGAATGTCCTTTTTCGGATATTCAATATGGACGCATTTCTCCGACAGACCGCTGAAATTGCAGCGGTCGTAAAAGATACTGTCCCCGTCGAAACCGGAAGCTACGAAAAAACGCCGCGTCTCACGCCTGTAGGTTACCACCGCCCCATTTTTTAGCTGCATGTTGCGGATCAAATCCTGGATGGGGTTCCCGCCGTCGGGCGTGGGCACGGAATACACGGCAATGAAGGCGCTCTGGTCGGGCGATGAGTATAGGTGTCCCGTTCCGACCAGGGACGGTCCGGCGTCGAACGGGAACAGATCGCGTGGCATGTTCACCGATACGCCAGAAGTTGGCTCGTGATAGCGCTGCCACGCGTGAGGCCCCTCGGTGTTGGCGGCGAGATGTGGAGCGTAACTTAAAATGAGGACCGCAAGGACAGCACTTAGAGCGAAGTGTCTCATCACTTTTCTCCCCGTCTGGAATGTTCCACTTGTGATTATTGGTTCAACGGGTCCGTTCGCCCGGGGTTCCTGGCAGTGAACTGACGCACCAAAAACAATGTGACCGACGCGAAGCAAACTGGCGTCACCGACAGCAGACTGTCACTCCGTCTTCGTGCCGATCCACTTCCTGCGCGCGACACAGCGGCCAGATTGCGAACCCTTTCGCGTCAGGTGATTTTGCCAAGCACGAATTCGATTCAACCCCCGACGCCGACTGCGACGAGCGGATTTTTCTTAATTCGCTCTTCCAGGTTCGCCTCAAACGACGCTACTTGACCCTGGGCGTCTGGCGCTTATTCCAAATTGAATGCGCGCCCAACAACGTGACGCTTGGTGATTGTTCGGTCCCGAGTTGGATCAAAAGCCAGCCTCTCGATCAATTCGACACCGGCCCGAACTCACCTGGCGCGGTGTTAATCGGGAGAAGCGGAGATCGGCCTCGATCTCATGTCGCGAAGCATGTTCGTGAGGCAGTGGCAGCTGAGCACCTCGCTATCGACGAGCACTCCGTCGCAATCGAAGATGATCAGCTCGTATTGGGTCTCGAAGCCAATTCGGCATCCGTTCTTAACGCGCATCAGATGTGTTTGCGGCACGACGTCGGCGCTTTGGCCGGCGCCGGAACGCGTTCCTCATGAGATCATATGCTCGACGCGCGAGCACCCAGCTCACATTGCGACAAGGCATAAGGGTCATTGAGAAACCGCCCCAATAGATGAACCAGCAATGCCGCCGCGCGTGCGTGGGATAGCGGGGCGCTTGGCTATCATTCACCGAAATCACATATGGTCGCAAGACCACATACCTGCCGGCCATGACCGGCCTCATCAGCCGTTGCCAGCCAGAGACGCGCGGGAGGGCTAAGTGAACTCAGGACCTGCAATTGTCGGAAGCCTGCTCGCGTTTGTCGCTGGCCTGAGCTTTGTGGTTCAACAGGGTGTCAACGCGGCGCTTCGGAATGAAATCGGATCACCGTGGTGGGCCGGATTTGTCAGCTATCTGGGTGGCACACTGGCAATGCTGTTCATGGCAATCTTGATGCGTGATCCATGGCCATCGGCAAATCTGATCGTGAAGAGCAATGCGATCTCTTGGAGCGGCGGGGTCTTTGGGGCGATCTACATCGCCATCTCAATACTGCTGCTTTCAAAGCTAGGGGCAACGACGGTAATAGGGTTCATCGTCGCAGGTCAATTGATCGGTTCGATCCTGGTCGACCATTTCGGTCTCTTGGGCATGAGCGTCCATCCGCTCAATCCAAGTCGTCTGGCCGGGGCAGCAATGCTCGTGGCCGGCGCCGTTCTTGTTCGCGCGTAAGGGCAGGATTCACACCGTTATTGTGCCCCCGAAGCATAGGATGCCCGGAACGCTCCCAGGACGAGGAATTTTAATCTTGGGGGATGCCTTCGACTATTGGCCTCCAGGCGGATAGTTCCCCGCGGCATCCCTTACGATGAACTCGCCCGCCAAGACCGGCCTGCTGTTCTCGTGGCGGGAAAAGGCGGCGCGAACGACCGGCATTTTTCGGCTTTGCTTTTTGGGAGGACCGGGCCATGCCTGCCCATCAGGCCTCCGACCAGACCAAGCTAAACCATTGATTCAATGGTGCCGGTTGAGGGAGTCGAACCCCCGACCTACCGCTTACAAGGCGGTTGCTCTACCAGCTGAGCTAAACCGGCGTTCGTGTTCGCGTGGCCCGGGCCACAAGCTTCGCTCCTCGGAAGACCAGGCCGCAGCGGCCGCTCGTCGAGCTGTGGCCCCGGTTCTCGCTAGCAAGCCGGGACCGAAGGAGCAAGCGCCGCCCTTGCGGCAATCGTGGGTGCCCCCTAAGTGAGCCCAGGAGTTAAGCGTAAAAGTCGAGCGGGGCCCAGGTACGATGCCGCCCGCCACGCAAAGCCTTACGTGGCTACGGCGCGGGGGTTTGAACCTGAGCGGGGCCGAAACTCGCCTCGAAGCCGTAACGCCGAAAATGCGCCGAACATGCCTGGAAGCAATGGAGGCAGGATCATGACCCCCGAAGAGCGCCAAGTGATCACCGGCATCTTCGAGCGGCTGAAGGCCGCCGAGAATCGCCCGCGCGACCCCGAGGCCGAGAAGCTCATCAGCGATTTGGTGGCTCGGCAGCCCTATGCGCCTTACGCGATGGCCCAGCTGATCTATGTGGACGAACAGGCGCTCGCCAACCTGCAGCAACGAGTCGAGGCGCTCGATCACGAACTCCAAAAAGCGCATGAGGAAGCGCAAGCGCGGCCGCAATCGGGCGGCTTTCTCTCGAGCCTGTTCGGCGGCCCAGGTACTCAAGCCCCCTCCGGTGCTTCGCAGACGGCTGCGCCGCGCCCGGGATATGGGCCGCAGCCCTATGGATCAGGCGGACCTGCGCCGACCGGACCGATGTCCGGTGTCGCGCCGCAGCCTGGTGGTCCCACCCAGGCTGGTGGACCTTGGGGCGGGCAAGCTCCTGGCGCGCCGGGGTGGGGTGGGCAGCCGCAAGGCGGAGGCTTCTTTCAAAGCGCCCTATCGACAGCAGCCGGTGTGGCTGGTGGCATGGTGCTCGCGAATGCTCTGACGAGCGCTTTCGGGCATCGGTCGGGTTTCGGCCTGGACTCGGGCCTGGGATCGGGCCTCGGCTCGTTCGGTTCGAGCGGCACCTCGCTTCCAGGCTTCGGGACAAGCGACAGCACGAACCGGCAGGACGCATCGTCGCAAGACAGCGGGGCGTTCGCCGGCCCGGATCACGACCGGCCGGTCGATGCCTCCTACGATCCCTCGCAGGATGATTCCTCGGATCAGGGGTCGAATGACGACGGCTCCTTCGACGACCCCGCCTCTTTCGACGATTCCGGTACGTTCGACACCTAGGCTTTGCGCAAGAACGGGCTTTTGCGGCCGCCCGCCATGAAAGCACGCGTGCCGTCGCAGGACCACGCGCAGTCGGATGCCGGGCCGGCCGATCGGCTCGGGCTGCTTCGCGAATTTCCGCGACTGCCGCTCGCTCACTTGCCCACACCGGTCGAGAGAATGCCGCGCCTCGCGGCAAAGCTCGGACAACCCCCTAACTGACAATCATAGCCCGGCTTGACGCCTCGCCGAGCCCGCGCCACAAGCCCGGCCGGCGGCTGCTCGATGAAATCGCCAGCCTCGAGGATCTCGCCGCCAAAGAGAGGAATGTGCATGTCCGGCGCCGGATCGACCGAAGCACGGCCGCTCACGGCCAAACGCTCCGGCGCGCTCGCCGGACACGCGCGCGTCCCGGGAGATAAATCGACATCTCACCGGGCCTTGATCCTCGGGCTCTTGTCGATCGGCGAGACGCGGATCGAGGGTCTTCTCGAGAGCGATGATGTGCTGCGCACCGCGCAGGCTTGCCGGCAGCTCGGCGCCGGGATCGAACGGCACGGCGATGGAAACTGGAGCGTGCGCGGCGTAGGCATCGGCGGCCTCGCCGAGCCCGAGGCGGTTCTCGATTTCGGCAACGCCGGCACGGGCACGCGCCTGATGATGGGCGTCGTCGGCGGCCATCCGATCACCGCGACTTTCGATGGCGATGCTTCGCTTCGCAAAAGGCCGATGCGCCGCATTCTCGATCCGTTGGCGACGATGGGCGCGCAAGTGATGGCGCAGGCTGAGGGTGGCCGCTGCCCCATCACGCTCGCGGGCGCGCGCCACGCCGCGCCGATCGAATACCATACCCCTGTCGCCTCGGCGCAAATCAAATCGGCGGTGCTGCTCGCCGGCCTCAACGCGCCTGGGCTCACCACCGTGATCGAGACAGAAGCTTCGCGCGACCACACGGAGCGCATGCTCCGCCATTTCGGCGCGAAACTCACCGTCGAGCCGCATGGGCAAACGGGACGTCGCATTACGCTCACGGGACAGCCTGAGCTGCGACCGGCCCCTGTCGTCGTGCCGGGCGACCCGTCCTCGGCAGCGTTCCCGATCGTTGCCGCCTCGATCGTCGCGGGTTCTGAGGTCACGGTCGAGGGCGTCATGCTCAACCCGTTGCGCACCGGCTTTCTCACCACGCTTCGCGAGATGGGCGCGCGCATCGAACCCGTGAAGCAACGCCAAGAGGGCGGCGAGGAAGTGGCCGATCTCAATGTGCGCGCGTGCGAGCTTCACGGCGTCGATGTGCCCGCCGCTCGCGCCCCCTCCATGATCGATGAATATCCGGTGATCGCGATTGCGGCTTCCTTCGCACACGGCAGGACCCGGCTGCGCGGCCTGAGCGAATTGCGCGTGAAGGAAAGCGATCGTCTCGCGGCGGTCGCGGCGGGGCTCGCGTCTTGCGGCGTCCCGTACGCGATCGAGGGCGATGACCTCGTAATCGAAGGGGGCAAGGGTGAAGCCACGGGTGGGGGGCACGTGCTCACCCATCTCGACCACCGCATCGCGATGAGCTTCCTCGTGATGGGGCTTGCGTCGCGCCGGCCGGTCTCCGTCGATGACACGGCGATGATCGCGACGAGCTTCCCGAGTTTCGTCGAGATGATGGCCGAGCTCGGCGGCGAGTTCCTGGGAGCGGCGCCGAGGTGATCATCGCGATCGACGGTCCCGCCGCTTCTGGAAAAGGCACGCTCGCGAAGGCCGTCGCTGAGCGCCTGCACCTCGCGCATCTCGACTCGGGCCTTCTCTACCGCGCCGTGGCGAAGCGTCTACTCGATCGAGGCGTTTCGCTCGATGCCGAGCCTGAGGCCCAACATGTCGCCGCAGCGCTCGATCTCTCCGGCCTGGACCCCGCCGCGCTACGAGGCGCCGAAATGGGCGAGGCGGCCTCCCGCGTCGCTGCTTACCCGACGGTGCGCGCCGCGCTTGTTCATCTGCAACGAAATTTCGCCCTCCGGCCGGGCGGAGCCGTCATCGACGGGCGTGACATCGGCACGGTGATCTTTCCGGATGCGCAGGTGAAGCTCTTCGTCACCGCGTCGTCCGAGGAACGCGCGCGCCGGCGCTGGCGGGAGCTCGTGCTCGGCGGTTCTCCGCTCGATTTCGACGCCGTGCTCGCCGATATCCGTCGCCGCGACGAGCGCGATTCGACGCGATCTGCCGCCCCGCTTCGGCAAGCGCCCGATGCCGTGCTGATCGACACCACGCATCTCGAGCCCGACGCGGCGCTCGACGCAGCGCTTGCCGTCATTGCCGAAAAGCGCGACCGCCAGGACGAAGCGGCAAGTCTCAGCCCTCGAGTCCTGTGAGGCGCAAGCTCAGCGCACGCAAGCGTGCGCGCGCCGCCTGATCATAGGCCTGAGCCTGGGCGCGTGCTTCCTTTCGCCGATCGAAGAACAAGCCGCCGCGCTCTTCGACCTCGGGAGAAAGCACGAGGTGCAGGATGGCTTCTGCCCCCTCTTCGACGGTGCTCAACGGCGTAGCGCCGGATTGGCGTACCATGGTGGTGTTCATATAGGTCGCCGGATGGAGGCTGTTCACCGTGACGCCTTTTTCCGCGAGTTCCTCATGAAGATCGATGGTGAACATGATCTGCGCGAGCTTGCTTTGCGAATAGGCACGCGTGCCCGTGTAGCCGCGCGTGATCATCACATCGGCGAAATCGATCGGGGCCTGGCCCAACGAAGCGACGTTCACGATACGCGCCGGTGTGCTCGCCAGGATCTTCGGGAGCAAGAGACGCGTGAGGAGAAAGCCGGCGAGGTAATTGACCGCAAAGCGCAGCTCATAGCCGTCGGCGCTGAGCGCCCGCTTCCCCGCCGGCCCGCCCGAGCCGATGCCCGCATTGTTGATGAGCACATCGAGGCGCTCTTCGCTCGTGTCCACCGCAAGGGCGAGCTTGCGAACCTCGGCGAGCGAGGAAAGATCCGCTTCGAGAAAATCCGCGTCTGTGCGGCCTTCAGCACGCAGCTCGGTCAAGAGGCTTGCGCCGCGCTCGATGCTGCGGCCATGGACGAGAACGCGCGCGCCTTCCGCCGCGATGCGCTTGGCGACGAGGCGACCGACCCCATCGGTTGAACCCGTGATCAGCACCGTCTTGCCCACGAGCCTCATTTGGCGTTCCCTTCGCAAAGCTTGGCTTGCAATCATCGATCGCGTTTGGGGCAGCCGCAAGACGCGCAGGGCGCGGCCGACCCCATCGCCTCTCACCCGCTCACCCGCCCCGCAACATCGTTCGAAGCCAAGGTGTCTCGACTATTGCCCTTGGCCGCGCCCATTGCTATGTAATTTCGAGCTCGACGGGCCGTAGCGGACGAAACCGCTGCGGCCCGATAGGCTTTGAAGCTGCCTGAGCTGAATTGCCTTCGATAGCCTGACTTGAACCATGTTCCTGCCCGCCGGCCCGCGCCGGCCCGCTTCGTCAGCGGTGCTTCGTCGACCACGAGCTCTTGGCCCGTTTCGACGAATGTCGGTGGAAAGGAGCCCGATCACTCGAACACGCCGGCGCCACGCCCTTCAGGGCTTTTTGGGAGACAGAATGTCAGTTGCTTTTGACCGCGCATCCGGGCGCGAAGACTTTGCGGC
>JAFBAS010000030.1 GCA_019247605.1 Hyphomicrobiales bacterium
GCGGCAGATGACCGACACGGTGACGCGCTTGCGACCCCTTTCCCCCCACCTTCAGGTGTATCGATGGCCGATCACCATGGTGATGTCGATCGCGCATCGCATCACCGGTGCGGCGCTTTATTTCGGCACGCTTTTGCTCGTTTTTCTGCTGCTTTCCGCCGCGGCGGGTGAGGGCAGTTACAACAGGGCGAGCGCGGTATTCGGGTCCATTCCGGGGCGGGTCGTGCTCTTTGGCTACACCTGGGCGCTCCTGCATCACATGCTCGGCGGGATCAGGCATTTGATCTGGGATACAGGGCGAGGAATGGAGCCGGGAACCCGGGAGACGCTCGCCTGGGCCAATATCGTGTGCTCGATCCTGCTCACCCTCGTGATATGGGCCGTGGCCCTGATGTGGCGCTGAGAGCATGGGACACGAGAGGAGCAAATTGACGCCATGACCACCGCCCCCAGCATGCGAACGCCGCTCGCCCGCGTGCGAGGACTAGGTACCGCGCGAAGCGGGACCGGGCATTTCTGGCTTCAGCGTCTCACCGGAATTGGCAACATTGTCACTGCCATCGGCCTCATCGTCATTGTGCTGGCGCTCATCGGGAAACCCTATGCCGAGGCCATCACTTTCCTTTCCCACTCGCTCGTCTCCCTCGTTCTTCTCGCCGGGATCACGAGCGCCGCTGTCCATATGCGGATCGGGATGCAGGTGATCATCGAGGATTATGTGCATAGCGACGGGCTGAAGTTTTTGGCATTGATCGCCAACACCTTCTTTGCTTTCGCAATCGTGCTCTCGGCCGCCTTCGCGATCTTGAAGTTCGGCATCGCGCGGTTGCTCACCTGAGGACCATGACCATGGCGACCAACGGCAAGGCGAATGGACAGGCTCCCGCGCAGAACGGGAAGGCTTATCCGATCACGGACCATTCCTTCGATGTTGTGGTGGTGGGCGCCGGCGGTGCGGGCTTGCGCGCCACTGTCGGCTGTGCCGAAGCCGGTCTCAAGACTGCGTGCATCACCAAGGTGTTTCCGACCCGCTCGCATACGGTCGCGGCGCAGGGAGGCATTTCGGCGGCGCTCGGCAACATGCATCCCGACGATTGGCGTTGGCACATGTACGACACCGTGAAAGGGTCGGATTGGCTGGGCGATCAGGACGCCATCGAATACATGGTGCGCAACGCACCAGCCGCGGTGTACGAACTCGAGCATTGGGGGGTGCCCTTCTCACGCACCGAGGACGGCCGGATATTTCAGCGCCCCTTCGGCGGCATGACCAAGGATTACGGCCATGGCGGGCAGGCACAGCGCACTTGCGCGGCGGCCGACCGCACCGGGCACGCGATCTTGCACACGCTCTACGGCCAAGCGGTGAGGGAGCGAAGCGAGTTCTTCATCGAATACTTCGCCATCGATCTCATTATGGATCAGGAAGGACGTTGTCGTGGCGTCGTGGCGCTGAAGCTCGACGACGGCACCATTCATCGCTTCCGCGCCAAGATGACCATCCTGGCGACAGGCGGCTATGGGCGCGCCTATTTCTCGGCGACCTCCGCCCATACTTGCACGGGCGACGGCAGCGCCATGGCGCTGCGCGCGGGATTGCCGCTCCAGGACATGGAGTTCGTGCAATTCCATCCGACGGGAATTTACGGCGCGGGCTGCCTGATCACCGAGGGCGCGCGCGGGGAGGGCGGGTATCTGACAAATCGCGAAGGCGAGCGCTTCATGGAGCGTTACGCGCCTTCAGCCAAGGATCTCGCCTCGCGCGACGTCGTCTCACGCTCCATGACGATCGAGATCCGGGAAGGCAGGGGGGTGGGGGCGAAGAACGACCACATCTATCTTCACCTCGATCATCTCGATCCGAAGGTGCTGCATGAGCGCCTGCCCGGAATTTCCGAGAGCGCCAAAATCTTCGCCGGCGTCGATCTCACCAAGGAACCGATCCCTGTTCTGCCGACCGTCCACTACAACATGGGCGGCGTGCCGACCTCGTACCACGCCGAAGTGCTCACCAAGAAGGCCAGCGACAACGATGCGGTGGTGCCTGGCCTCATGGCTCTCGGAGAAGCTGCTTGCGTTTCGGTGCACGGCGCGAACCGCCTCGGCTCGAATTCGCTCATCGATCTCGTGGTCTTTGGGCGCGCCGCCGGCCTGCGCTGTGCCGAGCTGATCCAGGCAGGCGAATCCCAGGCGGAGCTGCCAGCCGACGCGGGCGAGCTCGCGCTCACGCGGCTCGACCGTTTTCGTCACGCCAAGGGCAGCACGCCGACCGCGCAGCTGCGCGACAAGATGCAGCGGGTGATGCAGTCGAATTGCGCCGTGTTCCGTACCGGCGAGGTGCTGCATGAAGGCCACAAGCTCATTCACGACGTGTGGAAAGGGGTGGACGACATCCATGTCACCGACCGCTCGCTGATCTGGAACTCCGATCTCGTCGAGACGCTCGAGCTCGACAACCTCGTGGTTCAAGCGGTGGTGACGATGGACTCGGCACTCAACCGGACGGAAAGCCGCGGCGCCCATGCGCGCGAGGATTTCCCCGATCGCGACGACAAGGATTGGATGAAGCACACGCTTGCCTGGATCGATCCGGAGAAGCGCGAGGTGAAGATCGACTATCGCCCCGTCCACAGCTTCACGCTGTCGAACGACATCGCCTACATCGAGCCGAAGGCGAGGGTGTATTGATGAGGACTGCGCCTTGGCTTGCGATGATAAGCGTTTTGATCATTACGGGATGCCAGACGACGCAGGATGACCCTTCCAGGCATCATGTGTTCTACACGAAACCTAAGCTTACCGAGGCCCAGTACAGAGCCGACGTCGCGGCCTGCGTGGAAATCGCGAAAACGGGCTACCTCGCTGACAAGGCCGGCACGCCAACCGTGTACTATCCTCCGCGCGGCTACGCAGGTCTGGCGGGCGCGGCTACCGCTGGTTTCGTGGAAGGGGTGCGGGAGGGGAATCGCAGGGAGGATGCCAGAAGCACCGCCGTGGCGTGCTTGGTGGATAAGGGATATCGGACTGTTCAAATGTCGCAAGGCCAAATCGAGCTCTACGATCGGCTAAGCCCCGAACAGCGGATCAAGGCAGAGATCATCTGGTCCACGGGTGGTGACATCAACTCTCTTCAGTCGAACCAGCCCTAAGTTTCTTATCCCGGAAGATCAGCGCGTGAGTCACACGTCTTCATAAGGAGGCGGCCAGCATGGCCCAATTCTCTCTTCCCAAGAACTCGAAGATCACGGCCGGCAAGACCTGGCCGCGCCCGCAAGGCGCGCAGTCGGTCACCGAGTTCCGCATCTACCGCTACGATCCTGATACAGGTGCCAATCCGCGCCTCGACACGTATTTCGTCGATCGCGGGGATTGCGGCCCGATGATCCTCGATGGTCTCATCTGGATCAAGTCGCACATCGACCCGACGCTCACTTTCCGACGCTCTTGCCGAGAAGGCATTTGCGGCTCCTGCGCGATGAATATCGACGGGGGCAACACGCTCGCTTGCACGCGCGGCATGGATGAGGTGAAGCACCCGATCACGATCTATCCCTTGCCGCACATGGCCGTGGTCAAGGACCTCGTGCCTGATCTGACGACCTTCTATGCGCAGCACGCCTTGATAGAACCTTGGCTGCAGACGCAAACGCGCGCGCCCGAGAAGGAGTGGCGCCAATCGGAAACCGACCGCGCCAAGCTCGACGGTTTTTACGAATGCATCCTTTGCGCCTGCTGCTCAACCTCATGCCCGAGCTATTGGTGGAATGGCGAGCGTTATCTCGGCCCGGCGGCGCTGCTCCAGGCGTATCGCTGGCTCATCGATTCGCGCGACGAGGCGACGGGCGAAAGGCTCGATTATCTCGAAGATCCGTTCCGCCTCTATCGC
The DNA here is from genome assembly GCA_019247605.1 of Hyphomicrobiales bacterium. Lineage (GTDB taxonomy): Bacteria > Pseudomonadota > Alphaproteobacteria > Rhizobiales > Beijerinckiaceae > GAS188. The sequence continues at coordinate 3,887 of JAFBAS010000030.1, forward strand.
TGCCACACGATCATGAATTGTGCGCAGACCTGCCCGAAGGGCCTCAACCCGGCAAAGGCCATCGCCGAGATCAAGAAGATGATGGTCGAACGGCGGGTGTGAATCGGGTGCTCTCGAGGGAATGTCCGCCGCGGAATGAAACTATCGCCGTTGCTTCACTTCCCCTTGGATGGAGTATCCAGAGCCGGATTTCCTTATTAATGACGGCCAAGAGAGGTTCGAGTCCTTTCTGCACGGTGTGCCACACGATTTCTTCAGCGACGTTGTCGTAATTGTGCCCGTAGACATTCCCGATGCCCAGGATGGCGCGCCACGGCAGCTCGGGATGGCGCTCACGCAAATCGGCGGGCAGGCGACGTGCCGCTTCAGAGACGATCTCGAGTGCACGGGTCACTGCATAGAACGTTTTTTGATCGTTTAAAAAGTCCTTGAACGAGAGACCCTGAACAAACCTCTGAGCGAGTGCCACATTGTCTCGAACGTCGTAGAGGGCGAGGCGCGCACGATCAAAAAGCATAGACCGCATCGCGCTCGGCCGTCGGCCTTACGAGGGGCTTGAGGCGGCTCCGGTTGGCTACGTCAACGGGCTTCGGAAAGAGATCGGTTATATACTGTGTGATCTCGACGTACTCGAAAAGGCCGACCGGGGCTTGCGGCTCGATTTCTATCAGAATGTCAATATCGCTATCCGGGCGGGCATCTCCGCGCGCATGTGAGCCGAACAGCGCCGCGTGTTTGACACCACGCGCTCGCAAGGCGGGAGCGTTCTCACGAAGCCGGGCAAGGATTTCACGCTTGTCCATACCCCAATTATACCACATCCATAAGACATCCACAGCTTCCAAGGTGCGCGTTGATCGACAAATGCGCATTCTTCCGTGAGGCGAGCTTATATTTAAGGTCGCCCGTTCCGCGTCTCTCGCCAAACCCTAGAAAAGGTCGCGATGATGCGGGTGCTGGCACGCAGCGTGCCGCGCAGGCTGCCTGCGACTTTCGAGACGCCGCCTTCGCGCAAGCCGTAATCGACAGGCAATTCGATGATGCGCAGTTTGGCGGCCGCGGCACGCATCTGCATCTCGATATTCCAGCCGTAAGTCATTTCGCGCATGCCGAGCGCCATCAAGCTCGAGCGTCGGATCGCCCGAAAAGCGCACATGTCGGTGTAGCGCACGCCGTGAGAAAGGCGCATCGCATATCCGAGCACGAGACCGGCGATGATCTGATGGGCGGACATGCTCCCCTTTACGCGCGTGCCGCGCAGGCGCGAGCCGATGACGAAGTCGGCTTCGCCTGTCACGATCGGATCGATGAGGCGCGAAATGAGCTCGGGCTTGTCCGCGCCGTCTCCGTCCATGAACACCACAATGTCGCAATCGTCTCCGGCCGCGAGGACGCCCTGCCAGCAGGCGCGCCCATAGCCGCGGCCCGCCTCGATCGCGGTCGCGCCCATTTGCCGCGCACGCTCGATCGTCCGGTCGGTGCTGCCTCCGTCAGCGACGATCACCGTGTCGACAACGCCTGAAGGTACGCGGGCGAGAAGAGGGCCGATCGCCTCCTCCTCGTTCAGCGTGGGGATGATGAGGACGACGCGCTTTGCCTCTTTGGCGGCCGCTCGCGTGGAAAGGGTGCCCGGAAGGCCGTGATCGGAAACCGTGGTGCCTTGCATTTGCGCCATGCTCGCGGTCTCGTTCACAGGCTCCACCGCATGCCGCAACTCGCGCAAGCCGCAGGCGGCTTGTCGCTCAACAGCTCCTCGCGGAATTGCCGGTAGGCCGCCCCGTTCCAGATCTCGGTAAGCGATTGCGTCTTCGCATCGCCGAGGGTGAAACTGTCATAACCGTGCATCGAGAAGGGCGCGATGCAGCAGGGGAGCGCGCGGCCATGGGCGGTGAAATACATGAGCGACCAGGGCCTGCGGCACATCGACCAGGGCTTCCCCTTGACATCGCGCGTGAGGCTTTCCTCGGGCTCGGAGGCGCCCGACGCATCGAAGAGCACCCCAAGCTCGCGTGCTCGCGCCTTGGCGCGGTCGAGGTGAAGCCGCTCGGCCGCATCGATGCTTTCGAAGAGTGACGAAGAGGGGCGCGCCATTCCCTGGCCTTCCGGGAAATAGACGAGGCGCTGCAAATGCACCTCCTTTACCCCGATCTGATGAGCGACCTCGATGAAGGCGGGAAGCTGCTCGATAGTCTCCTTCAGCCCCGTGAGCCACAGCGAAACGCGCGGGTGTTCGACGCCCATTTCCTTTTTGAGACCAAGGAAGCCCTTGAGGTTGCGCACGATCGCATCGAACATGTCGCGCCCGCGAATCTTCGCGTAGGCGCCCGCCTCCGCCGCGTCGAGCGACACGCGCAATTCGTCGAGTCCCGCCTCGATCAGCTCGCGGCTCTTCTTCGTCTTGAGCAGTGTGCCGTTGGTGTTGAAAAGCACGTAGACGCCGCGCGTCTTGAGGTGCGACACCATGCGGGGCAGGTCTTTCACCATCATCGGTTCGCCGACGCCATGCAGCACCACGCGCTTGACGCTCTGAAACTGGTCCACGATCGAGGTGAACATGTCCCAGGACATGTCCTTTTCGGGCTCCAGCTCCTCGAAGGTGCGTGGGCAGGTGGTGCACGGCAGGTTGCAGCGGTTCGTCACCTCGAGATAGAGGCACACCGGATCCTTCGCAGCGTGTGCTTCGCGTTCTTGTGCCACCTCCTCGAAATAGCGGCGGCTCACATCGGGAAAGCGCGGTTGGACAGTCACGGGATCGATCCTTGTTGGAGGAGCGGGACAAAGGCTCGGCGTTGCTCGAGAGCAAACAGCGCGAGAGCGGGAGCGTAGATCGAGAGTCCTGTCATGAGGCCGAAAGGCTCATCGGTCAGGTAAAGGTAAAAAACCGCGGAGGTCAGGTAGATCAGGGACGCGCTCGGCAGAAAGCAGATGAACGGCACGAGCCAGCAAAAATACCAAGGGTAGTGGGGCGAAATCAGCACGATTGTGGCGATCGCCAAACCTCCTGCGAGTGGCGCCATCGTCTTCATGTCACCATTTCGCGAGAGAGCCCGCATCACCATCGTGCCAAGCACCGCCGACGCAACGGCCGCAAAGCCGAGCAGCGCCGACAGCGGGGAAAGCCCGATGTCCTCGAGGAGCATCGAGATGAATACGCCTTGGCCTTGCGTGATGCCTTCCTCGTCGACATAGCCCTGAAGGAAGCCGAGCACCTTCCATCCTGCCCCCGAATAGAGCGCGTAAGATGAGCCAACCACGACAACAAAGGCGGCGGGCATGCGCCAATCCCAGCGTCGATAGAGAGCGGGCGCGATGGCGATCGGCAGGAATTTGGTAAGCGCCGCCGCGCCGAGCAGCGCGCCTGAAAGGCCTCGCCTGTTCGACATCGCGGCGAGGATGGCGAGAAGCGAGGTCGCGAGCACGACCGCATCGACATGCGCGCCACAGGCGAATTCCCAGACGGGGAGCGGATGCCAGAGGTAAAGCGCGAGGCGATGGGCGGGCAGGCCCTGGCGCTTGAGGAGCACGGCAAGCGCCAACACGGCGACCGTCTCGAAGCCGAGCATGGCAACGCGCATCGCCGTGACGCTTTCGCCCAAGCGTGTGACGGCGAAGAACACCATCTGCGCGAAGGGCGGGTAGATGGTTCGCGCCGTGTAGAGCCGGTTGATATGGGGGTAGATGGCGTCATCGCGGAGCGAGGCGACGGCCGGTTCGGAGGGAATGTAAAGATACGGGTTGATACCTGCGCCCTGGACCCTCCCGTCCCATACATAACGGTAGACATCGGTCGAGAGGAAGTTTGGCGGCGTCGCAAGCGCGATCACGCGCAAGATGACCGCCACGCCAAGGATGAGAGCGAGGAGGACGCGATCATCACGGTCCGATGGCCCTTGCTGCAGAACAAGGAAGACGCCGAGCCCGTAAACGAGACATTGTGCCCAAACCGCGGGGATGAAGACATAAAAGGCGTCGAGCCACTGTCCGTGACGCGCGAGAAGCCCCAAGCCGACGAGCGCAATAGCGCAAGCGTAGAGCCAAGGCATGGTTTGGAGCTTGCCGCTCCCCGTTTGAGGATTCACGCGGCGTCGACCCGGATGCCGGGGGCAATTGCGAGGCGCCGAGCAAGGTCGCTTTCGCGAAGCCTCGTTCGCAAATGCGCGTGGCTATGCGGCGCCCCGAAAGGCCGTGCTCCACCCGTGACGTTCGCAAGCTCGACGCGGCTCG
>JAFBAS010000093.1 GCA_019247605.1 Hyphomicrobiales bacterium
GCGGGCTCGGTCGTCGTCGAGACGGCTGGGCTTTCCTTCCTTGGCCTTGGAGCGCAGCCCCCTTCGCCCGATTGGGGAGCGCTCCTTGCCGATGGTCACAACTATTTCCTGACCGCCTGGTGGATCGCGACCTTTCCAGGCCTTGCCATCTTCGGCGTCGTGCTCGGCTTCAATCTCATCGGCGACGCGCTGCGTGACCAGTTCGATCCGAGGCGCCGAACATGAGCGGCGCTTTGCTCGAGGTCGAGAGCCTCAAGGTCGTGTTCCCCACCGAAGAAGGACCGATCACCGCGGTCGACGATCTTTCCTTCAGCATCGGGCCCGGCGAAACGCTCGTCATCGTCGGAGAATCAGGTTCGGGCAAATCGGTGACGAGCCTCGCCGTGATGGGGTTGATCGCTCCGCCAGGCGCAGTGGCCGCGAGCGCCATCCGGCTCACGGGAAAGGACGGGAACGCGCGTGATCTGACCCGGCTTTCGGAAGCCGAGATGCGTCTCGTGCGAGGCGGCGAAATCGCCATGATCTTCCAAGAACCGATGACCAGCCTAAATCCTGTCTACACGATCGGCGAACAGATCATCGAAGCCATTCGCTTCCACGAGACGATGAGCCGGCGCGCGGCGCGGGCCCGCGCCGAGGAGATGCTCAGGCTGCTCGGGATTCCCGAGCCGCGCCGGCGGCTCGACGCCTATCCGCATCAGCTCTCCGGCGGCATGCGCCAACGCGCCATGATCGGCATGGCGCTCTCCTGCCGGCCCGCCCTGTTGATCGCCGACGAGCCGACGACGGCGCTCGACGTGACGGTGCAGGCGCAGATCCTCGAACTGATCCGCGCGCTGCAGAAAGAGCTCGGCATGGCGGTCATCTTCATCACTCACAATCTCGGCGTCGCCGCCGAGATCGCGGACCGGATCATGGTGATGTATGCCGGCCAGGCGGTCGAGACTGGTTCGGCGCGCGCGATCTTTCGCGGCACGCGGCTTCCCTACACTATCGGCCTGATGCGCTCGGTACCCCGTCTTGGGCTTGACCGCGACCTTGGACCCTTGCCCGCCATTCCCGGCAACGTGCCCGACCTTCGACGCTTGCCGAAAGGCTGCCGCTTTCACCCGCGCTGCTCCTGGTTCGAGCCGGGGCTTTGCGACGCCGCGTTCCCGCGGCTCGAGATTTGCGGCGAAGGCCATCTCGTCCGCTGCCTGCGCTGGCGACAGGTGCATGCATGAGCACCTTGCTCGAGGTCCAGGGGCTGACCCAGCATTTCAGCGCGCGCGGCGGCACGGTGCGCGCCGTCGAGAACGTGTCTTTCGATCTCAGAGAGGGCGAGGTGCTCGGCCTCGTCGGGGAGTCGGGCTCGGGAAAGACGACGATCGGCCAGGCAATCTTGCGTCTCATCGACCCGACCGCCGGACGCATTGTCTTTCGCGGCGAGGACATCACCAAGCTCACCGATAGGGCGCTGAAGCCCTTCCGCCGCCAGGCGCAGCCGATCTTTCAGGATCCCTTCGGCTCGCTCAACCCGCGCATGACCGTCGAGAAGATCATCGCCGAGCCCCTGCTTGTGCACGGCATCGGCAAGGGCCGGGAGGAGCGACGAAGACGCGTCAATGCACTCCTCGCACAGGTCGGCCTGCCGCGCGATGCGCTGACGCGCTACCCGCATCAATTTTCGGGCGGCCAGCGCCAGCGCATCTCGATCGCGCGTTCGCTCGCCGCCGAGCCCGCGCTCATCATCGCCGACGAGCCGGTCTCGGCGCTCGACGTTTCGATCCAGGCACAAATCATAAATCTTTTGCGCGAGCTGCAGCAAAGGCTCAAGCTCGCCATGCTCTTCATCGCCCATGACCTTGCGGTCGTCGAATACATTTCGGACCGCGTAATCGTCCTCTATCTCGGTCGGATCATGGAGGTCGGCCCCGCGAAAACCCTGATCCGAGCGCCGAAGCACCCTTACACCGAGGCCCTCATTTCCGCTGTGCCGGAACCCGAGCCTGATCGCGCGAAAAGGCGCATCGTTCTGCAAGGAGATCTGCCGAGCCCGATCGATCCACCGTCCGGCTGCGTATTTCGCACACGGTGCCCTTACGCGATCCCCGCCTGCGCGGAACAAATTCCGGCGCTTCGCCAGGTTGGCCCAGGCCATCGCAAGGCCTGCATCCGCGACGAAATTTTGTGACCTGTTGCGACGGGGAGTTGGTCCAGGACGACCCAGGCCGCTTTTTGGCCACTGATTTCCAGCTTGGTACTGAACCTTCTTCACGAATTCGAGAGACACTGGTCTGTCGCGCATCCGACCCTAATTAGGCTCGTACGCGCGTGTTCCTTCGCTTCGCCCGCACTCAAAGGTCGGGGGCGATGCGGTGACGCGCGTACGGCATTTATTTTGCGCAAATTCGTATTAAATCGTATAAACATTGAAATCTGGCTTTCTGCCGGACGATTCCATTTGTTATCCCCTAAATTACTGAGTATCTGCTACAAATAACGACCCGCTTTCCAGCACGCGCGATGTCCTCATCCCAAGCGGGAACTCTAATTCGCCTTCGTTGGTTGAATTAGAGTTCAAGATTTGGGAGAGCTTTCGTGCAAATCAGATCCAATCTTCTCAAAGCTGCGGCAATTGCCGCATTGGTGGTCGCCGGACCTGGCTCGGGCTGGACGCACGGTGGCCATGATGGGGGCGGGCACGACGGTGGTGGCCATGATGGGGGTGGGCACGACGGTGGTGGTCACGGTGGGGGCGGGCACGACGGTGGCGGGCACGATGGTGGTGGCCATGGAGGCCACGACGGTGGTGGCCATGACGGTGGCGGGCACGATGGTGGCCATGGAGGCCACGATGGTGGCGGCCATGACGGGGGCGGGCACGATGGCGGCCATGGGGGCCATGATGGCGGAGGTCATGGTGGTGGCGGTCACGGTCATGACGGGGGAGGCCACGATGGCGGCCACGGAGGGGGCGGTCACAGCGGCCACGGAAACGGCGGTGGTCACAGCCACGGCAGCGCAGGCGGCGGCTCAGGCAACGGCAAAGGCCAGAGCCATGGTGGAAAAGGCCGCGACCACGATCATGATCATGACGGCGGCGGCCACAGCCACGGTGGCAGCGGCGGCGGCATAGGTGGCGGTTCGGGCCATGGCCACGGCGGCAAGGGCCGCGACCACGATCACGACCATGACGGCGGCGGCCACAGCCACGGTGGCAGCGGCGGCGGCACGGGTGGCGGCTCGGGGCATGGCCATGGCGGCAAGGGCCGCGACCACGATCACGACCATGACGGCGGCGGCCACAGCCACGGTGGCAGCGGCGGCGGCACGGGTGGCGGCTCGGGCCACGGCCATGGCGGCAAGGGCCGCGACCACGATCACGACCATGACGGCGGCGGGCACGGCCACGGGGGCAGCGGCGGCGGCATAGGTGGCGGTTCGGGCCACGGCCACGGCGGCAAGGGCCGCGACCACGATCACGACCATGATGGCGGCGGGCACGGCCACGGCCATGGTCACGGCGGCACGGGAGGCGGCTCGAATAACCCTGGAGGAACGGGCGGAACCGGCGGAACCGGTGGGTCCGGTGGAAAGACCGGCACCAGCGGATCGGGAGGGCCTGGCGGCGGGAGTGGAATCGGCGGCGCAGGTGGAACCGGCGGATCCGGCGGGACCGGCGGAATTGCGGGCGCCGGCGGAAGTGGCGGAGCCGCCGGCACGGGCGGACTCGGCGGAACTGTCGGGGCCGGTGTAACAGGGGGCACGGGCGGCGCCAGCGGAACCGGCCTGGCCGGAAACGGAGGCACGGGCGGAACCAACCCCAGCAATGGCACCGGCGGCGTCGGGATCGGCGGCAGCGGTGGTACCAGCGTAAGCGCCGGTGGCGGGCCGGTCGGCGCGATCTCGTCGAATTCCGCCGAGCTGAGCAGGGACACTGAAAGCCCCGGCGGCCTATTCGGGATCGAGTCCGCCTCAGTCGGGCTGAGCTCGATCGACCTTTCGTCACCAGCCGGCATCAACGGGCGCGTCGGCAGGGCGGCAGGCTTCGTCAACTTGCAGTGCCACCACACGCGACTTGCGACGTGGAGATGCAAGGCCGTCTACTGAACCACCCTGATCGCGTCGTCCCTCGGATCTGCGGCCGCACGCTGCCGAGGGACGACGCACCTCCTGGCCACCGTCCCCAGGCAGCTCGCCTGTTGCGGGCCGCCACCATTCGGTATTTTACGGCGCCTTCGCCTTCCGGGCGACGCGCATCCATTATTGAAGTGATCGTTCATTCACTTACTGCTTGATCGGGCGGCGATGACGCTCCATTCTAATGAAAATCGTGATACCGCTTCGGGTTAGCGGGCGGGTTGGAGCAAGATAGAGCCTATGGGATCGGTGAGTGTTGATTCCGGTTTTGGGCCGCGCTCGATTCAACCCCCGCTTTGCGACTTCAGACCTCGTCTCGCCGCATTCGAGCCGATGGCGTAAGCACGGACGAACGCCGCTATCGGCCGGAGCATCAATGAACGATCATCACGCCGTCGAGGTCCGACACTTCGATCAGCCGGGGGGAAAGCGCAAGCGGGCGAAGCCGACGCCGAAAGGCCGGCAGGTCGATCCGAAGGCGCTCGCCGAGATCGAGGCTCTTCTCGCCGACAGGCCCCGCCGGCGTGACCTCCTCATCGAGCATCTGCACCTCATCCAGGACCGCTACCACCAGATTTCGGCGGCCCATCTCGCTGCGCTTGCCGAGCTGATGAAGCTGTCCTTCGCGGAGGTGTTCGAGACCGCGACCTTCTACGCGCATTTCGACATCGTGAAGGAGGGCGAGCCCGACCTTCCGCCGCTCACGATCCGCGTCTGCGACAGCCTCACCTGTGCGCTCTTCGGCTCGGAGAGGCTGCTCACTGAGCTGCAAAGCTCGCTCGGACCCGCGGTGCGCGTGGTGCGCGCGCCATGCGTCGGCCTTTGCGACCAGGCGCCCGCCGTCGAGGTGGGACACAATTTCCTGCACAAGGCGGATGGCGCCGCGGTCGCGGCCGCGGTGCAGAACAAGGACACGCATCCCCATATCCCGACCGACTACGTTGGCTACGACGCCTATGTGGCGAAAGGCGGTTACGACCTCCTGCGGCGCTTGCGCGCAGGGGAGATGGCAAGAGAGACCATCGTCAGGGCGCTCGACGATGGCGGCCTGCGCGGCCTCGGCGGTGCCGGTTTTCCGACGGGACGCAAATGGCGCTCCGTGATGGGGGAGCCTGGGCCGCGCCTCATGGCTGTGAACGCCGACGAAGGCGAGCCCGGCACTTTCAAGGATCGCATTTACCTCGATCGCGACCCGCATCGCTTCCTCGAGGGCATGTTGATCGGCGCGCACGTGGTCGAGGCAACAGAGGTCTACATCTACCTTCGTGACGAGTATCCGATCTCGCGCGAGATCCTCATCCGCGAGATCGCCAAACTGCCACCGGGCGGCCCTGTTATTCATCTGCGGCGCGGCGCCGGGGCCTATATCTGCGGCGAGGAATCCTCGCTTCTCGAAAGCGTGGAGGGCAAGCGAGGGCTGCCGCGCCACAAGCCGCCCTACCCCTTCCAGGTCGGGCTCTTCGGCCGGCCGACGCTCATCAACAATGTCGAGACCCTCTACTGGGTGCGCGACATCGCGGAAAAAGGTGCCGAATGGTGGAAGAGCCACGGCCGCAATGGGCGCGTCGGCTTGCGTAGCTTCTCGGTGTCCGGACGCGTCAAGGAGCCTGGCATGAAGCTCGCGCCAGCGGGCATCACCGTGCGCGAGCTGATCGCGGAATTTTGCGGCGGCATGCAGGAGGGCCACGAGTTTCGCGCCTATCTGCCGGGCGGCGCGTCCGGCGGCATCCTGCCAGCCTCAATGGGCGACATCCCGCTCGATTTCGGCACGCTCGAGAAATATGGCTGCTTCATCGGGTCGGCGGCCGTGGTGGTGCTCTCCGACAAGGACGACGTGAGGGAGGCCGCGCTCAACCTGATGCGCTTCTTCGAGGATGAGAGCTGCGGCCAATGCACGCCTTGCCGCGTCGGCACGCAAAAGGCGGTCAATCTCATGACGCGCAAGGTTTGGGATCGCGAGCTTCTCGGCGAGTTGTCCGATGCGATGCGCGATGCCTCGATATGCGGCCTCGGCCAGGCGGCCTCGAATCCGTTGACGAGCGTGATTAAATACTTCCCCGAGGAATTCGGCACGGAGAGTGCGCCATGATTCAGGAGATCTTGACCCATTTGCCGGGATTACTCGCGGTCTATGCCATTTGCGCGCTCGGCTTGTTAAGCCCTGGTCCGAACGTTCTGTCGGTCATAGGGACGGCAATGGATGCCGGCCGCGGCAAAGCTATGGCGGTCGCTTGGGGGGTCAGCCTCGGCACAGGAATATGGGCGTCCTGCACGGTTGTCGGTCTCACGGCCCTGATGACACGCTATGCCGAGCTTGCGCTCGCAATCCGAATTGCCGGTGGCTGCTACTTGCTTTGGCTTGCCTTTAAGTCATTTCGAGCAGCGCTCGGATCGCGCGAGCTGAATTCGGTGCCTTCAAGGGGGAATGTGAGCTTTAGAGCCGCCTTCGCGCGTGGGCTGGCGATCCAAATGACCAATCCAAAAGCAGCCTTGACCTGGGCGTCCATCATGACGCTCGTGATCCGGCCCGATGTACCTTCATGGGTTTCGATTGCCGTCGTGCTCGGATGCACGATCGTATCGGCATTCGGGCACTCGCTTTATGCGCTGGCATTTTCATCCACTCATGTGGTGCTAGGTTATCGGCGCCTTCGCCGAATGATCGAGGGTGCGCTCGCGCTGTTTTTCTGCTTCGCAGGCGTTCGCCTCATTGTAGCCCGTTAGGCTCGTAGTCGGAGTCGGCCCTTGACCCAAGCAATCACATTCGAGCTCGACGGCAGACAGGTCGAGGCGAAGCCCGACGAGACCATCTGGCAGGTGGCGCAGCGTCTCGGCACCGAAATTCCCCATCTTTGCTACTTGCCCGAACCCGGCTACCGCCCCGACGGCAATTGCCGTGTCTGCATGGTCGAGATCGAAGGCGAGCGCGTGCTTGCCGCCTCCTGCATGCGCGCGCCATCACCTGGCATGAAGGTCAAGACCGCGACCGACCGCGCCGCCAAGGCTCGCAAGATGGTGATGGAGCTCCTCGTCGCGGACCAGCCCGCGCGCGAGACCTCCCACGACCCGAGCTCGAAGCTGTGGAACTGGGCCGACAAGACGGGCGTCACCACGAGCCGCTTTCCCGCCGCAGAGCGCTGGGCGCCCGATCCGAGCCACGCTGCCATGCGCGTCAATCTCGATGCGTGCATTCAATGCGGGCTTTGCGTGCGCGGCTGTCGCGAGGTGCAGGTGAACGACGTGATCGGGATGGCCTACCGCAACGCCGGCGCCAAGGTGGTGTTCGACTTCGACGACCCGATGGGGGATTCCACCTGCGTCGCGTGCGGAGAATGCGTGCAAGCCTGCCCGACCGGCGCCTTGATGCCTGCGGCCTACCTCGACGAGAACGAGACGCGCACCGTCTGGCCGGACCGCAAGATCGATTCGCTGTGCCCCTATTGCGGGGTTGGCTGCCAGGTCACCTACAACGTCAAGGACGAGAAGATCGTCTACGCGGAAGGCCGCAACGGGCCGGCGAACGAGAACCGGCTTTGCGTCAAGGGGCGCTTCGGCTTCGATTACATCCATCACAAGGATCGCCTCACAAAGCCGCTCATTCGCCTTCCCGGAAAAAAGAAGGATGCGAACGATCAGGTCGATCCGAAAAACCCCTTCACGCATTTCCGCGAGGCCACGTGGGAAGAGGCGCTCGAGTTTGCGGCGTCGGGACTGAAGCGCATTCGCGACGCGCATGGGCCGAAATCGCTCGCGGGCTTCGGCTCCGCGAAAGGTTCGAACGAGGAGGCTTACCTTTTTCAGAAGCTCGTGCGCACGGGCTTTGGCTCGAACAATGTCGATCATTGCACGAGGCTCTGTCATGCGTCTTCCGTGGCTGCCCTCATGGAGGGGCTGAACTCGGGTGCTGTGTCCGCGCCCTTCTCGGCGGCGCTAGACGCGGAGGTGATCATCGTCATCGGCGCCAATCCGGGCGTGAACCATCCGGTCGCGGCGAGCTTCATCAAGAACGCCGCGAAGAAGGGCGCGAAGCTGATCGTCATGGATCCTCGCTTTCAGCAGCTCTCACGCCACGCCCTCCATCACCTCGCCTTCAAGCCCGGCACCGATGTGGCGCTGCTCAACGCCATGCTGCACACCATCATCACTGAAGGGCTCACCGACCAGCAGTACATCGCCGGCTACACGGAGGGCTTCGAGGCCTTGAAGGAGCGCATTGGCGAATTCTCGCCCGAGAAGATGGAGGCCGTTTGCGGCATCAAGGCCGAGACGATCAGGGAAGTGGCGCGCCTTTACGCTAAGGCGCGAGCCTCGATCATCTTTTGGGGGATGGGCATCAGCCAGCACGTGCACGGCACCGACAATGCGCGCTGCCTCATCGCGCTTGCGCTCGTGACCGGACAGGTGGGTCGGCCGGGAACGGGCCTGCATCCGCTGCGCGGACAAAACAATGTGCAAGGCGCGTCCGACGCCGGGCTCATCCCGATGTATTATCCCGATTACCAACCCGTGGATCGGCAGCAATTCTTCGAGTTTTTTGAGAATTTCTGGCATCACGAGCTCGACCACAAGCGCGGGCTTACCGTGGTCGAGATCATGAACGCGGTGCATGCAGGCGAGATCAGGGGGATGTATGTCGAGGGCGAGAACCCCGCGATGTCCGATCCGGATCTGCAGCACGCGCGCGGCGCGCTCGCGAAGCTCGAGCATCTCGTCGTGCAGGATTTGTTTCTCACCGAAACATCCTTCCACGCCGATGTCGTCCTTCCGGCCTCGGCGTTCGCAGAGAAGAGCGGCACCTTCACCAACACGGATCGGCGCGTGCAGCTCGCGCGGCAAGTGATCAAGCCGCCCGGCGATGCGCGCCAGGATTGGTGGATCATCCAGGAGATCGCGCGCCGCATCGGCCTCGATTGGAACCATTCGGGGCCCGCCGATGTCTTCGCCGAGATGGCCTCGACCATGCCTTCGCTGAAGAACATCACCTGGGAACGGCTCGAACGAGAAGGTGCCGTGACCTATCCGGTCGATTCTCCCGATAAGCCCGGTAACGAGATCATCTTCAGCACCGGCTTCCCGACAGCGAGCGGACGCGGCAAGATCGTGCCGGCGCGCCTCTTGCCGCCGGACGAAATCCCCGACGACGAATATCCCATGGTTCTCTCCACCGGCCGCGTGCTCGAGCATTGGCACACGGGATCGATGACGCGGCGCGCCGAGGTGCTCGACGCGCTCGAGCCCGAAGCCGTCGCTTTCATGTCGCCACGCGAGCTCGCCCGGCTCGGCTTGCGGCCGGGGGACTTCATCCATCTCGAGACACGCCGCGGTGCTGTCGAGGTGAAGGTGCGCGCCGATCGCGACGTGCCGCAGAACATGGTTTTCATGCCGTTCTGCTATGCCGAGGCTGCGGCCAATCTTTTGACCAACCCGGCGCTCGACCCGTTCGGCAAGATTCCTGAATTCAAATTCTGTGCCGCGCGCATTGCGCCGGTCGCCGCCAAGGTCGCGGCGGAATAGGAACCGGAGAAGGAAGAGAGGAGCGGATGCGGGTTCTCGCCTCTCCGATCGCGGCCGTGGTGCATGAGACGCGCGCGGTGGCGATCGACCGCCTGATGCTCGACACCGCAAGACGCTTGCGGGCGCGAGGCATCAAGCTCGGCGGCCTCGTGCAGCACAATGTCGAGAAGGAAGGCTCGGATTGCGCCGAAATGCGGCTCGAGGACCTCGCGAGCGCAACGCACGTCGTCATCTCGCTGCAACGTCCCCGCGGGTCGGGTTGCCGGCTCGATGCCGCCGGACTCGCCGAAGCCGCCGCATTGGCTCAACGCGGAATCGCGAGCGGCGCGGATTTCGTGATCATCTCGAAATTCGGCGCGCAGGAGGCAGCTGGCAAGGGCCTGCGCGAGGAGATCGCCCAAGCCGTGATGCTGGGGCTGCCGGTCCTTACCTCGGTGAGCTCACGCCTACTTCCGGCGTTCGAGGGCTTCATCGGAGAAAGCTGGACGAGGCTGCCGCCCGAATTTTCCGCCATCGAGGCCTGGGCACTTTCGACGGTGGCGACGAACGAGCCTGCTCCGGTCGCAGCCGCATGAGCGACGCGGACCTCCTCGACGGTTTCCTGGTCCGCCCGGATCCGCTCGACCCCCGCTTGAGCGAGACCGTGGCGGGCATCGACCAGACCGGCAACACGGTCGATACACGCGTGGTCGTCGAGCGTCCATTGACGCTCTATCTCAACTCTCGCGAGATCGTCACCATGATGACCATCGGCGATCATCCCGATTGTCTCGCGCTCGGCTATCTCCTCAATCAGGGCATGCTCGAACCGGACGCCGAGGTGACCGGCGTCGATCATGATCCCGAGATCGATGTCGTCGTCGTGCGCACGCCGGTCGAGACCGATTTCGAGGACAAGCTGCGCAAAAAGACACTCACCTCCGGTTGCGCGCAAGGAACGGCTTTCGGCGACCTCATGGAAGCGATCGAAGGCGTCGACCTGCCGCGCACCGAACTTCGCACTTCATGGCTCTACGCGCTGACCCACACGATCAACGTCACGCCGTCGCTCTATCTCGAGGCGGGTGCGATCCATGGCTGCGTCCTGTGCGAACGCGACCGACCCCTCGTCTACATGGAGGATGTCGGCCGCCACAACGCAGCCGACAAGATCGCGGGCTACATGTTCATGCATCGGGTCGCGGGCGGAGACAAGATCTTCTACACGACCGGCCGGCTCACCTCCGAGATGGTGATCAAGACGGTGCGCATGGGCATTCCCATTCTCGTCTCGCGCTCGGGCTTCACGGCCTGGGGCGTCGAGCTTGCGCGCAAGGCTGGTCTCACCTTGATCGGGCGGGCGCGCGGCAAGCGCTTCGTCGCTCTTTCCGGCGCCGAGCGTATCGTCTTCGATCAGAACCTCGCCTATGTCGAAGATGAGTCGATGAAGCACCGCCGCAAGGGCGCAACACACGATGAGTGAGTCGACGGTCGCCGTCTTACTTGCGGGAGGCCTCGCGCGCCGAATGGGAGGAGGCGACAAGCCGCTGCGCAAAATCGGCGAAAAGACCTTGCTTGCCCATGTGATCGAGCGCCTGCGACCCCAATGCGACGCTTTGATGCTCAACGCGAATGGTGAGCGCGAGCGCTTCTCAGCCTTCGGCCTGCCGGTCGTAGCGGACAGCATCGAAGGCTTCGCCGGTCCGCTCGCCGGCGTCCTCGCGGGGCTCGACTGGACGGCCGCTCACGCGAGCGCTTCAGGTTACGTCGTAAGCGTCGCGACCGACACGCCCTTCCTGCCTCCCGATCTCGTCACCCGCTTGCACGCCTCACGCGCCGCGGCTGAAGCACGGCTCGCCTCGGCGGCTTCAGGGGGCCGAACGCATCCGGTGATTGGGCTCTGGCCCGTGGACATTCGCGAAGAGCTACGCCGAGCGCTCCTCGATGAGGGCTTGCGCAAAATCGATCTGTTCACCGCGCGCCATAAGCTTGCGATCGCCGAATGGCCCGTATTGCCTTATGATCCTTTCTTCAACACCAACGCGCCCGATGATCTTGCGAAAGCCGAAGGCATCGCGCGAACCGGCCTGAGCTGAAAGCGCCGGAGGATGCCTTCTTTTGGACTCGAGCCCGGGAGGCTCGCATGAATGGCGAACGCGATTACGCGGGCTTCTTCATAAGCGTCGATTTTCGCCCGAGCGCCCCTTCCGGATGCGAAAGAGCAGCACGCCTCCATCCTCTTCCAAAGCCTCGAGCCGGTCTCCCGTCTCGTTGAGGAGATTGGGAATGTCGATGCGAGCCAGCGGATCCGTGCAGGCGGCGGTGATCTCGTCACCTGGCGACATGGCTTTCAGGGCCTTGCGCACGCGAAGCGCCGGGAGCGGACATTTGAGACCCTTGAGATCGAGCGTGGTCATGAGCGCCTTCTATCTTGCGGCTGCCTGCAAGGCCAGCAACGAGACCCGGCGCGCTCACGCCCGTTTTTCCCGCGAGGCTCGCGCATGAAGCTCCTCGGAATCGTAGGTTGGAGCGGCGCGGGCAAGACGACGCTTGTCGTGAAGCTCATCACAGCTTTCACCGCGCGCGGGCTTCGCGTCGCGACTGTGAAGCATGCGCACCATGATTTCGATATCGACCAGCCCGGCAAGGATTCCTTCGTGCATCGCCAGGCCGGCGCGGGCGAAGTTATCGTGTCCTCGGCGCGCAGATTCGCTCTCATCCACGAGCTTGCCGAAGACGAAGCGGAGATGACCCTTCCTGCTCTTCTCAAACGTTTGGCGCCTTGCGATCTCGTTCTCGTGGAAGGCTTCAAGATGCTCACCCATCCGAAGCTCGAGGTCTTTCGCGTCGCGAATGGACGCGAGCCGCTCCATCCCTGCGATCCTTGCATCGTGGGCGTGGCATCGGACAGGGTGTTCCCCGAAGCCAAAATTCCCGTCGTGCCGCTCGATGACGTCGCCGCGATCTCCAATCTCGTATTGGAGAAAGCCGTGCCGATCGAGCAAGCTTTGGCTAGATTGATGCCGAACCCGCATCATCAGCAGGGCGTAAAGCGAACTTCATGACGCTGAAGAGCCATAACCGGTACAGCTATCACGCCTTGCACGGGCGCCATCGCTATGAATGGCCGAACGGGGCGCGGCTTGCCGTGTATATCGGCCTCAACCTCGAGCATTTCGCCTTTGGTGAAGGGCTCGGCGCCGAGCTCGTGCCCGGCGGCCCCCAACCCGACGTCTTGAACCACGCCTGGCGCGATTACGGCAACCGTATCGGCGCCTGGCGGCTCCTCGATCTTTTCGAGACGCTCGCCTTGCCTTCCTGCGTGCTCGTCAATTCCGCGCTTTACGATTACGCCCCACAACTGCCGACAGCCTTCCGGGCGCGCGGTGACGAGATCATCGCTCACGGCCGCAGCAACTCGGAACGTCAAGGGAACCTCGACGAGGCTCATGAAGCCAAGCTGATCGCGCAGACCACGACCACGATCATGGAGCATGAGGGTGCAAGGCCCAAAGGATGGCTCGGCCCATGGATATCGCAGAGCCATTCGACTCCGGACCTTCTGCACGAAGCGGGCTACGAATATCTTCTCGACTGGTGCATGGACGACCAGCCGGTGTGGATGCGCACACGCGGCGGGCGCATCCTCGCCGTTCCCTACCCTCAGGAAATCAATGACATTCCGGCGATCATCACACGCAGAGCGGGTGCGGCTGAATTCGCCGAGATGATCATCGACAATTTCGACGAGATGCTCGAGCAGGCGGCGGACACGCCGCTCGTGATGGGGATCGCTCTGCACGCCTATATCGTCGGGCAGCCTTTCCGCCTGCGGCATTTGCGCCGCGCGCTCCAACATGTCGCGCGCCATCGCGACCGCATCTGGTTGTCGACGCCGGGGGCGATCTCCGACCATGCACAAAGCCTTCCCGAGGGACTCGTGCCGGGAACGGAACCGCGATCGGGCGCGGCGGGATGATGGTTTTCAAAAACCAGTGCGGGGTAATCGCAAGGCCAAAGGAACGCACGGGCCCGTTTCCGGCAAGTTCTGCGCGGTCTCGGAAGGACGAACATGGCGCAGCTCTCTGACGATTGCTTCGCCTTCGGCGGCGCGCTCATGCCCGTCGATGCGGCCCTGGTGTTGATCGCCGAACGATTCGAACCGGTCGCCGAGCAGGAGGTGGTGCCGCTCTCGCGAGCCGACAGACGCGTGCTCGCGGAAGATGTACTCTCGCCCATGGCGCTGCCACCTTTCGCGAATTCCGCGGTGGACGGCTATGCGGTGCGCCACCTCGATCTCGCTCCGCAAGGCTCGACCAAGCTCCCCTTGCGCGGCCGCGTTGCGGCCGGCGGCGCGGCCAATGGGCTGACGGCGCAAGGCGTTGCGGTTCGCGTGTTCACAGGCGCACCTCTCCCCGATGACGCGGACACGGTGTTCATGCAGGAAGATGTCGTGCCAACGCCGAGCCACGTCATCCTGCCGCCTGGCCTTCGACGAGGCGCCAATCTGCGTCACGCGGGCGAGGATGTCGCAAAAGGCGCTATTCTCCTTCCGGCGGGACGGCGGATGAAGCCGCAGGACGTGGCGCTTGCGGCCGCAGTCGGCCTTTCCTCCATCCCCGTGAGGCGCCGGCTCAAAGTCGCCCTCTTTTCGACGGGCGATGAGCTTGCCGAGCCGGGGCAACCCCTGCCGAACGGCGCAATTTACGATTCAAATCGCTTGTTGCTCTCCAGCTTGCTGCAGCGTTTCGGGGCCGAGGTGTCGGATCTCGGCATTTTGAGGGATGATCGCTCCGATCTCGCAACACACCTGGCGACCGCGGCTCGCGCGCATGATCTCATTCTCACAAGCGGAGGCGTTTCGACCGGTGAGGAAGATCACGTGAAAGCCGCCGTCGAAGCAGTCGGCAAGCTCGTTTTTTGGCGGCTCGCCATCAAGCCCGGGCGGCCTGTCGCGATGGGCATGATCAATGGCGTCCCGTTCGCCGGCCTGCCTGGCAACCCTGTCGCGGTGTTCGTGACCTTCTCGCATGTCGTGCGGCCTCTCCTCGCCCGGTTGAGCGGCATGAAACTTGCCCCACCCGAGTGCTTCAAGGTGCGTTCGGCTTTCAGCTATCAAAAAAAGCCCGGCAGGCGAGAATATGCGCGCGTGACCTTGCGCACTTCGTCGGACGGGAGCGTCGAGGCGGTGAAGCATCCACGAGAAGGGGCAGGCATCCTCACCTCGCTCACCGAGACCGACGGCCTTGCCGAGCTTCCGGAGGACATCAGCGCGGTCGCGCCTGGCGATATCATCGGCTTTCTGCCTTACGCGATGATCTGGTGAAGAGACCGGTCGGCGGCCGATACTCTCCCGTCGAGCCCGACAACGCCGCGCTGCGAGCGTTCAAACAAGCGCGCCCCTGTCGCGCGTGCGGGCGGCAGATGCGCGCTCGGGCTCGGGCGCCACACCCACGACGATGTCGGGGAGGGGAAGCAGCGCCGCAAACAATAGCATCGCGCATGAGGTGGCGCATGGCACCCTCATGCTTTAGGCTCACCCGATGCTTTCTCGTCCCGACCCATGACGAGCGGTTTAGACGAAAGGGCCGCGCTTCTCGCGACCGCCGAGGCCAAACGCCTGCATGGCGCCGAGGCCAAGCTCTGGCGCCGCTTCGGCCCTTATCTCAGCGAACGGCAATGGGGAACCGTACGGGAGGATTACAGCGCGAACGGCGATGCCTGGAATTATTTCACGCATGAAGAGGCGCTGAGCCGCGCCTATCGCTGGGGCGAGGATGGAATCGCGGGCTTCAGCGACGACGAGCTCAGATGGTGCCTCTCCCTCGCGCTCTGGAACGGGAAAGATCCCATCATCAAGGAGCGGCTCTTCGGCCTCACCAATGCCGAAGGCAACCACGGCGAGGATGTGAAGGAGCTCTACTTCTACCTCGACGCGACGCCGAGCCACTCTTACCTGCGGATGCTCTACAAATACCCGCAAACACCCTTTCCATACGAGGAGCTGCGGCGCGAAAACGCGCGGCGCACCACGCAAGACCCCGAATACGAGATCCTCGATACCGGCATCTTCGCGGGAAACCGCTATTTCGACGTGATGGTCGAATATGCCAAGGCCGCCCCTGACGACATTTTGATGCGCGTCACCCTCACCAACCAGGCGGCCGATAGCGCGAGCTTGCATGTTCTGCCGCAGCTTTTCGCCCGCAACACCTGGTCCTGGAGCAAAGACACCGAGAAGTCCCGGCTTTGCCGGAATGGCGACACGCTCCTCGCCTGCCATCCCGGCATGTCCGACCGCGAGCTTGCCGTCGACCGGGTTTGCGATTTCCTCTTTTGCGAGAACGAGACGAATGTACGGCGCCTCTTCGGGGTCGCCGCCGAAGGCCCCTTCAAGGACGGCATCAATGATTTCATCGTCGCCGGAGACGAGAAGGCGATCCGCCGCGACCAGGGCACGAAATGCGCCGCGCATGTGAAACTCGAACTTGCCCCAGGTGAAACCGCAAGGCTTCGCCTCAGGTTTCGGCAAGCCGGCGCCGAACCGCTCGCGGCATTTGCCGATTTTGATGCGGTGTTCAAGACGCGTCTGGCGGAGGCCGACGAATTCTACGACGCGCTTCAAAGCGATCTTGCAAGCGAGGACGCAAGGCGCGTGCAGCGGCAAGCCTTGGCCGGCATGATCTGGTCGAAGCAATACTACAATTTCGACGTGCGCCGCTGGCTCGAAGGTGATCCCGCGCAACCGCGCCCGCCGGAGGTTCGCAAATCGGGGCGTGATCGCGACTGGCAGCACCTGTCGAACAGCGACATCGTTTCCATGCCGGACAAATGGGAATACCCCTGGTACGCGTCATGGGATCTTTGCTTTCACGCCGTGACCTTTGCGCTCATCGATCCTGAATTCGCCAAGTCCCAGCTCTTGCTCCTTCTGCAAGAACGATTCATGCATCCGAACGGTCAGCTCCCTGCCTACGAATGGGAATTCAGCGACGCCAATCCCCCGCTCCACGCCTGGGCCGCATGGCGCATCTACGAGATGGACAGGGCACTCACCGGATGTGGCGACACCGTTTTTCTCGAACGCATCTTCCACAAGCTGCTCTTGAATTTCGGCTGGTGGGTCAATCGCAAGGACGCGGACGGCCGAAATGTCTTCCAGGGCGGCTTCCTCGGTCTCGACAATATCGGCCTTTTCGACCGCTCATCGCCATTGCCCACGGGCGGACGGATCGATCAATCGGACGGCACGGCCTGGATGGCAAAATTCGCCCTGAACCTCATGCGAATTGCGCTCGAGCTCGCGACGAGCGACCATGTCTACGAAGACATCGCGGTCAAATTCTTCGAGCATTTCCTCTTCATCGCGGACGCGATGAGCCGCGTCGGCATGGCCGAGACCGATCTTTGGAACGAGGAAGATCAGTTCTTCTACGATGTGCTTCGCTTGCCGGACGGCCATGGCGTGCCCATCCGCGTTCGCTCGCTCCTCGGTTTGATGCCGCTCATGGCCGTGCAGGTGCTCGACATCGCGAATGCGAAAAACGTTCCCAAGTTCGCGACCGCGTTGCTCTGGTTTTTTCACCACAGGCCCGATCTCGCGGCACTCGTGTCGCGATGGCTCGAGCCGGGGATGAAGGGCTCGGCCCTCCTCGCGCTGTTGCGGGGCCACCGCATGAAGGCGGTGCTCGCTCGCATGCTCGATGAAACGGAGTTCCTTTCCGAGCACGGCATCCGCTCGATCTCGAAGGTCCATGCGCAGCCTTACGTCTTTCATGGGGAGGGGAAGGAATTCAGCATCCGCTACGTGCCGGGCGAATCCGATTCGAGGCTCTTCGGCGGCAACTCCAATTGGCGTGGCCCCGTGTGGATGCCGATCAATTACCTTCTGATCGAGTCCCTCTATGAGCTCGAATCCTATTACAGCGAGGATTTCCTCGTCGAGTATCCGGTGCGCTCCGGGCGCAAGCAGCCGCTCGGCAAGATTGCCGAGATGCTCTCCGATCGCCTCAGCCGCCTCTTTCTTAAGGGTGCGGATGGTCGCCGCCCGGTGATGGCCGCTTACCCCGGACTCGAGAAGCAGAAGGGCTCAGAGGACCTCGTTCTCTTCCACGAATATTATCATGGCGACACCGGGCGCGGCCTCGGCGCCTCGCATCAGACCGGTTGGAGCGGCCTTGTCGCCTTGCTGCTACGTCCCCGTCGTCGGCAGCAGGAGGAACATGATAGCAGTAAACCGTGAGAAGTTGAGAGTGAGGAGCGACGTAGAGTGAGGACTGAACTCGAAATCCCGCCAGCCTTCACCGTGCGCCCTGACTCGTCCTGATTCAGTTGAGCTCAGAGGCGATCACGCCCTGGCTCGTTACGACGACCCAATGACGCCCGTGCCGCTCGATCGCCTCCACCCGACCGGCGCCTGGAATGGCCTCGCCGACCGCGACCTCCCGATACCCACCGCGACCTTCGACCAGAGCAATGCCGTCATAGACGTCGCGCACGACCCAGCCTTGCACTGGAAGCTTCTGCGGTGATTGGGCGTTGGCTTCGGTCACCTTGGCCTGCGGCAGAACACCGAGATTCTGAGGCGTGGGCTGAAGGGTCGCGTGGGCGGAAGGCTGCGGCGCGTTTGCGCCAAGGGGCATGGCGTCGGTTTTGCGCTCCAGGCGATCGAGCCGCTCGACGATCTGGGCAAGCTTTTGCGCCGTGATCTGATCGGCGCGATCGAGCTTGCCTGCGAGCTGAGCGAGCGTGCCGGAAGTGTCGGATTTTGCGGCATCGAGGCCCTGCTTCACGGCCTCGAACCCAGCCTTGAGCGATTTGACATCCTCTCCCGGTTTCCCGAGGCTTGCTTGCAGGCCCCCGAGACTCGCCTTCAAGGCGCGCATTTCATCGGCAAGCTGGCGCGTTTCCTGGCGCTGCGACGCTACGCTTTGCCACAGAAGCTGGGCCACATCCGGCGCCTCTGTCGCCGCAATGGATTGGGCAGGGGTAGTATTTGCACCGAGTTTCGCGCCCGCGGCCCAGCCAAGGGATACGGCAGCGACAAGACAGGCACCGGCAAGCGCAAAATTGTGAAAATTGCGACGCAGGAACGGGCGGGAAAGGGGCGGCAGAACGACGAGCTCACGGCCGAGGCGCGGTGTTGCGAGGGAGGCGCGGTCAGATGAGGAGGTCATGAGCATTCATCCGATCATGGAAAGCTTTCGCTAAGGATATTCTCGACAATTTAAAAAAGACTTACCCCTAGGGTTGGGCGAGTTTTAAAACGCAGATCAATGCTCTGCTTCATGAGCGCCGCGCATGCGCACCTGCCCGAGAGCGGCTCGCGCCACTCATGCGTCGAGGAGTCGCACGAACTCCATCATCCCACGCCCTATTTGAGGGGACGCCGGGCGAGTATGCATTTTGCAGGCTTGGCATCGGACGTGATCGCCATGTCCGCGTTGCCTCGAGAGCTCTCAAGGAAGATGATGATGAGGCTGAATTCCGAATGGGTTGAGCGAACCTTAGCGCAATATCCGGCGAGGCTCGTTCCTGACAGTGATCCTGTGGTGCCGAAACTGATCGACATGTTCGGTGACCACACTTTCTTCCTCGACAACAACGGTTTGAACATCGTCGAGCCGGCGGAGACCCTTCGAGACGGCGTTCAGGCCGGAAGGGTGGTCGAGCTTGCGCATTGGACAGATGCGAGGCCCCCGAAGCTCGTGCCTCATGAGCCCGAGCCCACCGATCTCGTGATCGAGCTGGAGACCATCGGCTAGAGGAAAAGGAAGCGGGCGCGGGGTGAAGGGCGCGCCCGCGGCAGGCGGCGTCGTCATGGCGGAGAATGCGCTTCGCAATTTCACCATCAATTTCGGGCCGCAACATCCCGCTTGAAGGCCGAGGGCCGGTGATCGTCAACGACCATAAGATCGCCCCACCCCCCGCAGGCCGAAATGAAGCGCTCGATGGAAACGACCATCCACCATTTCAAGCTCTACACCGAAGGCCACCACGTGCCAGCCGGGGAGGTCTATTCGCACGTGGAAGCGCCCAAAGGCGAATTTGGCGTGTACCTCGTCTCGGAGGAAGCAACCGGCCGTGCCCGTGCAAGGTTCGGCCGCCCTCGTTCGCACCTCTTCAGGCAATCATTTCTTGAGCCGAGGGCACATGCTGGCCGATGTCTCAGCCATCATCGGCTCTCTCGACATCGTCTTTGGCGAGATTGACCGCTGAGTGCCGGACTTTCGGATTGCCAAAACCAACGAGCCGATCTCGTCGCCCACGCTTGCGGGCTCACGTGCTCGTCGAGCCTGCGGCGCTCCACCTGCCGGCCGCCGCCGTATCGACGAGCCAGAAGAGCTCGCCTTCCGGGCGAAGCTTTCCGGCGGGAACGGTGTCGTCGCCGGAAAGAACGCGATCGAGGATCGCCCGCTTTCCTTCCCCTTGCACCAGGAACACCGTCGTCGCGCTCGACTCGAGCGCCGGATAGGTGAGCGTGATGCGAACCTCAGGCCGGCCATGGCCAACCACCGCCACCCAGTGCTTGCGATCCTCGAGAACCGGCTCGCCAGGAATGAGGGAGGCGGTGTGGCCATCATCGCCGAGGCCGAGGAGGCACATCTCGAGGAGCGGCTTGCCGGGCTCGAGCTCGGATGCGCCATAGAGCTCCTTCAGCGTGCGCTCATACGCGGCGGCGGCCTCCCACGCATCCAAATTCGTCGTCGGCACGCGGTGCACATGATCGAGCGGCACGGGGGCGATCGACAGCATTGCCTCATCCACCATCCGCGCGTTGCTTTCCTTACTGTCTGGGGGAACGAAGCGCTCGTCGCCGAACACGAAATGCGCGCGCGCCCAGGGAAAGCGGGCCACGAGAGGCTCGACGCCGAGCGTCTCGTAGGTAAGCTTCGGGGTCGAGCCGCCTGAAAGAGCAACGATAAAAGGCCCGGGCTTTGCCTGCGCGCAATCGCACATGAATTTCGCCGCCGCGCCGGCGAGTGCCTGCGCGTCATGATAGACGAACAGAGTGCCACGTGCCGGCTTCATTGCTCCTTACCTTTCAGAACAAAGTTCCGCATCGCCTTAGCGAAACCTTCTTGCTCATTGCTCGCCGTCACAACCGTCGCCTGACGCTTTACTTCGTCACTCGCATTGCCCATGGCGATTGAGAGTCCGCTTTTTTTGAACATCAAAACGTCATTGGGCATGTCGCCGATCGTCGCGATCTCCTCGGTTGGCACGCCCCACAAGCTGGAGAGTGTCGTGACGACGGTGCCCTTGTTGGCCTGGGGGTGAGTGACGTCGAGATAATAAGGCTGGGAGCGCGCCGCGCTCGCGCGCTCGCCGAGCGCCTCTTGCGCCGCCTTTTCGCATTTGGCCACAAGCTCGTGATCATCCGAGATGCCCACGATCTTTGCCGCGCGTGAAAGGGCGTCTTCAGGAAAGCTCGGCGTCACCCTCGCATCGAACTTCACCGTCCAAGCCTCTCGCGCCACGTGAGGTGCATCTTTTTTGCGCACGAGCCATTCGTCGGGCGTATAGAGCCAGGCATCAAGCCCCTGCTTGAGAATGAGGCCCATCGCCTCTCTTGCGACATCGGGCGCAAGCAGATGCGTCTCGACCACGCTCATATCCGGGTTCACATACACACCACCGTTGAAGCCGGCGATCTGCCCTTCGAGCTTCAACGGCTCTATCAACATTTGCATGCCGCGCGGCGGGCGCCCGCTCGTGAGCGCCAGGGTGATGCCCGCGGCGCGAAGATCTTGCGCGGCGGCCATCGCGTCCTTGGTGAGCACTTTCTCCTGGGTAACCAAAGTGCCGTCGACATCGACAATGACCAGGCGGATCATGCTTTGTGCTCCGTGTCCGAGGTCACGGGCCGCCAGCGGCGACCACCATCGCGTGCAATGAGCGCGTCGGCAGCACTCGGCCCGTCGCTTCCAGAGACGTAATTCGGGAAATCGGCCTTTTGGCTCCCCCAGGCGTCGAGCACGGGTTGCACCACTCGCCAAGCCTCCTCGACCATGTCGGCGCGGTGGAACAGCGTCGCGTCCCCGATCATCACATCGTAAAGGAGGGTCTCATAGCCGACATTCGGCTCCTTCGGGAACCAGTCAGAATAGGAAAAGTTCATGCGCACTGTGGCCAGCACGACCTCGGGCCCGGGTCGCTTCACCTCGAACTGCAGCGAGATTCCCTCATCGGGTTGGATCGTGATCACGAGCCAATTCGGCGGCGGTGGTCCTGCAGGGCCTGATTCGAAAGGCGCGTGAGGTGCCTCCTTGAACCGGATGGCGATCTCGGTGAGGCGGCTCGCCATGTTCTTTCCAGTGCGCAGATAGAAGGGCACGCCCGCCCAACGCCAATTGTCGATCTCGAGCTTCATCGCGCAATAGGTCTCGATGTTGGAATCCTTCGCGACATTAGGCTCCTCGCGATAGGCCTTCTTCGGCTGACCCAGCACCTTTCCCGGACCGTACTGACCGCGCACCGCATTCTCGGGCGGCACCGGTGGGACCGCGGTGAAAACCTCTCCCTTTTTGTTGCGGATCGATTGGGCGTCGAAGCCGACAGGCGGCTCCATTGCGACCATTGCGAGCAAGGTGAAGACATGGTTTGGTACCATGTCGCGCAGCGCCCCGGTCACCTCGTAGAATTTGCCACGCCCTTCGACACCTACGGTCTCCGCCACCGTGATCTGCACATGATCGATGCGATCGCGGTTCCATAGCGGTTCGAACAAACCGTTGGCGAAGCGAAACGCCATGATATTCTGCACCGTCTCCTTGCCGAGGAAGTGATCGATCCGGAAGATCTGATCTTCCCGCAGCGAACGCCCGATCTCGGCGTTCAGTGCGCGCGCCGATGCAAGGTCGTGGCCGAAAGGCTTCTCGATCACCACACGGCGCCAAAAGCGCGGTTTGCCGTCCTCGCCCTCGTCCTGATGGGTGAGCTTCGCGTCGCCCAGCCGGTCCACCACCGTGCCGAAGAAGCGATCGGCCACCGCGAGATAGAACATGACGTTCCCGCCGATCCCCTGCTTTTTCTGCACCTCGGCGAGCGTGTCGGCGAGCTTGTTGTAAAGCTCAGGCTTGGTGATGTCGCCTTGGACATAGCTCATTCGCCCCGCGAGCGAAGACCATGCCTTGTCATCGATCTTATCCACCTCGAATTCCGCCGAAGTATTGCCGACGAAGCTTTCCAGCATCGTGTGCAGATGCTCGCGCCAGCTCTCGGCAGTGCCGTCGGCGAGATCGACCCCGATCAAGGCGAAATGCGCGGGCAGGATGCCAGTCCGCGTGAGGTTGTACAGCGCGGGCACCACGAGACGTTTCGTCAAGTCGCCGAAGGCGCCGAAAATCACCATGACGCACGGATCGGCCGGCTTGGGCTCATGGCGGGGCGCGGCGGTGACGATGGTCGCGGCTGGGCGTTGGGTCTCGTCGTTCATCCGATCGCCTCCTGGTCCGTTCAATTCATCCCACGCGCCCCGCATATCGGCAGACCTCAAACCGAAAGCTCACAGGTCGAGTTCCTTGTAGCGGCGGAAGATGCCATCCCTATTAAAGGAGATGCGCCGATCGGAATTGAGATAAGCCGCGATCCTCGGCCTTCTCTCCACGTGGTCGTGCAATGCGACAACGGCCGGGCAATTCCGCTCGGTGCGCTTTGCACCGCGCGGAAACGCATAACGCAGCCCCTCGACGAGCTGAAATACCGAGAGATCCACGTAGGTGAGCTTCGCTCCCACAAGGTGCCCCTTGCCCTTTCGATTCGCGCTGATGACCCGCTCGAAGTAGCCCAGAAATTTAGGCAACCTTTCCTTCAGGAAATCGCGCGACCGCGCGCGCGCCTCGGCCTTCTGTTCCTCGTAGAAACGATTGGTGGAGATAGGATGGTGCGTGTCGTGGACCTCGGCGAGGATGTCCGTGATGGTGAGCTGGAGTTGATGAGTCCAGAGCCTGCCGGCTTCGCTCGGAGGCGCCAGCCCATGACGCGCGCCGAGAAACAACAAGATGTTGGCGGTCTGTGCGATCAGCAGACGCCCCGCCCTCAAGAACGGTGGAGCGAAGGGAGGTGTTGCGACCTTCATGCCGTCGAGGAAGCGGAACATCGCGCCCTCATCCCGGCGCGCCACATCGTCATATTCGACACCCGCCTCCTCGAGAGCCAGGCGTACGAACTCCCCACGTCCCTGGATGGAGGGCCAGTAGTAGAGCTCATAACCTTGCACCATCTCGCTCTCCTCCACCC
The DNA here is from genome assembly GCA_019247605.1 of Hyphomicrobiales bacterium. GTDB lineage: Bacteria > Pseudomonadota > Alphaproteobacteria > Rhizobiales > Beijerinckiaceae > GAS188. Next base: position 23,857 of record JAFBAS010000093.1, read on the forward strand.
TTCGCTGCTCACCGGCCCTTACACTCGATGCCGAAAGGTCGAGCCGCCTTTGCGATGAATTATTTGCCCACTCGGCAGCGTGTTGATCCGGAACTGAACCCGGTCTCGCGACAGCATCCTCGCCTGAGGGCTAACAGGATCGTGTTCAGGATAAGCTCGCGACCGCAAGCGTGGTGGACTTGACGTGCCTGATTGGACGGCGGTTTCCTCAAGTGTTCAACGAGGCGAGTCCAAGGTCAAGCAAAGAATAGGCCTTCGGACAAAGGCCGGCGGGTAGTCAAGGCGTCGGTTCCAGGATGGAAGCCACGAGAGGTTGATGTGGCAGGCTGCGTGGGTGGGGAACCAGCTTGCTGCGCCACGCACGCGGGCTCGCCAACAACCGCACCACCGCGCCGATCACGTGTTGCGCCACAACCGGCTTGTGGATCACCGCGTCCGCGCCGCAATGCATGCATTTTTCGTAGAAGCGAAAAGAAGTGTCCTGCGTCACGATGATGATGAGGCTTGGCGCAATGATTGGATCGGCGCGCGCCAGCATCAACAGATCGGCGCCATCCACTCCGCGTAATTCACTGTCCGCAAGAACCAAGACATGCCGGCCCTACGTTCGGCGCTTTCGCAGCTCAAGAAGGTTGCTCACGACATCGACCCGCTCGAAGCCGACCGACTGGAGCATGACCTTCAAAAGGCGGGCCAACAATTGTTCTTCAAGTTATTATTACTGCGGCGCTTGCGCGCCTCCAGCAGCAGCCCGCAAGGGGGCAAAGGGATGCCTGTTTCCAAGCCAGCCTCACCGGGCTTGGCCCGATCATCCACGCCCTTCACAAACGAAATGGGCTTGCTGAACCCAAGCCCTCCGTCACAGCTCGTCGAGATAGCCCTGAAACAGGTAGATGATGGCCAAGATCACGGCCGATACGACGGTGGTGATCAGCGCCTTCCATGCCAGACGCGGCAAGGCGGGCGCGCCGGGGTCGGAGCCCGGCACGATTTCACCCGCCTCGTCCTGGCTGCGAACCCCGATAGGCAAAATGGCAAATATCGTGATCCACCATACGACGACATAAATCGCACCCCAGGCTAAAATCGTGTTCCACGGAATGCCGAACATGGCCGCTCGCCTTCAGTGAATCGTACGCCCCGAGGTGATCATACGCTCGCGCCGATGCGGCGTCGCGAATACAGCGTCACGCCGCGTCTTGATTCCAGCTCCAGAACCCTCACGCCTCTTCGAGCTCGATGAGCACGCCCGAAAAGTCTTTTGGGCTGAGGAACAGCACGGGCTTGCCATGCGCGCCGATGCGCGGCTCGGCGTCTCCAAGCACGCGCGCGCCCGAGGCCATCAGGCGATCGCGTGCCGCGATGATGTTTCCAACCTCGTAGCAAAGGTGGTGCATTCCACCGTCCGGATTGCGTGCCAGAAACCGCGCGATGGGAGAGTTCTCGCCGAGCGGTTCGAGGAGCTCGACCTTGGTGTTCGTCAATTCGACGAAGACTACGGTCACGCCGTGCTCGGGAAGCTTTTGCGCTTCGGAGACCTTGGCGCCCAAAGCCTCGTGATAGATTTTCGCCGCGACTGCAACATCCGCCACCACGATGGCAACATGATTGAGGCGGCCGATCATCGACTATACGCTCACCACGAGGACATGGACCTGAGGCTTCTTTCCCCAGGCACCGTTCACGACCGAACGCACTGCGCGTCCGACGGCGGTTTCGACGAAATCGACATCACGTCGGCGCTGCCGCGGCAATCCGTGCACGCACCGCAATACAGCGTCGAGCACGAGGTCGAGAAGAGAAGCGCCCGCGCGCGTCGCTTGCGGAAGCCCGCTCGCCTCCACCTCCACCTCGCCTGCGATCTCGCCTCGTGAATCGACCGCGAAGGCAACCGAGACGATGCCGGCGAAGGAAAGCTTGCGTCTTTCACGAACCGCATCATCGTGCGCATCGATGAGGATCGTGCCATCCTGGTAAAGGCGACCCACCTCGACCTTTCCCGCCACCTCGGCGGGGCCGGGTGCGAGTTGAACGAGGTCGCCGTCGTAAGCGGTGATCACCTGCTCGACGCCGAGCGCCTCCGCGAAGGCTGCGTGCTCGCTCAGATGCAAGGCCTCGCCATGCGCGGGAATTGCGATCTTCGGACGTACCCATTCGTACATGCGCCGCACCTCGTCACGGCGGGGGTGGCCCGAGACATGCACGAGATGGGTACGATCGGTGATGATCTCGACGCCTTGGCGGATCAGCGTGTTGACGATGCGCGACACCGGCCTCTCATTTCCCGGAATGGTCCGCGATGAAAAGATGACACGGTCGCCCGGCGAGAGAGTAATGGCGGGATGGTCCTCGGTCGCGATGCGAGCAAGCGCGGCACGAGGCTCGCCTTGGCTGCCGGTCAAGAGTGCGACCACCCGCTGGCGTGGCAGATGGGCGTAAACCTCCGGGGAGTGGAAGGGCGGCAGTCCGTCGAGATAGCCGCACTCGCTCGCGACATCCACGACGCGCTGCATGGCACGCCCCACCACGACCACCTCGCGGCGCGCCTCGCGCGCCGCTTCGGCGACGGCGCGGATGCGCGCCACGTTCGACGCGAAGATCGTGACCGCCACGCGCTGCGGAGCTTCGACGATCAAGCCGCGGAGCGTCTTGGCGACTTCCGCCTCGCTCGGGCTGGCGCCGTCGCGCACGATGTTGGTCGAGTCGCAAACGAGCGCGAGCACTCCCTCATCACCGAGCGCGCGCAGGCGCGCTTCATCGGTCGCCATCGCGTGAACGGGGGTCGGATCGATCTTCCAATCGCCGGTGTGCAAGACGAGCCCTGCCGGCGTGCGAATGGCCAGCGCCATGGATTCGGGGATCGAATGCGCGACTGGAACAAACTCGAGCTTGAAGGAGCCGATGTCGAAGGGCTTTCCCGGGTCGACGATGTTGAGAGGAATTGTTGGCGCGCCAGGCTCGGCGAGACGGCGCGCGCCCATCAGCTCGACGGCAAAGCGCGTCGCGTAAACTTTGGCGCCGCCAAGCCGCGGCCATACCGCCGCAAGCGCCCCGATATGGTCTTCATGGGCATGGGTGATCACGATGCCCATTAAGTTTTTCTGTTCCTTCTCGAGGAAGGCAAGGTTCGGATAAACGAGATCGATTCCAGGGGCCTCCTCGCCCGCGAAGGTAAGCCCGCAATCCACCAAAATCCATTGTCGCTTGCCCGGAGCGCCGTAGCCGTAAGCCGCGGCGTTCATGCCGATCTCGCCAAGTCCGCCGAGCGGCACGAACAGGAGAGGCGATGATTCGCCGTTCATCGCCGTCTCGCCGCGTGCCGCGCCCGCGACACAGGCAAAGGGCTTTTAGGCGCCCTGACAAAAAGAAGAGATCTGCGCGCCCCTCTCATGAAACTTCGCCCGCTCAAGCCACTCGACCTTGCGAAGCGGGGCTTTGGTCGAGGACGTAAAGGTCCCCGGCGTCGAGCTTGACGAGGCCTTCGCTCGTATCGAGGAGAAGCCGCCCGCGGTCGAGCCCACGGAAGCGGCCCTCGACCTCCGCCCTCGGCATTTTGACCCGCACCTGCGAGCCAATCGCGTGAGCACGCTCGGCCCAGGCGGCGAAATGCGCCTGCGACCCGCGGGGCGCCTGCGTCCAGTCGGAAAAACGGCGCGCAAAGCTGTCTGACAAATGCAGGAAAAGCGCTTCGACCGTCACGTCCGGCGCAACGTCCTTGAGCATGGCGGTGTTTGGCAGGCCGGGGGGAAGAACGGCCACATTGACGCCAATGCCGATGATGAGGGCGAAAACCCCGTCATGCACTGCATGGCCCTCGAGAAGAACGCCTGCGCATTTCTTCCCGTCAACGAGGAGATCGTTCGGCCATTTGAGCGAGAGGCGGGGATGAGCAAGGCCGGTCAGCGCGGCTGCCGCATCGAAAAGGGCAAGACCGGCGACGAACCCGAGTTCCGGAGCGTGGGACGCGCGACACCCTTCGTTCAGAAAAAGGCTCGCGTAAAGATTGCCGGGAGGCGAGAGGAAAACGCGGCCATGTCGGCCGCGACCCTTCGTCTGGCTTCTCGCCACGATCCAGAGCCGCGAGCGCTCGCCCTCCCGCGCTCGCTCCAAAGCGATATCGGAAGTGGAAGAGACCTCCGCTTGCGTCTGCATGCGGTATCCGGCCCGTCGTGCCGTCTTCCCCAATGAGATGGCAATGCCGGAATTCTGCATCAAAAAAGGGACTTCGCCGCTGCACCCGCAGCCATCACTATGGGTGACGGCAGCAGGCCGAAGAGGATGACGACGATCCCGCAAACCGCAAGCACGGCCCTGAGCACCCCCGAAAGCGGCACGAAACGGGCCGGACCGTCATCGAAATACATGACGCGCACGATGCGCAAGTAATAATACGCGCCAACGACGCTGGTGAGGAAGCCGATGACCGCGAGCGGCACGAGGCCCGCATCGACCGCAGCCGAAAACACGTACCATTTGGCCCAGAAGCCGGCGAGCGGAGGGACGCCCGCGAGCGAGAACATCAAGACCATGAGCACAAAAGCAAACGCTGGTTGGGATCGCGCAAGGCCCGAGAGGTCGTCGATCGTCTCCACAGATCCGTCCTTGGTGCGCATTGCGACAATGCAACCGAAGGTGCCGACCGTCATCGCCATGTAGATCGCCATGTAGACGAGCACGCCGTTGACACCATCTTGCGTGCCAGCCGAGAGGCCGACGAGCGCATAACCCACATGGCTGATCGAGGAATACGCCATGAGCCGCTTGATGTTGCGCTGACCGATCGCGGCGAAAGCCCCAAGGCCCATCGAGGCGATCGAGATGAAGACCAGGATCTGACGCCACTCGGCCGCATCCGTGCCGAAAGCCTGGATGAGGACCCGCGTCGTGAGGGCCATGGCGGCGATCTTGTTGGTCGCGGCGAAATAGGCCGTGACGGGGGTGGGGGCGCCTTCATACACATCGGGCGTCCACATGTGGAAGGGCACGGCGGAAATCTTGAAGGCAAGGCCGGCCAGGAGGAACACGAGACCGAACATCAAGCCCGGGCCCGAGCCTCCCTTCACGGCAGCGGCAATGCCGGCGAAACTCACCGTTCCGGTGAAGCCGTAGATGAGGGAAGCCCCATAAAGAAGCATCCCCGAGGATAAAGCCCCGAGCACGAAATATTTGAGGCCAGCCTCGCTCGCCTTTGCGTTGTGGCGATCGATCGCGGCAAGCACGTAGAGCGCGAGGCTCGAGAGCTCGAGCCCGAGATACAGCGCAATCAGATCATTCGCCGAAATCATCAAAAGCATGCCGAGCGAGGACAAGAGGACGAGGATGGCAAGCTCGAACGGCTTTTGCAGTTGGCGGCTCATCTCATCGATCGCGAGCGCAAGCGTGGCAGCGGCGCCAAGCAGCGTCACCACCTTCATGAATCGCGCGAAATCGTCGACCACGAACGAGCCGTTGAACGCGGTCTGGGTCTCGGATGTCTGGAAGACGGTGGCAATCGCCGCGACGACGAGGATCGCGAAAGCCGCTCCATTCACAAGGTTGATCGAGCGGGTTCCCTGGAAGGCGCCGGTGAGAATGAGAAACAAAGCGCCAGTCGCGAGCACGAGCTCGGGCAGGATGGTCAGAATGGAAGGGAGCGCGGTGGCCATCATGGATCGTGCCTCAGGGGGCCATGAGCGCGGCTGACTTCACTGCGCCGAGCGCAAGGCCAGTCGTTTTGAGGAGAGCTTCCGTGGGCGCCGAGAAGGCGTCGAGAACGACGCCTGGCCGCACGCCATAAAAGATGACGAGGGCGGCGAGCGGCGCCATGATCCAGATCTCGCGCGCCGAAAGGTCGAGCATGCCCATGAGCTCGGGCTTCACAAGCTTGCCGAAAATGATCTTGCGGTAGAGCCAAAGCGCATACGCGGCCGACAAGATCACACCGAAGGTGGCGAAGAATGCCACCCAGCTATTGGCCCTGAACGTGCCTAGCAAGCTCAGGAACTCGCCGATAAAGCCGGACGTGCCGGGCAAGCCGATATTTGCCAAGGTGAAGATCATGAAGGCCGCGGCATAGAGGGGCATGCGATGCACGAGGCCCCCATAAGCGGCGATCTGGCGCGTGTGCGTCCGATCATAGACGACGCCGACGCAAAGGAAGAGCGCGCCGGAGACGAGCCCGTGGCTCACCATCTGGAACATCGCGCCCTCGATGCCCTGCGCCGTCATCGAGAAGAGCCCCATGGTGACGAAACCCATATGGGCCACGGAGGAATAGGCGATCAGCTTCTTCATGTCCTCCTGCATGAGCGCAACGAGCGACGTGTAGATGATCGCGATGATGGAGAGCGCGTAGATGAGCGGCGCGAAATAATGCGACGCGTCGGGGAACATCGGCAAGGAAAAGCGGATGAAACCATAGCCACCCATCTTCAAAAGGATGCCGGCGAGGATGACCGAGCCTGCCGTGGGTGCTTCGACATGTGCGTCCGGGAGCCAAGTGTGGACAGGCCACATCGGCATCTTCACCGCAAAGGAAGCAAAAAAGGCAAGCCACAGCCATTTCTGCAACGAGGGGTCAAAACGATGGGTGAGCAGCGCGGCGATGTCCGTCGTCCCAGCCGACTTGTACATCGCCATCACGGCGACGAGGAGGAGCACCGAGCCGAGAAACGTGTAGAGGAAGAATTTGAAGCTCGCATAAATGCGTCGTTCACCGCCCCAAATCCCGATGATGAGAAACATCGGAACAAGACCGCCCTCGAAGAACAAGTAGAAGAGAACGAGGTCGAGCGATACGAAGACCCCGATCATCAGTGTTTCGAGGATCAGAAAGGCCACCATGTATTCGCGCACCCGCCGCTCGATCGAGTGCCAGGAAGCAAGGATGCAGAACGGCATCAGGAAGGTCGTGAGTATGACGAAGGGAAGGGAGTAGCCATCGACACCCAGCTTGAAGGTGATCGACGAGGAGACCCAGGACGCTTGCTCGACGAGTTGGAAAGCCGAATTCGCCGGGTCGAATTGCCACCAGGCAATGAGCGAGAGAAGAAAGGTGACGAGCGTCGTAAGCAGCGCAATGTAACGGATGTTCGATAGCGCCGCCTCATCCTCGCCGCGCACGAACAAGATGAGCGCCGACCCGATGAGTGGCAGGATGAGGAGGCCGCTGAGCACGCCGGGCATCACCGAGCTCCCATGACGATGAAGTAGGTGATGAAGCCGGCAACGCCGATGAGCATGGCGAAGGCGTAGTGGTAAAGATAGCCGCTCTGCAGTCGCACCGCCCCTCTCGCCACATCGATGACGCGCGCCGATACGCCGTCGGGCCCGAAGCCGTCGATCAAGCGCCCGTCGCCCTCCTTCCAGAGGAAGCGCCCGATGGCCTTTGCCGGCCGCACGAAGAGGAAATCGTAGATCTCGTCGAAATACCACTTGTTGAGGAGGAAGCGGTAAAGGATCGGATTGGCAGCCGCGAGACGCCCCGGAAGCGACGGGTTCACGATGTAGAACCAATAGGCAAGCGCCGAACCGAGGATCATCATCAACAACGCCGTATGCTCGACGAGGAATGGCACCTCTTCGATCCGCTTGACGATCTCATCTTTGAAGACCAGGGAACCGTTCCAGAAGTGCTCGGCCGCGTCACCGAAGAAAACGCCCTTGAACAAGAAGCCCGCCGCGAGCGCGCCGAGTGCAAGCACCGCAAGCGGCACGAGCATGACCAAAGGGCTCTCATGGGGGTGCACTGGCCCATGGCCGTGCTCGTGTGAAGTATCAGCGGCGGGAGCAAACGCCGTTCCCGCCTGCGGCTTGTGAGCGTCGGAAATGTCTTGGGCATGCGCCTCGGCTTCGGCCCAATGCGGCGGGCCGGAGAAAGTCATGAAGACGAGCCGCCAGGAGTAGAACGCCGTCATCAGGGCGGCGATCGCGGTGCACAGAAAAGCGAACACATGGCCCTCGCGGTCGCTCACATACGCTGCCTGGATGATCGCGTCTTTCGAATAGAAACCTGCCGTGAAAGGAAAGCCGGTCAGAGCCAAGGTACCGACCACCATCATGGCGCCGGTGAAGGGGATCGACTTCCACAACCCGCCCATCTTTCGCATGTCCTGCTCGTGATGCATCGCAACGATGACCGAGCCCGCCCCGAGGAAAAGGAGCGCTTTGAAGAAGGCATGGGTGAAGAGGTGGAAAATGCCGATCGAATAAGCTCCCGCTCCGAGGCCGACGAACATGTAGCCGAGCTGCGAGCACGTCGAATAGGCGATGACGCGCTTGATGTCGTTCTGAACGAGCCCGATGGTCGCGGCGAAGAACGCGGTGATCGCACCAATCACCAGCACCGCCGTCTGCGCGAAGGGGGCCTGCTCGAACAAAGGCGAGAGGCGCGCCACCATGAACACGCCGGCCGTGACCATCGTGGCGGCATGAATGAGCGCTGAAACCGGGGTGGGACCCTCCATCGCATCTGGCAGCCAAGTATGGAGCAGGAACTGTGCGGATTTCCCCATCGCGCCCATGAACAGCAACAGACAGGCGAGCGTCAGTGGCGGCCAGTCGAAGCCCAGGAAATGGAAGCTGCCTTTCGCGATCTCCGGCGCGCGCGCGAAAATATCGTTGAAGGCGATGCTGCTGAACAGCGTGAAGACGAGGAAAATACCGAGCGCGAAACCGAAATCGCCAATTCGGTTGACGATGAAGGCCTTGATCGCCGCGGCATTGGCCGAGGGCCGATCGTACCAGAAGCCGATCAGGAGATAGGAAGCGAGGCCGACGCCTTCCCAGCCGAAGAACATCTGCACGAGATTATCCGCCGTCACCAGCATCAGCATGGCGAAGGTGAAGAGCGATAGATAGGCGAAGAAGCGCGGGCGCGAAGGATCATCCGCCATGTAGCCGATCGAATAGAGGTGGACGAGCGCCGACACCGTATTGACGACGACGAGCATCACGACCGTGAGCGTGTCGATGCGAAGCGCCCATTCCACCCGCAGTCCCCCGGAGATGAACCAGGGCGCGAGGTCGACGAGCTCCGCACCCTGGTGCCCATATCCGACCTGGAAGAAGGCGATCCAGGAGAGCACCATGCCGAGCATCAGGAAGGCGGTGGTGACGATCTCGCAGGAACGAGCGCCGATCACGCGTCCGAGCCCACCGGCAATGAGGAAGCCGAGGAGCGGCAGAAAGACAATCGCTGAATACATCGTCGGGCTTGATCCTTCGCGAGCGGCTCAGCCGCGCATCATATTGACGTCCTCGACCGCGATCGTGCCGCGGTTACGATAATAGACGACCAGAATGGCAAGGCCGATCGCGGCTTCCGCGGCCGCGACCGTCAAAATCAGAAGCGCATAAACCTGGCCGAGAATGTCACCGCGGAAGGCCGAGAAAGCGACGAGGTTGATGTTGACCGCGAGCAAGATGAGCTCGACGCACATCATGATCAGGATGATGTTCTTGCGATTGAGAAAGATGCCGAACACGCCGAGCGTGAAAAGGATCGCGGCGACCGTCAGATAATGAGTGAGCCCGATTGTCACACGACTTCCCCTAAACGCCTTGCCGGAACGGCACTTTGCGAAGCTCGACGGCAGTGAGCTTGGTGCGCGCGTTCTGCTCGGCGGCGCTTTGGCGCCTCACCCCCTCGCGCCGATGCAAGGTGAGGACGATCGCGCCCAGCATGGCGACAAGCAGGATCAATCCGGCGGCCTCGAAGTAGTAGACATAGGTCGTATACAGCACATCTCCGATCGCCTTGACGTTCGTGATGTTGCGCTCCCCTTGCGCCACCGCATTGATCGCAAGCGGGGCGCCGGCAATCTTGCCACCCGAAACGATGAATGAAGCGACGGCGATGAGCTCGATGAGGAAAAGCACGCCGATCAGCGCCCCGATCGGCAGGTATTGCAAGAACCCCTGCTTGAGCTCGGCGAAATCGACGTCGAGCATCATCACCACGAAGAGGAAAAGCACGGCCACGGCCCCGACATAGACGACCACGAGGATCATCGCCAGGAACTCGGCCGAAAGGAGCAAGAACAGCGCCGCAGCGTTCACGAAGGCGAGGATGAGGAACAAAACCGCGTGCACCGGGTTGCGCGCGGCCACGACCATGAAGCCAGAGCCGAGGAGAACGGCGGCAAAAAGGTAGAAGAAGGCGAAAGAGACGTCCATTCGTGCCTTGGCTCCGCTCGGCGGGGATCAGGTCGCGCCGTGTATAGACGCGCAAGTTCCCCCACACAATGCATCCGCGTCACCGCTCGCCGATGCGCGGGCGTAAGCTTGGCCCAACGCGCGACGTGGGCATTCCGGGCGGATCGGCTTCGAGCGAGACAAGGGGAAGAGACGCATCGGAGTTGCGATCAGCGGTAAGGGGCATCCATGACGATGTTGCGGGCGATCTCGCGCTCCCACCGCCTGCCGTTATCGAGAAGCCGGTCCTTGTCGAAGAACAGCTCCTCGCGCGTTTCCGTCGAAAACTCCAAGTTCGGCCCTTCGACGATGGCGTCCACCGGGCAGGCTTCCTGGCACATGCCGCAATAGATACATTTCGTCATGTCGATATCGTAGCGCGTGGTGCGTCGCGTGCCGTCGTTTCGGCGCGGACCTGCCTCGATGGTGATCGCCTGCGCGGGACAGATGGCCTCGCACAGCTTGCAGGCGATGCAGCGCTCCTCCCCGTTCGGATAGCGCCGCAGTGCATGCTCGCCGCGAAAGCGCGGCGACAACTGGGCCTTCTCGAACGGATAATTCAAGGTGGCCTTCGGCTTGAAAAAATACCGCAAGGACAGGAAGAACGCTGAGACGAATTCCTTGAGGAACAAGGATTTCGCGGCTTGATCGAGGGACATTGCTGAGACCTCGTTTTTTAAACGCCCATCGGCGCGAGGCCGAAAAACTGCAGCACGGCCGCGACCGCAACCACCATGAAGAGCGAAATCGGCAGAAAGACCTTCCAGCCAAGCCGCATCAATTGATCGTAACGGTAACGCGGCACCATCGCCTTCACCATGGCAAACATGAAGAAGACGAGGCAGATCTTGAGGACGAACCAGAACACGCCTGGAAGCCAGGTGAACGGGGCAAAGGGCAGCGGCGAGAGCCAACCTCCAAGAAACAGGATGCTCGTCAGGGCGCACATGGTCACCACGGCGACGTACTCGCCGAGCATGAACATCATGTAGGGTGTCGAGGAATATTCGACCATGAATCCCGCGACGAGCTCGGATTCGGCCTCCATCAAATCGAAAGGCGGCCGGTTCGTTTCGGCGAGAGCCGAGACGAAGAACACCACGAACATCGGAAAGAGCGGCAGCCAATACCAGCCGAAGAGGCCGAATTTCGTGTCCTGCGCTTCCACGATTGCGGTGAGGTTGAGCGAGCCCGCGCACATGAGGACGGTGATGATGACGAAGCCGATCGAGACCTCGTAGGACACCATTTGCGCGGCGCAGCGCAACGCCGCAAGGAACGGGTATTTCGAATTCGAGGCCCAGCCGGCCATGATCACCCCGTAGACGCCGAGCGAGGAGATCGCGAAAATGTAGAGGATGCCCACATTGATGTTGGCGATCGCCCAGCCGGCTTGCACGGGAATGACCGCCCAGGCGGCGAGCGCCAAAATGCAGGTGACCAGCGGCGCCAGAAGAAAAATCCCCTTCGAGGCGCCCGATGGAATGATCGGCTCCTTGAAGACGAATTTCAAAAGGTCGGCGAAACTTTGCAGGAGACCGAAAGGCCCCACCACGTTGGGGCCGCGGCGCAATTGCACCGCCGCCCAAATCTTGCGATCGGCGAGCAGGATGAAGGCGACGCAGATCAAAAGCACGACGAGCAGAACGACGCTCTTGATCGCGGTCAGGATGAAGGCGAGCAGCATATCGGACATGGATCTACTCCGCCGCGATCGCGGCAGGGCCGCGAGCGAGCTCGGCGCATTGCGCCATCACGCGCGATGCCCTCGCGATCGCGTTCGAAAGGTAGTAGTCCCCCTCGCTTTGAGCATAGGGCGCGGAGGAAACCGCCGGGTCTGACTCCGCAAGGTCCAGCTTTGCGAGCGATTCGAGGGCGGCGTTCCCCTCTTGCGGTGCGATCGCGTTGATCTGCGCGAGGTGCGGATACCGTCCGTACAGCGCCTTTCGAAGCGCGCTCAGCGAATCGAAGGGCAATGGCTTGCCGAGCGCGCCCGAAAGCCCTCGCAAAATCGCCCAATCGTCACGGCCGTCACCCGGAGGAAAGACGGCGCGATCGCTCATCTGGACGCGACCTTCCGTGTTCACATAGGTGCCGGATTTCTCCGTATAGGCGGCTCCGGGCAGAATGACGTCGGCACGATGTGCGCCTCGATCCCCATGCGTTCCCTGGTATATGACGAACGCGCCCGGTGCGACGTCGATCGCGTCGGCGCCGAGAAGATAGACGCAATCGAGCGCACCGGCCTTTGCCATGGCGCGCGCATCCAAGGCTCCCTCGCTCGGGGCAAAACCGATGTCGAGGGCTCCGACGAGCGAAGCGGTCGCGCTCAGGACGCAAAAGCCGTTCCACCCCTCACGGACCAGATTTAAGCTTTTTGCTGCCCTGGCGGCGAGCCCGAGCTGAGCAAGTCCGCCGGCGCCGGCCAAGGCGCCACGTCCGATGATCAGCAACGGCTTCTTTGCGGCTCGGAACGCCGAAGCAAAATCCCCTCCATCAGTCACCACCGACGCCAAGCTTTGGCCGCCGGCTCCGAGATACTCGTAAGGATAGGTGAGGTCGGCGCGCTCGCCGATGACGCCAATACGCAAATTGCCCATGCGCCAGCGCTTGCGAATGCGCGCGTTCAGCACCGCGGCGTCGCGGCGCGGATTGACACCGACGAGAAGAATGGCGTCGGCCTCCTCGATGCCGGCTATCCTGGCATTGAAAACGTAGGAGGCGCGGCCGAAGCGCGGGTGGAGCGCCGAGCCATCCTCCCGCGCATCGATGTGGCGAGAACCGAGCTGCTCCATCAGAAGCTTCAGCGCGAACATCTCCTCGACGCTGGCGACCTCGCCCGCGATCGCGCCGATTCTTTCAGGCTTTGCGGCATCGATCCGAGACTTGATGGCCGCGAAGGTTTCGCGCCACGAGACGACACGCAACTTGCCGTCGGGACCGCGCAGATACGGCTTGTCGAGCCTTTGCGTGCGCAAGCCGTCGACCACGTGGCGCGTCTTGTCGGAAATCCATTCCTCATTCACGTCGTCGTTGATGCGCGGCAGGATGCGCATCACCTCGCGCCCCCTTGAATCGACACGGATGGCCGAGCCCAGGCCGTCCATGACGTCGATCGATTCGGTCTTCGCGAATTCCCAGGGTCGATATTGGAGGGCCCAGGGCTTGGCGGTGAGTGCGCCGACGGGGCACAGATCGACGACGTTCCCCTGCAGCTCCGAGCGCATGGCGTGCTCGAGATAGGTGGTGATCTCCATGTCCTCGCCGCGGCCGATGGCGCCGAGATCGGCGACGCCGGCAATCTCCGTGATGAAGCGCACGCAGCGCGTGCAATGAATGCAGCGGTTCATCGAGGTCTTGACGAGAGGGCCCAGATACTTGTCCTCGACCGCGCGCTTGTTCTCATGAAAGCGCGAGGTGTCGACACCGTAGGCCATGGCCTGGTCCTGCAAATCGCACTCGCCGCCTTGGTCGCAAATCGGACAGTCGAGCGGATGGTTGATGAGCAGGAACTCCATCACGCCTTCGCGCGCTTTTTTCACCATGGGCGTGTTGGTGTTGAGCACGGGTGGCTCGCCATTCGGGCCTGGACGCAGATCGCGCACCGCCATCGCACAAGACGCCTGCGGTTTGGGGTTGCCTTTCACCTCGATGAGGCACATGCGGCAATTGCCGGCGATCGAGAGCCGCTCGTGGAAACAGAAACGCGGGATTTCAGCCCCGCCGGCCTCGCAGGCCTGCAGCAGCGTATATTCGGCAGGAACCTCGACCTCCCGGCCATCCACGATCAGCTTGGTCATTGGCAGCTCGCAATGATGTTCTGCAACCGCGCCAGCACATCCTGCATGACGGCCGGCGAAGGTTTTCCCTTGAGCGATATGATGCCCTTCAGATCGTTCGGGTCGACGCTGACCTGGCCGCCGTTCAAGGCATCGCCGAGCTTGCGCTTCGCGGCCGCGGCGCGGTCCTTGTCCACGTGCAGGTTGCTCTTCGCGATGTCGAGGATTTCCTTGCGCAAGGTCTGAACCTCATCAAGGTCCACCGAGCAAGTCTTGGCTTGCGCCGAGCCACCGAGCGCAAGCGCGAGGAGGCCCGCGCCGAGCAAGGTCCTCTTGGCCGCGGTGAATGAGCGCGCGAAGGAATTCATGCTCTCACTCCGCTGCCTGCAGCACGGGCTCGGAATGCGGCTTTGCGGCATAGCGGTCGATGCGTTCCTCGATCTCGTGACGGAAATGGGCGATGAGGCCCTGGATCGGCCAAGCGGCTGCGTCGCCGAGCGCGCAAATCGTGTGGCCTTCGACGCGCGTCGTCACGTCCAGGAGCATGTCGATCTCGCGCTTATGGGCCCGCCCTTCCGCCATGCGGGTCAAGACGCGCCACATCCATCCGGTTCCTTCGCGGCAAGGCGTGCATTGGCCGCAGCTCTCATGCTTGTAGAAGGCGCTGATGCGCGCGATCGCCCGCACGACATCGGTCGATTTGTCCATCACGATCACGGCCGCCGTGCCCAGCCCCGAGCGGAGTTTCGCAAGCGAATCGAAATCCAAAGGCGTGTCGATGATCTGATCGGCCGGCACGAGGCGCACCGAGGATCCGCCCGGGATCACCGCCTTGAGGTTGTCAAAGCCGCCGCGCACGCCGCCGGCATGTTTCTCGACAAGCTCACGGAAGGTGATGCCCATCTCCTCCTCGACGTTGCAGGGGCGATTCACATGGCCGGAGATGCAAAACAGCTTCGTGCCTGTGTTGTTGGGCCGCCCTATGCCCGAGAACCAGGCCGCTCCGCGCCGCAGGATCGTCCCGGCAACCGCGATCGATTCCACATTGTTGACGGTGGTGGGACAGCCATAAAGCCCGACATTCGCCGGGAAGGGCGGCTTGAGCCTCGGCATGCCTTTCTTGCCTTCGAGGCTCTCGAGAAGCGCCGTTTCCTCTCCGCAGATGTAAGCGCCCGCGCCGTGATGCACATAAAGGTCGAAGGGGTAGCCGTGCAGATTATCCTTGCCGATCAGCCTCGCTTCGTAGGCTTCATCGACGGCGCGCTCCAGCGCCTCGCGCTCGCGCACGTACTCGCCGCGAATATAGATGTAGGACGCGTTGGCGCCCATCGCCATCGAAGCGATGAGGCAGCCTTCGATGAGAAGATGAGGATCGTTTCGCATGATCTCCCGGTCCTTGCAGGTCCCGGGTTCGGATTCGTCGGCGTTGACGACCAGGTAATGAGGGCGCCCGTCGCTTTGCTTGGGCATGAACGACCATTTCAGTCCGGTCGGAAAGCCCGCGCCTCCGCGGCCGCGCAGGCCCGAGGACTTCATCTCATTGATGATGAAGTCACGGCCTTTGTCGATGAAGAACTTCGTTCCGTCCCAGGCGCCGCGCTTGCGCGCCGAGGCGAGGTCGGCCCCGTGCCGGCCGTAGAGATTGGTGAAAATGCGGTCCTTGTCGGCGAGCATGAAAGGCCTCGATCTTCAGCGCTTGCCCGAAGAAGGGTCCCCGGGCTTCTTGCCCGTGCCCTCTCCCGAGCCTTGCCCCGCGATATCCTTCGCGCCGGGTTCATCCGCGGGCACCGCATTGCCGGCGGGCGAGCCCGCTGGCGCCACGGCGAGACCTTTCGGTGCCGCCGGCTGGGGTATATGTGGTTCCCCTTGTCGACCGGAGCCCGGCACCGCCGGGCCGCCGCTTTCTCCCGAAGCTTTCGGCGTCGCGTCCTTGCCGGCTGAGTCCTTCGCCGCTGCTTCCTCGAAACGCGCCTTCCACGCACCGACGCGCGAGCCGTCATACAAACTCGAATCCTTCAGCGTGGTCCCGCCACCCAGCGCCTCGGAACAGTTCCGACCGGTTTGTGACCCGGTCTTCACCGGCCGGCCCGCCGCAAGATCGTCGAGAAGCTTCCCGAAGCTCGCGGGCTCGAGATCTTCGTAATAGTCATGGTTGATCTGGACCATCGGGGCATTGCAGCATGCGCCGAGGCATTCGACCTCGATCCAGGAGAATTTGCCGTCCGCGCTCACCGTGCCTTGGGGGCCGATTCGCTCTTCACAGATCTTTTTGAGCTCGAGCGCGCCGCACACATGGCAAGGCACCGTTCCGCAAAGCTGCACGTGATTGCGTCCGATCGGCCCGAGGTTGAACATCGTGTAGAAGGTCGCGATCTCCATCACCCTGATGTAAGGAAGATCAAGCATCGCAGCGACCTCCTCGATCGCCTTACGCGGCGTCCAGCCGCCGACCTGCTCCTGGGCCTTCCACAACAAGGGGATGACGGCCGAGGCCTGCCGACCCGGCGGGTATTTGGCGATCTGGCTCTTTGCCCAATCCACGTTCTGCGCCGTGAAGGCGAATTCCTTCGGTTGCACGGCTTCAGCCGCAAGGCGGCGCACGGACATCGTTCAGAACTCCCACCCGCCATGGCTGCACGAGGTGCCGCCATCTAGGACCTTGTGCGGCAATTCACAAATTCGTGGAAGGCCGGTCGAACCGCGGCCATGCGAGCCATGCGACCGGATACTCACCGATCGACCTCGCCGAACACGATGTCGAGCGAGCCGAGAATGGCCGAGACGTCGGCCAGCATGTGGCCACGGCACATGAAATCCATCGCCTGCAGATGCGCGAAGCCCGGCGCCCTGATCTTGCAGCGATAGGGCCGGTTCGTGCCGTCCGAAACGAGGTAGACGCCGAACTCTCCTTTCGGCGCCTCGACTGCGGCATAGACCTCGCCTTCCGGCACCTTGTAGCCTTCGGTGTAAAGCTTGAAATGATGGATCAGACTCTCCATCGAGCGCTTCATCTGCGGGCGTGTCGGCGGCACGATCTTGTTCGTCGTCGCCGAGACGGGTCCTTTTCGCTCCTTGCCGAGAAGCCGCTCGACGCATTGCTTCATGATCAAGGTCGATTGGCGCATCTCCTCCATGCGGACGAGTTGGCGGTCATAATTGTCGCCATTCTTGCCGATCGGGACGTCGAAATCGAGCTCTTCGTAGCATTCGTAGGGTTGCGACTTGCGGAGGTCCCAAGCGGCTCCCGAGCCGCGCACCATCACACCCGAAAAACCCCATTTCCAGCAATCGGCGAGCGTTACGACCCCGATATCCACGTTCCGCTGCTTGAAAATGCGATTCTCGATGAAGAGGGCGTCGAGATCGTCGACGAGCTTGAGGAAAGGGTCGCAGAATTCGCCGATATCCTCGATGAGCTTCTCGGGAAGGTCCTGATGCACGCCGCCTGGCCTGAAATACGCCGCGTGCATGCGCGACCCCGATGCGCGCTCATAAAAGATCATCAGCTTCTCGCGCTCTTCGAAACCCCAAAGCGGCGGGGTGAGCGCGCCGACGTCCATGACCTGCGTCGTCACGTTGAGCAGGTGAGAAAGCAGCCTTCCGATCTCGCAATAGAGCACGCGGATCAACTGACCGCGCTTGGGCACCTCGATGCCGAAAAGGCGCTCTACCGCAAGCGCGAAAGCATGCTCCTGATTCATCGGCGCGACGTAATCGAGCCGATCGAAATACGGCACGGCTTGCAGGTAGGTCTTATGCTCGATCAGCTTCTCCGTGCCGCGATGCAGAAGGCCGATGTGAGGATCGACGCGCTCGACCACCTCACCGTCCAGCTCGAGCACGAGACGCAGCACGCCATGGGCGGCCGGGTGCTGCGGACCGAAATTGATGGTGAAATTACGGAGCTGGTTTTCGGTCATTTGGCAGCCGCATCGAGTGAACAGAGAAGAGTGAATAGTGAGGAGAAGTGCCGGATCGACATCAGATGGCATCCATCTTTCGCTGCAAGGAACGTATCAGAGACCTGAGCATGCGCCCAAGCTCCTCACATCTCAACAAAATGGGTTCGACATCCCCTTCAGACGCGTATTGCACCCGAGATGCAAGGAGCAAGTGGGTTTCCAGCTCCTTGAGAGATCCCTGCGCGGTGCGGAGGAACTGGATAAAAGCTCCTGTTGTCTCTCGACCATATCCCTCCGCGATATTTGCTGCGATGGATACCGCCGATCGCCGCATTTGAGCCGTCAACCCGTAAATCTCCTGCTTGGGGAATAGCGAGCTCATTTGATAGCAGTGCTCGGCTAAATCCATTGCATTTTGCCAAACACGCAACCGCCGGTACGACTTGAAGTTCGGCATCGTCTCTCGTCTCTAACTCCGACTCTCCTTTCACTACTCACTACTCACTACTTTGCTTTTTCGTCTCCCGGCAGCACGTAATCCGTCCCCTCCCAGGGCGAGAGGAAATCGAAATTGCGGAACTCCTGGGGCAGGCGCACGGGCTCGTAGACCACGCGCTTTTCCTCGTTGTCCCAGCGCACCTCGACGAAGCCCGTCAGCGGGAAATCTTTGCGGAGCGGATAACCCTCGAAGCCATAATCCGTCAGGATGCGTCGCAGATCGGGGTGGCCGGAGAACAAAATTCCGTAAAGGTCGTAGGCTTCTCGCTCGAACCAATCGGCGGCCGGGAACACATCGACGGCCGAGAGCACGGGCGTGCGCTCATCGACTTCCAGCTTCACGCGAATGCGCCGGTTATATTTTGGAGAAAGCAGGTGATAAACGACCTCGAAGCGCTTCTCGCGGGACGGGTAATCGACGCCGCAAAGGTCGATGAAGCTCTTGAACAGGCAGTCGGGCGCGTCCCGCAGATGGGTAAGAACGTCGATGATTGCCTCACTCTTCACAGTGATCGTGAGCTCGCCATAGGCAAGCGCGACAGAGGCGACGGCACGCGGAATCGCCGCCTTGAGGCTTTCCCCGAGCTCCTGGAGTGAAGTGTCCATCGTGATTTCCACTGATCTCACGGGCCGCCGAGCGGTCGATCGGAAGCGTCTTCCCGGCCGAGTTCCAAAATCACCTCGTGATGCGTCACGAAATCATCGAAGCTCTCGAGCACCGCGCGCGCCTCAGGTTCGACGACCGCGCTCTCGGGATCGCGCCCCGCGAAAGCTTCGATGGAGGCCATCGAGTCCCATCTGGTCGTCACCAGCATCTCAGCCTGGCCGCGGTCCGTCCGTTGCAGCAAAGAGAGACCGAGAAACCCGGGCAGGGCGCGAAGACGCGGGTAAACCGAGCCCTCGAGATGTCGGCGATAGGCACCCGTCCGATCTCTTCTTTCCCGTCCGCGCCACATGCGCACGATCGTTTGTGTTTGCCGCGTGGCCATCTTAGGCTAGCGCTCAATGGTGCCGGTGCGCCGGATCTTCTTCTGCAACAGCAAAATGCCGTAGAGGAGCGCTTCCGCCGTAGGCGGACAGCCGGGCACGTAAATGTCGATCGGCACGATACGGTCGCAGCCGCGCACGACCGAATAGGAATAGTG
>JAFBAS010000113.1 GCA_019247605.1 Hyphomicrobiales bacterium
GGCGCGCGGCCAATCGACGAGATCGAGGGCTTCAAGGGCAGCCATCTCGCCTTGCAGGCCTGATTTCGTGATGCAAGCGCGTATGCGCTCGGCACCGAACAGCATCGTGGGATCGGCGTGCAGCGGATTGTAAAAAAGTCGGCTCGAAGGCGAATAAGGCCCGAAACGCTCGGGTATCGCCGAGAACAGCGCGTGGAGCGGACTTAGCGCGAGCGCGTCCGCCCCGCGATGGGCGGCTGAAATCCCCAACGCGCGGACGCCCCCCATATCCCCTGTCCCGCCGTCTCCGGCGCGCCGCAACCCATAGACCTGCGCCGCAAGCCCGTAGATGCGCTCGCCTTGCGCCACATCGGCGACCGTGAAGCAGCGTGGTGGCGCGACGGCGAGCGTGAGCTCCCTGTCCCCGGTTTCCAAGCGATGATAGCCGGCGCGATCCAGCCTCGGCACGAGAAGACCGCGCCCTTGCGGGTCTTCATCCGGCACGAACTCCTGGCGTGATCCGTCCTCGAAGCAAAGCTTGACCGTCTTCGCCGGCCCGACAAAGGCCGGAATGACGAGCAGCTCGTTCAGGCGCGTGGTGATGAGGCAAGGCTTCACGGCTTCGCCGCTTTGGTCTTCGAGACGAGCTCGGCTGTCGCGCAACTCGCTTTCGCTGTCACAGGGAAAGCCGAGCATTGAAAGGAGTGCGCGAAGCGTCTGCGGTGATACCCGATGCGCCACGCCTGCAAGATCCTTCCAGTCGGGAGCGACGCCCGCTTTGGCGGCGAGCTCGCGCAGGGTGGCCTCGCTCACCGCTTACCTCTCATGGCGCAAGATCAAGGTCGCAAGCGGCGGCACGAGAAGGTCGAGCGAAAACCTCTCACCATGGCTGGGCACGGCTTTCGTCCGAAGGTAGCCGGCATTGCCGAGGTTGCCGCCGCCGTAAAGGCTGGAATCGGTGTTGAGGAGCTCGCGCCACCCTCCAGCGACGGGAACGCCGACCCGATATGCGCGCTGTGGAGACGGCGTCATATTGCAGATGACCAGAACAGGTGGCGCGCTGCCCATGCCGGTTCGCAAATAGGCGAAGACCGAATTCACGTAATCCTCGCGGATCAGCCAGCGAAAGCCCGAAGGATCCGCATCGAGGGCATGCAGCGCTCCCTCTTGACGATACACGCGGTTGAGGTCGCGAACGAGATGCTGGACGCCCCGATGTCGGTCGAAAGTGGAGAGATGCCACTCGAGCGCAGCGTCATGGTTCCACTCATGCCATTGTGCGAACTCGCCCCCCATGAAGAGAAGCTTTTTTCCGGGATGCGTCCACATGAAGCCGAAATAGGCGCGCAGCGACGCGAATTTTTGCCAATCGTCGCCATGCATCTTGCCGATGAGCGAAGCTTTCTCGTGCACCACCTCGTCATGCGAAAGAGGCAGCACGTAATTTTCCGAAAACGCGTAGATGAGGCCGAAGGTGAGGTCCTCGTGATGCCAACGGCGATGGATCGGGCTGCGCTCCATGAAACGGAGCGTGTCGTGCATCCAGCCCATGTTCCATTTGTAATCGAAGCCGAGGCCATTTTCGGAAACCGGCCGGGTCACGCCCGGCCAAGCGGTGGATTCCTCCGCGATCGTCATCGCGCCCGGGCAACGCTCATGCACGATCCCGTTCACATGGCGAATGAAGCCGACCGCCTCGAGATTCTCCACCCCACCATGGATATTAGGGACCCACTCTCCGGGCTTGCGGCTGTAATTGCGGTAGAGCATCGAGGCGACCGCATCGACCCGTAAGCCGTCCACATGGAAGTTGCGCAACCAATAAAGCGCGCTCGCCGTGAGGAAGCCGCGCACCTCGCTGCGACCGAAATTATAGATGAGCGTGTTCCAATCCTCATGGAAGCCTTCGCGCGGATCCTGGTGCTCGTAGAGTGCCGTTCCGTCGAAACGAGCGAGCCCATGCGGGTCGGAGGGGAAATGCGCCGGCACCCAATCGAGGATGACGCCGATGCCGCGTTCGTGACAGGCATTCACGAAGCGCGCGAATTCGCGAGGCGAACCGTAGCGTGCGGTGGGCGCGAAGAG
Source organism: Hyphomicrobiales bacterium (assembly GCA_019247605.1). Classification (GTDB taxonomy): domain Bacteria; phylum Pseudomonadota; class Alphaproteobacteria; order Rhizobiales; family Beijerinckiaceae; genus GAS188. Next base: position 2,065 of record JAFBAS010000113.1, read on the forward strand.
ACTGAGCGGCTGATACCCCCAGGAGCCGCCGAACGGGTGTTCGGCGATCGGCATGAGCTCGATATGGGTGAAACCAAGCTCCGCCACATAAGGAATGAGGCGCTCGATGGCGTCGTTCCAGGAAGGAGGCGCATCGTCGCCCTGCCGGCGAAGCCATGAGGCGAGGTGCACTTCATAGATGGAGATCGGCGCGTGCTTATCATGTCGGCCTCTTCGGCCGGCCATCCACTCATCGTCGGTCCAGCTAAAATTCTCCACCGGGGCGATGATGGAAGCGGTCGCCGGCGCGGCCTCGGCAAGCCTCGCGACGGGATCGGCCTTCAAGGGCAATTTTTCGCCCTGCGGGCCGAGGATCGCGAATTTGTAGCGTTGCCCGGGACCGATTCGTGGAATGAATATCTCCCAGACACCGGCCCCATGGCGAAGCCGCATGCCGTGGCGCCGCTCGTCCCAGGCATTGAAATCGCCAACCACCGCGACGCGCCGCGCATTCGGAGCCCAGACCGCGAAGCGAACGCCCTCGACCTCGCCGAGCTTCATCGGCACGCCGCCGAGGCAAGAGGCAAGCTCTTCATGGCGCCCCTCGGCGAGGAGGTGAAGATCGATGTCCCCGAGCAGCGGGCCGAAACCGTAAACGTCTTCGGTAAGCTCTTCGGCGCCGGGCCAGTCGATGCGCAAGACATAAGGTTCTTGCGAGGCAAGGTGTCCCTGGAAAAGCCCACTCGAGCCGCAAGGTTCGAGCCTAGCGAGAAACGCGCCTCCTTCGGGAGCGAGCAGGTCCACCGCCAGCGCTCCGGGAAGGAAGGCGCGCACCACATATCCCCCGGAAGCCGGATGGGGTCCGAGCACGGAGAACGGATCGGGGTGTCTTGCCTCCGCGAGTGCGGCGAGCGTGGCCTTATCGAGCGCCGGAACCATGCTGGCATCGTTCATGGAAAAGGTTTCCCGCGCTGATCATATGCGCTTGCACATTTTCTTGTCGCGGCGAATGGCGCGCCTTCAAGGATTTGCTTGCTTTGAGCGATCTGGCGGGCAACCTGTCGGCGCCAGGAAGGTTCCGCCCCTGGAGCGCAGGGTCAAGCGGCTGCCGCCACGCGCCGGTAGAGCCGCGCGTAGTCGGCGGCCGAGCGCTTCCAATCGAATTTACGTGCCATCGCGATGCGCCGCATGCGGCCAAGCGCCCATTTCGAGGCATGCGCCGCGAACGCCCGCCCGATTGCTCCCGCAAGCCCGTCGGAGCTGTATTTGCTGAACAGGAAGCCCGTCACGCCATCCTCGATGGTGTCAGCGAGCCCGCCGGTCCGATGCGCGATCGGCAAGGAGCCGTATTTCTGCGCGCACATCTGGCTCAACCCGCAAGGCTCGAAACGCGACGGCATGAGAAGGAAGTCGCTCGCCGCGAACATGCGCCTTGCCTCATGGTCGTCGAAGCCGATGCGCACGCCGACCGAGCCGGGATGACGCCTGGCAAGAGCACGTATCCCCTCCTCGAAGCGCGGCTCACCCCTGCCGGTCGCCACCAATTGTCCTCCGCGCGCCACGATGGTTTCGGCCGCATCGATCGCGAGGTCGAGGCCTTTTTGGTGCACGAGCCGCGATACGATGGCAAAGAGCGGCCCTCGCGACAAGGCGAGCGAAAAGGCGCCGCGTACGTGTTCCGCGTTGCGGCCCTTCCAGGCGCGCATGTCGAAGCGGTTATCGGGCCAAAAGCTGTTCTCCGAGCCGGTTTTGCGCGGATCCCAGCTCTCGTCGATGCCGTTGAGAATGCCCGAAAGCCGGCCTTGCCGGGCGCGGTCGGAAAGGAGGCCATGGAGCCCGCAGCCATGTTCGGGGCGGGTGATCTCCTGCGCGTATGTCGAACTCACCGTTGTGATGTGGGAGGCATAGAAGAGGCCTGCCTTGAGGAAGGAGAGCTTTCCGTAAAATTCTGCGCCGTCGACCGTGAAGGCCGACCGCGGAATCCCCAACGCAGCGAGGCGGCTCGCGTCGAAGACGCCTTGGTAGGCGAGGTTGTGCACGGTGAGGAGCGATGCGGCCTTGATGCCGCGCCAGGCCGCATAGGCAGGCGCCAGCGCCGCGGGCCAGTCATTGGCATGGATGAGATCGGGCGACCAATGCGGATCGCCTCGGCGATCTGCCAGCTCCACGGCGGCAAGCGAAAGCCTCGCGAAACGCACGTCATTGTCCGGAAAGTCTTCTCCCTGAGCGTTGTTGTAGGGCGTGCCGTCGCGGTCATAGAGCTCGTCGCAGAGCACCACATACACGACGAGCCCATCGGCGGTGGTGAGGCGGCCGAGCCCGCAGGGTGGAATCCCGGCGAATGCAGGCAAGCGGCCGATGAGCTCGATCTCGTCGCTCCGCTCGAGAACCGCTCGATATCCGGGCACCATGACGCGCACGTCGCAATTTGCGAGCAGGCTTCTCGGGAGCGCGGCCGAAACTTCGCCGAGCCCGCCCACCTTCACGAAATCCGCCATTTCGGGCGTCACGAAAAGGACGCGCCGGTGCGGCGCATTTGCGCGAGCCGGCTCGTCCGCGGCCCAGCCCGCTTCTCGACCGATCTTGCTCGCCGAATTTCGGCTCGCGATGGCGAAAGAGGATTGGATGCTCATGCCAACGTCGAAAGACGTCGGCTCGCGAAGCTCGCGCAAGCGCTGTGTCGCAACCAAGATTTTGTCGATAATTTTGCCGGCGCCCCTTCGCGCCCCACGCTATGGCGAGAAAAAATGGCGGAAATGAAGTGGCGGACACGAGAGCCCATGGCCACACGATGCTTGAAGAGCTCGCGTTCGCACCGATCGCGCATGTTGCAAGCCCCCTCTCTCTCAGTCGTACCTTGCCCTTCGGCGCGTGATCGATGCAGCCAACATAAACTCCCGCTTTGCCGATTCCGTTTCGGGCGCCGCTCAATTTTTACGCGAGTTCGATGACGCGCCGGTGTCGCGGCGTCTTTTGCCTGAAGGCCGAAGTTTCACGCACGCACGAAGGCGGCGACCGATCTCGCTTCGATCGTGAGCTCTCGCGTGAGGCTTGGTATGCGTGTTCCGACGAAGCCGGCCGCGCTGTCGAGCACGCAAACCCATTGATCCGCTTTGTCGGTTCCGAGCACGAAGGAAACCGGCTCCGACGAACGGTTGAGAACGAGGCAAAAATGCTCGCTCTTTCCATCATCGCGAGGGATGGACAGCATCATGCCGAAGGCGTCGGCCAGCGCCCAATCCTCGTCGCGCATCGCCCGACCGGATGGATGAAGCCACTCGACATCGGAAGGCATGCCATTTTTGGGTGCTTTGCCGGTCAGGAATTCGTCCTGTCGCAAAACCGCAAATCGACCGCTCAGCGCGGATAATCCCGCGACGAAATACGCAAGCGTCTCGTCGGCACTGGCCCAGTCGATGAAGCCGATTTCATTGTCTTGGCAATAGGCGTTGTTGTTGCCCTTCTGCGTGCGGCCGATCTCGTCCCCCGCGGTGAGCATCGAGCTGCCGCGTGACGAAAAGAGCGTTGCAAGAAGGGCGCGCGCATCGCGTCCGCGCCGGTCGAGCACGGCCCGATCGGCGGTCGCGCCCTCGACACCGTTGTTCCAGGAGTGATTGTCGGCGAGGCCGTCGCGATTGGCCTCGCCATTCGCTTCATTGTGCTTTTGCGCGTAGCTCACGATGTCGGCGAGCGTGAAGCCGTCATGGCTTGCCAAATAATTGACCGAGGTCGAGGGCGGCCTGAAGCGGAGCTGAAAAATATCCGAGGACCCGGCAAGACGTGTCGCGAGCGCTCCCGCCGCGCCCCTGTCGCCTCTCCAGAAGCGCCGCACATCGTCGCGATATTTGTCGTTCCATTCGAGAAACGGCGCCGGGAATTCGCCGAGACGATAGCCGTCGGGTCCGACATCCCAAGGCTCGGCGATCAGCAAGGTCTCGCGCAGGATCGGGTCCTGCGTGATCGCGGCAATGAGCGGGGCTTCCGGCGAAAACCCGTTTTGCGTCCGGCCGAGCACGGTCGCGAGGTCGAAGCGGAAGCCGTCCACGCCCGCGCTCGTCACGAAATGGCGCATCGCGTCCGTCACGAGGCGCAACACCGGCGCCGTGTCGCAGGCAAGCGTGTTGCCGCACCCGGTATCATTCACGAGGCGCCCGGGATCGTCCGCGAAGTGGCGGTAATAGACTGCATTGTCGAGGCCGCGCAGACTGACGGTCGGGCCCGCCTCGTCGCTCTCGGCCGTGTGATTGAACACGACGTCGAGAATGACGGCGATGCCGGCGCCGTGGAGCGCCGCCACGACGCGCCCAAGCTCACCTTCCCCGTCGGGCGCGAGGCGCGGATCGGGCGCCATGAAGACGACCGGGTTATATCCCCAGGCGTTGGCGAGATTGAGCGCCACCAGATGGCGCTCATCCATGAAGGCTGCGACGGGCATGAGCTCGACATGCGTCACGCCGAGCTTGTGGAGATGGGCGATGACAGCCGGTTCGGCCAAACCGGCAAGCGTGCCCCGCAAGGTCTCGGGCACATCCGGGTGGCGCTTGGTGAAGGCCTTCACGGCGATTTCGTAAATGAAGCGGGGCGAGGCCGCACGTGTCAGGCGAGAGGCGAGCGCGACGAATCCCCCGCTCACGATCGCGCGGGGCACGAAAGGTGCGGTATCGATCGCAGCGGCAGGGGGCGCCGAAAGCTCCGGCGCGTATCGAAAGGGGCGATCGATGCGCTTCGCGTAAGGGTCCACGAGGAGCTTCGCCGGGTCATAGCGATGGCCTCGCGACGGTTGATACGGTCCCTCGGCGCGCAAGCCATAGCGCGCGCCGAGCCGAACGCCCGCAATCATGCCGTGATGCACGTCCCCCGTGCGCCGCGGCAAGGCGAGGCGCGCGACTTCCCTCTCGCTGTCTTCGTCGAAAAGGCAGAAGGTGATCCGCGCTGCATTGCGGGCAAAAACCGCGACGTTGACGCCGCCATCCACGGGCGTGACGCCCAAAGGCTCGGGAGTACCTGCTCCGGCGATCGCAGCCGGGCTCATGCCTTTGTCAAGCCGGGCGAGGCAGCGGGGCGCGTCACGTCCACCGTCACCTCATCAGTTTCATGGGCGCGGCCTAGGGTTTGCGGGAACGGCCCAGATATCCTCCGCATATTGACGAATTGCGCGATCGGAGGTGAACCAGCCCGCATGAGCGGTGTTGAGCACGGCGCTGCGCCGCCAGGTCGGCGCGTCGCGCCAAAGCGTGGCGACCTCCGCTTGCGCGCGCATGTAGGCCTCGAAATCGGCCGCCACCATGAACCAGTCGTGCTCCTCGAGGCCGCGCACGAGATCGCCATAACGGCCTCGCTCGTCCGGGGAGAATACCCCACCTGCCACCGCGTCGAGCACCTCTCTAAGGGCGGGCGCTTGCGCGATGGTCTCGCGAGGCGAAGGGCCTTCGCGTCGCCTTGTCTCGACCTCGGAAGCCGTGAGGCCGAAGATCACGATGTTCTCAGGCCCGACCTTCTCGCGGATCTCGACATTGGCACCGTCGAGCGTGCCGATGGTGAGCGCCCCGTTGAGCGCAAGCTTCATGTTTCCAGTGCCGGAGGCCTCCATGCCGGCCGTCGAGATCTGTTCGGAAAGATCGGCCGCCGGAATGATCGCCTCGGCGAGGCTCACATTGTAATTCGGCAGGAACACCACCTTCAACAGACCGCGCGTGGACGGATCGGAATTCACGACGCGCGCTACATCGTTGATGAGCTTGATGATGAGCTTCGCCTGCGCGTAGTTCGCGGCCGCCTTGCCGGCGAAGATCTTGACGCGAGGTACCCAGCTCTTGTGCGGCTGCGTGCGCATGGCGTCATAAAGCGCGATCGTCTCCAGGATGTTGAGGAGCTGGCGCTTGTATTCGTGAATGCGTTTGACCTGCACGTCGAACATGGCCTGCGGGTCGAGCTTCATCCCCGCCTGCTCTGCGATGACGACGGCGAGGCGTTCCTTCCCGGCGCGCTTGACGGCGAAGAAACGTTCCTGAAAGCCCGCGTCATCGGCGAGGGGCGCAAGGTCCGAAAGCCGCTCCACATCGTGCAGAATGCCTTCGCCGAGCACCTCGACGAGAAGCGCGGTCAAGGCCGGATTGGCAGCAAAAAGCCAGCGACGCGGCGTCACGCCGTTCGTCTTGTTCACGATGCGGTCGGGAAAGAGGCGATGCAGATTGCGGAAGACCGTGCGCTTCATGAGCTCGGTGTGAAGCACCGAGACGCCGTTCACCTTGTGAGCGCCGACGAAAGCGAGAAAACCCATGCGAACGGTGCGCCCATGGCTTTCGTCGATAAGCGAAACATCAGCGGGCGCGATCCTCTCTTCATCACGCTTGTGCTGGGTGTCGGCGAGAAGGCGCGCATTGAGCGCGAAGATGATCTGCATGTGCCGCGGCAGGAGGCGTTCCATCAGCGTCACCGGCCAGCTCTCGAGCGCCTCGGGCAGCAAGGTGTGATTGGTGTAGGCGATGGTGCGCCGGGTGATCTCCCAGGCTTCATCCCAGCCGATGTCGTGCGCGTCGATGAGGAGGCGCATGAGCTCGGCGACCGCGAGCGCCGGATGGGTGTCGTTGAGCTGGATCGCCACCTTCTCGGGCAGCGTGCGCACGTCGCTGAACTGCATGAGGTGGCGACGCAAGAGATCCTGCAGCGAGGCCGAGGTAAAGAAGAATTCCTGGCGAAGCCGCAACTCCTGTCCGGCGGGCGTCGCATCGGAGGGGTAGAGCACGCGCGAAATGCTCGCGGCGCGCGTGCGTTCCGCAAGCGCACCCACATGGTCGCCTTTGTTGAAGGCATCGAGATGCATCGGGTCGAGGGCGCGGGCACGCCAGAGGCGAAGCGTGTTCACCTTCTCGCCGCGCCAGCCGGGAACGGGCGTGTCGTAGGCCACCGCGAGCACGGTCTCTCCCGGCGACCATTCCTGGCGCGGTTCGCCGTCCCATCCTTTTTTCGTCGTGACGGTGCCGCCGAACCCGATCTGGTAATTGGCTTCGCGCCGCTCGAATTCCCACGGATTGCGGAAGGAGAGCCAATCCTCCGGCGCCTCGATCTGCCAGCCATCCGCCATGTTTTGGCGGAAGAGCCCGAGTTCGTAGCGGATGCCGTAACCGAGCGCCGGAATGCCGACTGTCGCCATGCTTTCCATAAAACAGGCCGCGAGGCGCCCGAGACCGCCGTTGCCGAGCGCCGCATCGGGCTCGAGCACGGCGATGGCGTCGAGATCAACACCAAGCTCGCCAAGCGCGAGGCGCACCGTGTCGGTGAGGCCGAGACTGCTCAGCGCTTCCTTGAACAGCCGACCGATGAGGAATTCGAGAGAAAGATAATACACGCGTTTGCGGCCGGTGCGGAAAGCCTCCCGGGTCGAAGCCATCCACCGGTCGATGATGCGGTCGCGCACAGCCAGGATGCTCGCCACGAGCCAATCGTGCTTTTGCGCGACGATCGGGTCTTTGCCGATCGAATAGGTCAGCTTCGCCACGATTTCGCTGCGCAAGGCGAGGACATCGTCGCGACGCGCTTTTGGGGACGGCGCAGCGTCGCCCGAGTCGCCCGATGAAGGCTCCATCGCCGGTGCCGGCCGCCCGCCCGCATTCATGCGTTCCTCCATCCGCACCGTGTCGAGCGATGGCCCGACCGGACACGAGCCTTCTGCAAGGTCTCGAATGGGATTTCAGCCTCCCTCGCCTGGCGTTGCGGGCAACGTTGTCCTTCCCCTATACCCCGTTATATAGGCTCAAGGGGAGGGGCTGAGCGCAGCCGCGGGACCACGAGCGAACCGAATCTCCGGCGCGGGATTTAATGATCCTGTAATGGTTCGGTCGCGCGGTCACTCTATATTGCGCGCGACTTCTCACTATATGCCTCGATAAAGGGCACAATCGGGTAGGGATCGGAGCGAGCTGGTGGCGCCTTCTCCTTCTTCAAAGCGGCGCGGGCCGTGGGGTTTTGTCCTCGTGGTGCTGATGCTTGCCGCTTGCGGCTATATCGGCTGGCGTTACGTCTCGACCAGAGCTGCCGATGCGGCCGTCGATCCGAAGAGCTCCGCCCAGTCCGGACCGCCCCCGATCCCGGTCACGTTTTCGCGAGTTCAGCTCACGGATTTTCCGGTTTACCTTAACGGGCTCGGCACCGTGCAGGCCTACAACACCGTCACCGTGCGCAGCCGCGTCGATGGCGAGATCACCAAGATCGCCTTCAAGGAAGGCCAGATCGTCAAGGAAGGCGATCTTCTGGTGCAGATCGACCCTCGCCCCTTCCAGGCGGCGCTCGATCAAGCGACTGCCAAGAAGGCACAGGATGAGGCGAGCCTGAGGAACGCACAGCTTGACCTCAAGCGCTTCACCGATCTCGCGCGGCAGGATTTCGCGTCGCGCCAACAGGTGGACACGCAACAGGCGCAAGTCGATCAGTTCACGGCGCAGATCAAGGGCGACCAGGCCGCAGTCGATAACGCCAAGACGCAGCTCAGCTACACGACGATCAACGCGCCGCTTAGCGGACGCATCGGCTTTCGCCTCGTCGACCAGGGCAACATCGTGCATGCCTCCGACACGAACGGCATGCTTTCGATCGTCCAGCTGCAGCCGATCTCGGTTGTCTTCACGGCGCCCGAGGAGGAGGTGTCGCGCATCAACAAGGCGCTCGCGGCCGGGCCCGTTCCCGTGACCGCGCTCAGCAGCGACGGTTCGCGCACGCTTTCGGAAGGCAAGCTCGACCTCGTCGACAATACCGTCGATCAGGCGAGCGGCACCATCCGCATGAAAGCGACGTTCGAGAACAAGGACAATGTTCTGTGGCCGGGACTCTCCGTCTCGACGCGGCTTCTCGTCGACACGCTTAAAAGCGTGGCCGTCATTCCCAATGATGCGGTCGAGCGAGGTCCGAACGGGCTTTACGCCTTCGTCATCGACGACGCGAACAAGGTCGCGATGCACGACATCAAGGTGAGCGAAGCGGGCGCGAGCCAATCGGTCGTTTCCCAGGGACTCTCTCCCGGAGAGAAGGTGGTGGTCGCGGGCCAGTATCGATTGCAGGAAGGCTCGACCGTGGCGCCCAACGAGGCCGCGACCTCCCCGGCCGCGCCGACCAAAGAAGCGCAGAACACCCCCGAAAAGGCGCCTTGAGCATGGGTGGTGGCATTTCCGCGCCTTTCATTCGGCATCCGATCGCGACCTCGCTGTTGATGATCGGCATCTTGTTCGTCGGGCTCGTCGCGTATCCGCGACTGCCCGTCGCCCCGTTGCCGCAAGTGGACTTTCCCACCATCCAGGTCTCGGCGAGCTTGCCCGGGGCGAGCTCGGAGACCATGGCGTCGGCGGTCGCGCAGCCGCTCGAAACCCAATTCGCGCAGATTCCGGGCGTCGCACAGATGACTTCCACGAGCGTGATCGGCTCGACCTCGATCACGCTTCAGTTCGATCTCGAGCGCAATATCGACGCGGCCGCGAACGACGTACAAGCCGCCATCAACGCGGCCGGCGGCCAATTGCCGAAAAACCTGCCGACGCCGCCGACCTATCGCAAGATCAACCCCGCGGATTCTCCGATCCTGCTTCTCGGCGTGAGATCGGATACGCTGCCGCTGACCGAGGTCGATGATGCGCTCGAGACCAAGCTCGCCCAACAAGTGAGCCAGATCTCCGGAGTCGGCCAAGTGTTCATCGGCGGGCAGCAGAAACCCGCAATCCGCATTCAGCTCGATCCGGCAAAGCTCGTCGCAAAAGGCTTGTCGCTCGAGGACGTTCGCCTGCCGTTGTCGATCACGACTGTCGACAACCCGAAGGGCACCATCAACGGCCCGACGCACTCCTTCACCATCTACACCAACGATCAGCTCACCCAGTCGAAGGACTGGAACGATATCATCGTCGCCTATCGGAACGGGGCGCCCCTCAGGGTGCGCGACATCGGCCAAGCGGTGACGGGGCCACAGGATACGACGCAGGCGGGCTGGGCCGACGGCAAGCGCGGCATGGTACTCGTCATCTTCAAGCAGCCCGGCGCCAATGTGATCGACACGGTCGATCACATCATGGCGCAGATCCCGAGGTTGCGCGCCACCATGCCGCCGGCGATCAAGATCTTCACCTTGAGCGACCGGACGCAGACGATCCGCGCGGCAGTGAAGGATGTGCAGTTCACGCTTCTCCTCACCGTCGCGCTCGTCGTGATGGTCATCTTCATCTTCTTGCGCAGCCTGTGGGCGACGATCATCCCGAGCATTACGGTGCCGCTCGCGCTCCTTGGAGCCTGCGCGCTTATGTGGTTTGCGAATTTCAGCCTCGATAATCTGTCGCTCATGGCCTTGACCATCGCGGTCGGGTTCGTGGTCGACGACGCCATCGTGATGCTCGAAAACATCACGCGCTATGTCGAGGAGGGCGAGGAACCCTTCGCGGCCGCGCTCAAGGGCTCGCGTGAGATCGCTTTCACGATCGTCTCGATCAGCGTCTCGCTCATCGCGGTTCTCATTCCGCTGTTGTTGATGGGCGGCATCATGGGGCGGCTTTTCCGCGAGTTCTCGGTCACCTTGTCGATGACGATCGTGGTGTCGGCCCTGGTCTCGCTCACCTTGACCCCGATGATGGCGTCGCGCTTCCTCAAGCCTCCGAAGGAAGCCCATCACGGAAAGCTCTATGCCTGGAGCGAGCGCGCCTTCGATGGCCTGTTGAGAGGCTATGAGCGCGGTCTCGATCTCGTGCTGCGGCACCGCTTCGTCACGCTTTGCGTCTTCTTCGCGACGCTTGGGCTTTCGGTCTACTTGTTCACGGTGATCCCGAAGGGCTTCTTCCCGCAGCAGGATATCGGATTGATCACCGGCATCGCCGAGGGCGCACAGGACATCTCGCCCACCGACATGCAGCGCCACCTCGAGGCCTTGGCGGACGTGGTGCTCAAGGACCCCGATGTCGAGCATCTCGCGATGTTCGTCGGAGGTTCGGGCAACCCGACCAATAACGGGCGCCTTTTCATTACCCTGAAACCGCGCGACGAGCGCAAGGCGAATGCCGACCAGATCATTGCCCGGTTGAGAAAGCCCTTGGAAAAGATCGAGGGCGCGAAGCTCTTCCTGCAAGCCGCGCAGGACGTGCGCGTCGGCGGGCGCGCTTCGCGGACCCAATACCAATACACGCTGCAGGGCGCGGACATTCCCCAGCTCAACGAATGGGCGCCCAGAATGCTCGACAAGCTCAAAGGCTTGCCGGAGCTTCGCGATGTCGCGACCGATCAGCAGACCGCCGGAACGACGCTCACCCTCACCATCGATCGCGATCAGGCGTCACGTTACGGCTTCACGCCGCAGCTCATCGACGACACTCTCTACGATGCTTTCGGGCAGCGCGAGATCAGCCAGTATTTCACGCAGCTTTCGAGCTACTACGTCATCATGGAGGTCTTGCCGGAGCTGCAAGGCGATCCGCAGACGCTCGACAAGATCTTCCTGCATTCGCCGACGACGGGCGGTGAGGTGCCGCTCTCCGCTTTCGCGAAATGGAGCACCACGCCCATCCAGCCCCTGTCGATCAGTCACCAGGGCCAATTCCCGGCGATCACGATCAGCTTCAACCTCGCGCAAGGAGTCGCGCTCGGCCAGGCGACCGACGCGATCCAACGCGCCAAAACCGAGCTGAAATTGCCGGCGACGATCATCACGAGCTTCCAAGGAAATGCGCAGGCCTTCCAAGATTCGCTTTCGACCGTGCCGCTCCTCATCCTCGCGGCGCTTATCGTGGTGTATCTGATCTTGGGCATTCTTTACGAAAGCTATATCCACCCGATCACCATCCTGTCGACGCTTCCGTCGGCGGGCGTCGGCGCGATCGCGATGCTCATGCTGTTCCACTACGAGTTCAGCCTCATCGCGCTCATCGGCGTCATTCTCCTCATCGGCATCGTGAAGAAGAACGGCATCATGATGGTCGACTTCGCCATTGTGGCCGAGCGCGATCACCATCTTTCCACCGTGGATGCGATCCGTCGCGCGGCGATTTTGCGCTTCCGCCCGATCATGATGACCACCATGGCGGCGATGCTCGGGGGCGTTCCGTTGATGCTCGGTCAAGGCACTGGAGCCGAGATCCGGCAGCCCTTGGGATTTGCCATGGTCGGCGGCCTTTTGGTGAGCCAGGCGCTCACCTTGTTCACGACCCCCGTGATCTACATTTATCTCGACCGCCTCTCGAACTGGCTCACCGGCAACGTGCCGGAGAAAGCCGAAGCGCGAGAGGGCGAGGGCTTGGTCCCGCAGCCTCTCGCCGCGGAGTAGGCGTGCCGGCCCTGGCGCTACTTGTGGCCCCTCTCAGGCCAGGAGGATGCGTGTGGTGTCCTCGCCGGTTGCCGAATTGATCACCCTTACGGGATCCGCCGGGCCGCCCAGCGTCGCAATTCGTCAGCGTCCGCAAATTCAGTTGCTCATCTACGGAACCGCCCTCGCATCGATGCGCGATCGCTCGAAGATGATGTTGGCGGTCATTTTCGACGTTCGCGCCGGCACTCGTCATCTCCTTGCTTGCGCCAAGCCCCTTGTGTTTGCTCGCCCGAGTCATTTCGTTGAGCAAGGCATCGCATCAGGGTGGCGCGCGTAACAAGCCCGTCAAGTGGCCCTCGCGCCAGACGATCGGCCTTTCATTCCGCCGCCACCGCAAGCCGTTTCTTATGGGCATCGAATTGCGCGGCCTCGGTCGAGCCCGACATGGCCGTCGTCGAGGATTTTCCGCCGGAGACCGCCATGGCGACAGCGTCGAAATAACCGGTCCCGACCTCGCGCTGGTGACGCAGGGCGGTAAAGCCCGCCGCTTCTGCCGAAAATTCACGTTCCTGCATTTGCGAATAGGCCGCCATGCCACGCCCTGCGTAGTCGTTGGCGAGCTCGAACATCGACAAATTGAGGGAGTGGAAGCCGGCGAGCGTGACGAATTGGAAGCGATAACCCATCGCGGCGAGCTCTTCCTGGAACCGCGCGATCGTGCCGGCGTCGAGCTTGGCGCGCCAGTTGAAGGAGGGCGAGCAGTTATAGGCGAGGAGCTTGCCAGGATGGCTGCGATGCACCTCCTCGGCGAATTCGCGGGCCTCGCCGAGATCGGGCTCGGACGTCTCCCACCAGAGGAGGTCCGCATAAGGCGCGTAGCTTGCGCCGCGCGCGATCGCATGCTCCACCGAGTGGGTGCTGCCCTGCTTCAGCCGGAAGAAGCCTTCGGCCGTTCGCTCGCCTCGCTCGATCCAAGGGTGGTCTCGCTCGTCGATGTCACTCGTGATCAGGGTCGCCGAATGCGCGTCGGTGCGCGCCAGAAGAAGCGTCGGGACGCCGCAAATATCGGCAGCGAGCCGCGCTGCGTTCAGCGTGCGAATGAAGGCTTGCGTGGGCACGAGCACCTTGCCGCCGAGATGACCGCATTTCTTTTCCGAGGCGAGCTGGTCCTCGAAATGAACGCCTGCGGCGCCTGCTTCGATCATGGCCTTCATCAGTTCGAACGCATTGAGGGGTCCGCCGAACCCCGCTTCAGCATCCGCCACGATCGGCGCATACCAATAGGTGGACGTGTCGCCTTCGCTCTTGGCGATCTCGTCGGCGCGGCGAAGCGTGTTGTTGATGCGCCGGACGACCTCCGGAACCGAGGAGGCCGGATAAAGCGATTGGTCCGGATACATCTGGCCGGCATTGTTGGCATCCGCGGCGACCTGCCAGCCGGAAAGGTAGATCGCCTCGAGCCCGGCCTTCACCTGTTGAAGAGCCTGGTTGCCGGTGAGCGCTCCCAGCGTCCGCACGAACGGGCGTTCCTGCAGAAGCTTCCACAAACGTTCGGCGCCAACCCGCGCCAACGTGTATTCGATTTGCAAGGTGCCGGAGAGACGCTCGACATCACTCCTGCTGTAGTCGCGGGTGATGCCGGTGAAGCGTTGCGGATGTTCAGAGAGCATGATGGGGCATCCCTTTTGAAAATTCTTGTCAAGAAGATGCGCCAAGCAGGCATTAAGTCAATAAAACTTCACCATTACACCTGAAGGATTGAAAATTGACCTTGTTATTGCAATTCGCATCTTGCAACATGTAAACACTGTAAATCGAAGGTCGCGATGAAATCGGTCCGTATCGGCGGCAAGCTCAGGCGAATGCGTCAGGAACGCCACCTCACGCAGACGCAAATGGCAGCCGAGCTCGGGCTGTCCGCGAGCTATCTCAATCTCATCGAAAGCAATCAGCGGCCCGTGACGGTCCGGGTGCTGTTGAAGCTCGCGGAGCGATTCCAGGTCGAGCTTTCCACTCTTGCGCCCGAAAAGGACGAACGCTTGTCGAGCCATCTGCTCGAGGCCTTTTCCGACCCGCTTTTCGACGGCGCCGATGTCAAGACGAGCGATGTGCGCGACCTGGTGTCCGCGCTCCCCGCGGTGGCGCATGCGATCGTCGACCTCTACGAAGCCTACCGACGGCGTGTTGCGGCACTCGGCTCGGGCGCCGCGGGAGAGGATGCGAGCGACGGCGGCGCGACCGGCCTTCCCTCCGAGGAAATCACCGAATTCCTGCAGCGTCGCTCGAACCATTTCGCCCAGCTCGAAGAGGCTGCCGAGGCCTTCTGGGTGGAGCACGGGCTCGCGCTCCACACATTGCACCGGGATCTGATCAATCTCTTGTCGCAGCGCTTCGCCGTCGATGTGGAGATCGCCACTTCCGAGAGCATGCGCGGCGAGCTTCGCCGCTACAATCCGCTCAATCGCCGTCTCGAGCTTTCGGAGATGCTCGCCTTGCCGAGCCGCACCTTCCAGCTCGCGCATCAATTGGCGTTCCTCGCCTTGCGCAACGAAATCGAGGCCGTCGCCTCGGCCGGCAAGTTCCTTACGCCTGAAGCCGACGCGCTCGCCCGCTCGGCGCTCGCCAACTACTTCGCGGCCGCGCTCCTCATGCCTTATGGACGCTTTCTCGATGCGGCTCGCTCCACCCGCTACGACATCAATGTGCTGCAGCACCGTTTCGGCGTGTCCTTCGAGCAGGTCTGCCATCGCTTGACCACGTTGCGCCGCGCAGGCAACGAGGGCGTGCCTTTTCACCTGATCCGCGTGGATATCGCCGGCAACATTTCGAAGCGCTTCTCCGCTTCCGGAATCCACATCGCCCGCTTCGGCGCCGCCTGTCCGCGCTGGAACGTCTATGATGCCTTTGCGACGCCCGGCATGTTGCGCGTGCAAGTCTCGAAGATGCCGGAGGGACAAGCATTCTTTTGCCTCGCGCGCACCATCGAGCCCGCGGGGCGAATGTCGCGAAGCGGAGCTCTGCCGCACCGCATCGGCCAATTGGCGATCGGGCTCGGCTGCCCTATTCAATATGCGCGCGAGCTCGTCTATTCGGATGGCCTCAACCTCGACGACCCCCAGATCGCCACGCCGATCGGCGTCTCCTGCCGGACTTGCCCTCGCGATGATTGTTCCGACCGCGCCATGCCGTCGCTCAACCAGAGGCTCGAGATCGACGAAAATCGACGGGGTCCATCGACCTATGTACGTCCGATGCGGTGAGGATCGGTCGAGATGACCGGCCTTCCGCCCGGCTTTTCATCCTCCGGCGACGTCGCCCTCGACCGACGCTATCGCTGGGCCAGCGCCTCTCTCGATGCCGGCGAGCCCTTCGAGGCCTGCGAGGTGCTCCGCCAGACCGTCGAAGCGGCGCCCGGTTGGGCTCCGGCCTGGAAGCTTCTCGGCGATTCTCTTCTCGCGAATGGCGCGCGCGAGGAGGCCCGTGCCGCCTATGAGCATGCGGCCGCGCTCGATCCGGAGGGCCGTCTCGGCGCGAGGCTCGAGCTCGCGCGCCTCGGCGCGCTCGGTGTGAGGCAAGCGATGCAAGCCGGCTACGTCGCGGCCCTCTTCGACGAGTATTGCGATCGCTTCGATGCCCATCTCACGGAGCGCCTGGGCTACCGTGGGCCGCAAACCGTGCTGGAGGCGTCGCGCGAGGTCTGTGTCGAGATGAAGCGCCCGTTTCGCTTCGCGCGCACGCTCGATCTCGGCTGCGGCACCGGGCTCATGGGCGAAGCGATCCGGCCGTTCACGGACGTGCTCACCGGGGTCGATCTGTCCTCCGGCATGCTCGCCAAGGCGCGCGCCAAGGCCGTTTATGATGAGCTCGCACAAGGAGAGCTCGTCGAATTCCTGCGGGCCCAGCCGCGCGCGGGCGCCGATCTCGTGGTCGCCGCCGATGTTCTCGTCTACGTCGCGGACCTGCAGCCGGTTTTCAGCGCGGCGCGCGCCGCGCTCGCCTCGAGCGGCCTCTTCGCATTCACGTTGCAATCCTGCGGCGCGGCCGAGGCGCCGCAAGGCTATCGGCTCGGCCCTGACAATCGCTTCGCCCATGCGGAAACCTATCTGCGCGCGTGGGCTTCCTCACAAGGTTTTAGCGTCGCGCATCTGTTATCGGCCGTGACACGCCAGGATGGTGGGCGCGATGTCGAAGGCTTCGTGCTCGTGCTCGCAACAGCTTAGCGCAGGCGATAGCGCGTAGCGCATCGTCCTCAGATCTTCTTCTCCAAGTGCCGAGCCCGCATGCGCGCCATCGCGCTCATCGCGACCGCGGCCCTCACTTTCCCGCGAAGTGCTCTTGAACTTCATGAGGGCGAGGAGGCATGATCGTTTTCGACCGTGATCAGGGCGACGCAGGGGACATATTCCGTTCTGTGCGTTCTCAATTGTCGATGATCCCGGTTAGCCTTGGAATGGAAAAGCCCATCCGAGTCACAAGTCGCATACAAGCGATGGAGATGGGGCCACCTGCCGTGCCTGAGGGGGAATAAAACAAGGAGGAAGTGCAATGTTAAGACTGCCGAGTAGTCTTGCGCGGAGCGCCGCTCTCGCCATCGGAGCGACGCTCGCCGCATCGCAGGCCTTCGCGCAACCGGTCGACACCGCGCGCATCCAAGCAGGGGACGCCAATGATTGGCTCACCTATCACGGGTCCTACAGGTCCTATCACTACAGCCCGCTCGAGCAAATCAACACGAACAACGTCTCCAATCTGAACGTTGCCTGGATTCACATTCCGGGGCGCTCGACGCGGGGCTTGCAGTCGACGCCGGTGGTTGCGGACGGCGTGCTCTATTACACGGGTTCCTACAGCCGTACCTTCGCTCTGAACGGCGCCACGGGCGAGGTCATCTGGTCTTACATCCCAGAGCTCGACGAAGCGCTCATCAGCCGGCAGACGCACTCGCCTTACAATCGCGGCGTCGCGATCGGCGACGGCAAGGTCTATGTCGGCACGATGGATGGGCGCCTGATCGCGCTCGACATGAAGACGGGCAAACCCGCATGGGACACCAAGCTCGTCGATTCCGCGAAGCTGACCGTCGGCTTCACCGGCGCCCCGCTCTATGCCAAGGGCACCGTCATCATCGGCGCGCAAGGTGGCGAATGGCCGGGCCGCGGCCCGATCTTCGGCGTCGACGCGGCGACCGGCGCGAAGAAATGGGAGTTCGACACGGTCGCCGGCACCGACGAGGCGATGAAGACCTGGGGCAACGATTCCTGGCGCACCGGTGGTGGCGGCGGCTGGATGCCGGGCACCTATGATGCGGACACCAACACGATCTGGTGGGGAACCGCCAACCCGGCTCCGCTCTATGATTGGTCGGGCGCCGATTTCAAGACGCAGGGCGCGCGCCCTGGCGACAATCTCTACACGTCCTCGGTGATCGGTCTCGATGCCGATACCGGCAAGCTGAAGTTCTATCACCAGGAGCTGCCGCACGACACCTGGGACTTCGACAGCGCGGTCGGAGAGTTCCTGATGCTCGATCGCGATGGGCAAAAGCTCGTCGTCCATCCCAACAAGAGCGGCTACATCTTCGTCTACGATCGCAATGCCGGGCTGAAGAACGTCTGGCGCATCACCCAAAACAGCAACTTCGTCAAGGACATCGATCCGAAGACGGGTGAGCTCATCGGGCGGCGTGATTTCGCTGCCGGCAAACAGTCCGAGCCGCTCTGCCCCCACATCTCGGGTGGCGTGAGCTGGAACTCAGGTGCCTACAATCCCAAGACCGGCCTCTATTACAAGCTCGGCCAGGAATGGTGCATGACGCTTACGGTGAGCAAGACGACACCGATCACCGCGCCGCAAGTCCAGCTGAACATCGGCGCGGATTTCAAGATCGCACCGCCACCCAGCGGCGAGATCTATGGCCATCTCGATGCGCGCGATCCGGTGACGGGCGCCAAGAAATGGGAGGTGCGCTTCCCCGAACCGCCGCTCGCCAGCGTGTTGTCGACGGGTGGGGACCTCGTCTTCGTGCCTGATTCGCGTGGCACCCTCCACGCCTACAACGCCGAGACCGGCGCCGAGCTGTGGAACCATGCGGACGGCACCGGCCATCAGGGCGGCATCGTGAGCTATGCGGTCAACGGCAAGCAGTACATCGCGGTGACCGCCGGCTTTGGCGGGATGGCCTCGGATGATTACGCGCCCACCTTCGGCGGCGTCTATAAGAGCATGCCGCGCGATGACGGCGCGCTCATCGTCTACAGCCTGAAATAGTCAGGGTTCGAATGCCGCCACGGGGAGCGTGGTCTCGCGCTCCCCGGTGGTTCTGATGCAGCCAAGGCTCGATCTTCAATGACAAGACACGCAAGCTCATCGGCGGCCCTCGCGCTTGCCGCGTCGACGATCGTGGCGTTCGCGCAGCTTTCCATAAAACCGGCATTGGCCCAACAGGCCGCTGCGCCGGCCGACGCGCCGCTCGACGTTCATGAGCTCTTCGCGACCACTTGCGGCTGGTGTCACTCCGATGGCGGCAGGGCGGCCGGCAAGGGACCGCAGCTCATGGACACGGCACGCAGCGACGACTTCATCCGCAACCGGATCAAGAACGGCAAGGAAGGTGCGATGCCGGCCTTCGGTCAAGTCTTCAACGACTCCCAGATCGATTCGATCATCGCATACATCAGGGGTTTGAAGCCTGATCAGGGCTGACCAGAAAAGACGTGATCCATTTCGTGTGAAAGCACTCCGATGAAGGCAAGCTTCTCGCTCATCCTCCTCGCCGCGCTCGGCCTTTCGGGCTCCGCGGAGGCTCGCTCTCTCGATGCGATTCGCGCGCTCGGCGCAATCGGGCTGTGCGCCCATCCGAACTCGCTGCCCTTCGCCAGCAAGACCGAGAACCCGCCTGGCTTTCAGGTCGAGATGGGCCGCGCGCTTGCCCAGGAGCTCGGCGTCTCCCTCAAGCTCGATTGGATCATCACTCAATACCAGATGCGCAGCGCCGATTGCGACATCATCATGGACACGATCGCCGATCCGGAGGCGCAAGGCGAAACCAATCTCAAGCTCTCGAAGCCTTACTACCGAACGGGCGTCGCGCTCGCAGTGCCCTCGAGCAACGGGCCGACCTCCTTCAAAGACCTCAACGATCACACGAAGGTCGGGGTGCAGGTCGGCTCGATGGCCGCGATGACACTCGGTCAGCGTCATGTGCCGCTCTCGACTTTCGGCTTCGAGGTCGACAGCCTCGACGCGCTCACCCATCACGAGATCGATGCGGCGGCCGTCACGCCGACCATGGCCGGGTATTTCAATCTCACGCATCCGCAAAACACAGTGCGCGTGTCGACGCTCGACGAGAGCGAGGCCAACCTCAATTGGAATGTCGCGATCGGCATGGTTCGGCCCGACGACAAACTGCGCGATGCGATAAACGATGCACTCGACCATCTGCGCGCCAACGGCACGGTCGAGAAAATCTATGCGCGTTATGGCGTCGTGCTGCAGGCGCCGAAGTGATCGTCGGTCAGATCGGCGCTCCGGCATGACTGCGAAGCGTCACCGCCATCACGTCCCATAACCTACGCAAGACGCGGTCGCCGGCGGAAGGCGCGGCCGATCATCGAGGTCAGGCCCCCGCCGAGAAGGAAGCCCGCGCCGCCCGAGGCCACGCCTTCACCTGTCGCCGGCACGCCAGGCTCGAATGCGTTCCAGGTCGCCTTGGCGATCTTGGTATCGGGATCGGAAAGGAAGACCTCGATCCGGCGAAACGGACCCGCCATCGCCATCTCGGCCTGTTGCGCCTGCAAGGCGTCGAGCCGCTCGATGTTCGCCTGCATCGCGGAACTTTGCAGACGTGCGAGCTCGTCGGGCGAGCGCGCGAGACGCGCCAGAGCGCCCTTTCGATCCTCGCCGACCGCAACCGAATCGGCGTCGAAGCGCTGCACGACTCGTGTCAGCTCGTCGATGGCGCCGCCGAGCCTTTGAGCATATTGCTGCGTGAACTCGGGAAGCTGCGAAAAGGCGAGCGCCGCAAGAAGCGCAATAGCGATGGAAAGCGTGCGCCGGAACATCGAAGCCTCGCGGAAGAATGCTTGCCGGACCGCTATTGCGGCACCGGCGTCACGGCCGGCGCATCGGCGCTCGCTTGGCCCTTTTCCTTGGCGGCGGCGTCCTCTTTCGGTTTCTTTTTTGCGGTCTCCTTGAGCTTTGCCTTGTCGTCGTTTCTCTGCGCCTGCGCATTCGCGGCTTCGGGCGAGAGTTTCTGCAAAATGGCGTGGCCGGTGTCACGTTGCGCCTCGAGCTCGGTTTGGAGCTGCTTGACGCCGTCCTTGTCCCTCGGCTTGTCCGGAGGGTGTCCCGGCTCGACGCCGACTGAGGTGTATTCGGTATTCTCCGGATGTGTTTCCTTGACGAAATCAGCCGATTCCTTCGGGTTGGTCGCAAAACCAACAAAGGTCGCCGGTTCATGGAAGAGCGGCAAGTCGGCGCAGCCGCCAAGCAGAAAAGCACAAAGCGTCATGAGGCCGCCGCGTTTTGCCCCCCAAATCGCGTGATCACGCAACCGCGGGGCGCTCGCGCCCGCCCGAAAGAGTTGAGGGCTGACCCATGACATCGTGCCGATTCGTACACGCTTCGCGACCATGCGTCTCATCATGGGCCTCGGACAAAAGGCGGCCAGTAACGGTTTCGTTATCGTGCATGAGCGGCTAATGTGACCCAAAGAGGGCCGCGCCGCGGGCGCGCCCGGATGCCGAGGGCATCATCATGGCAGCAAGGAAACGCCAGGACGGCGGCAAAGAGAGACGGGTCGAGAATACCCGTCGAGCCCCGTCGCGTGCCGCGCGCCTCGCGGCCAGTCAAGGACCGCTCGCGCACCAAAAAATGACGTCCGCGTCCGGTGACGCTCCGAAGCCCAAAAAGCGATCTCACCGGCAAGCCGCACGCAAGAGGGACTTTGCGCCGGATCTCGACACGAGAGTCGAGGCGGCGCTGGAGATTGCGCCTCGCAGCTTTGGCGCGAAAGAAAAAGTCTCGGCAGAGCCGCGCACCGCAAAGGACTTGCATGCCCGCAAGGGCGACGAACCACAACGCACGAAAGCCAGCACCCCGCCATCGGAAGACGCGGAAGCTTCGGCCCCGCATCTCGATGTCGAGGAGATGGCGGGCAATCTCGCCCGGCTCGCCGAGGAGGCGGCACGCGCCACGCAGGCATATCTTCGCCCGCAGCTTGCCGGCGAGACCTCTTCGCTGGCCAATGTGGAGCTCGGTGAGATCGCCCGCACGCTCGGTGAAGTCGCCGAACGCTGGATGGGGGAGCCGCAACGCGCGCTCGAGGCTCAAGCGCGGCTGACGAATGGGCTGATCGGCCTTTGGGCCGACGCGCTGCGTCGCTTGCAAGGCGAGGAGGTGCCGCCGGCGCAAGCCCCCGATCCGACGGACCGGCGCTTCAAGGATCCGGCCTGGACGCAAAATCCCTATTTCGACTTCCTTCGCAAATCCTACGTTCACGCGGCCAAATGGGCGGAGGACATGGTGGTCGAGGCGAAGGACATCGACCCGCATACGCGCCACAAGGCGCGGTTCTATGTGCGCCAGCTCGCGGCTGCACTTTCTCCATCGAATTTCGTCGCGCTCAATCCCGAGCTCATTCGCGCCACGATCGATGAGAACGGTGCCAATCTCGTGCGTGGTGCACGCATGCTCGCCGAAGACGTCGAGGCAGGAGGCGGAGAGCTGAGCCTTCGCCAGACGGACGCGCGCAATTTCGAGGTCGGCGTCAATCTCGCGACGACACCCGGCAAGGTCGTGCTGCGCAACGACCTCATCGAGCTCATCCAATACGCGCCTTCGACGGGGACGGTGCTTCGACGTCCCTTGTTGATTGTGCCTCCTTGGATCAACAAGTTCTACATACTCGATCTCAATCCCGAGAAATCCTTCATCCGCTGGGCCGTGTCGCAAGGCGTGACCGTCTTCGTCATCTCCTGGGTCAATCCCGATTCGCGCCACGCCTCCAAGGGTTTCGACGCCTATATGAAAGAGGGCATTTTCGCGGCGCTCGACGCGATCGAGATGGCGACCGGAGAGAAGAAGGTTTCGGCAATCG
>JAFBAS010000140.1 GCA_019247605.1 Hyphomicrobiales bacterium
GTTGCTGCCGTGGTGCTCGCAAGCGCGGAACTCTTTGCCGCGTTGAAGCTGATCGGCGCCGCCTATCTTGTCTGGCTCGGCCTTCGCACATTTCAATCCGCGCGCCGGGACGCGGCGGCCGGTTTGAACGAGGGATTTGCGCCGCCCCCCGTCGGTCCGCGACGGGCCTTTCGTGAAGGCGTGCTGGTCGAGGCGCTGAACCCGAAGACAGCCGCCTTTTTCCTCGCCTTCATTCCGCAGTTCGTGGACCCGAACGCAGGCCATGTGGCCGTGCAATTCATGATGCTCGGTTTCGTCTCGGTTTCCCTCAACACCCTCGTCGACCTCGCGGTCACTTTTGCGGCGAGCGGCATCCGAGAAGGCGCGGCATCGCGTCCCACGGTGATCCGCCGTCTGCGCGAAGCCTCAGGGACCGCCATGATCATGCTGGGGCTCGGCCTTGCCCTGGCGAAGCGCCCGGGTGTTTAAAGTCTTTGAATAGGGCTGCGCCTACGAGAATTGGCGCCGCGATCCTCAGTAGCGCCCTTCAGGGCCTTGCTCTTTCGTCAATCGTGGTCCGCGAGCGATTGGAGCCTTCCCGACGCTGAGGCCGATCCCAACTCCTGCGCCCGCTTGTACCAGGTCCGCGCCTTTTCAATATCAGATTTCGGACCTTTCAATCCCAGCCTCTCGAGCGCGATCGGATCGTAGGTCCCGGCCAAGGCCAACGCTGCTTGCGCATCTCCAGCCTCTGCGGCGCGCTGGAGGACCAAACGCGCGGAGGCGAGATCGCCGGTGGCAATGAAATTCTCTCCCCTCTGGCGCAGCGCCGCGATCTCATCGGGATCGAGGTGTCGGACAATGATGGCGGGCTTTGCAATTTGGGGGATGGGGGGCGCAGCCCATTGGAGGCGCAGCGTCTTGCGATCGGCCACGATGTCGTTGGCGAGGCGCAACTCGATTGCGAGTGCCATCGCACCGACAAAACCCGGGCTCGGACGCACGAGCGCGTTGTGCAAATCCGCGGCGGACAATTGCCATCCGTCTCCTCCCGCGGCCTTCCCCACATTCAGTGTCGCACCCTCGGCAAGGCCGTTGATCACGATTGTCGCGTTTGCTGGGACATCACTGATTGAAAGATTTAGCGGAAGTGATTGGCCTGCCGGGCCGGACCATTCACGATCGACGATCAGTTGGGCCGGAGGCGGCTTTGAGGTCTCGTTCGGTGTCGCTGCTGGTGCTTGCGGTGCTGGCGGTCGCCCGGAGATCCAGGAACTGAGGGTCGGCGAGCTCTCGATGTAGTCGGTCGTGGCGACCGCCCAGGTGGGCTGCACCTTCCCGATGACCAACCACGCCCCGACAGCGGCGACCAAAGTGAGGGAAAATACCGCCAGGCTGACGAGCCCGCGCGACCGAGGCCCATGATACGCCGCAAGCGGTGCATCCGGCTCGAAGTCCGTTGGCTCGGTGTCGTCGATGCCCTCGATATCGGATGTGTTTTCGATATCGTCGACGTTTTCGATATCCGACACATCCTCGGTATCCCAGCCAATTCCCTCGTCATCCGATATCTGCGGCTTCTCGTCCGGACTGGTTTGGAACATCCGGTTCGGTGGACGGACCCGTCTTTCGTTGAGATTGAACCTCCCACGCATGGCATTACCCGTGATGCGCACTCCTGCAACGCAACGCTCAACAAACTTGGTTCACCGCATCAGAATTCTCGAATACAGAAGCAATGTCGTCCCACGCCTTTAAGTATCATCCGATGCGGACCCGCCTCCTTGAAGGAGCTTTTCCGAGAGTGCGTCTTGTGCAGGTCGGGCTCCCTCACCTGACGCGGTGCGAAAAAGGACGGTTGCGTCGAAAACCCTCTCGAGGTCTTGCGACAGCGGGCATGCCGCTGCATTGAGCGTTCGAGCGGCAGGCGTCGGTTGAGCATCGTTGCTAGCCTCTCGAAGTCAGGCCAAGCCAAGGGTCGGCGAAAATCTTAAAATACACTTCAAAGACTAAGCGAATTGGCGTCGATACTTAATAATAAGCAAAATATATAAGTATTCTTTCTCAATCTCATTGACGCCGCGAGAGAGAGTCCCTCCCTTTCCCTAACTTCATCCCGCAAGTTCTTTGAACAACTAACAGGCTTCTCAGCGCCATCAAGTAATGACTCGTGCTTACTCTCCTCTTTCAGAGGCGTCAACGATCGGAAATATCTTCTGGCCCTCTCTGGAACGGGCTGCTTTGGCCCAAGCATCCTGGCCAAGTCCGGCCGAGTCGGCCAAGTCTAGACACCTGGCATGAGTAGGTTGATGATCGATCCGCCGCCCACGCTAAGCGTAGGTGCCGCGATTTTCCTGGACGGCCCCTCCCCTGCGCGAGCCTGAGCTTTTGCGTGGCGGTGAGCCGCTCGGATAATGGTGCCGCGAAAGGGACTCGAACCCCCGACCCACGCATTACGAATGCGTTGCTCTACCAGCTGAGCTACCGCGGCTTTGGCCATTCCAGGGAAGGCGGCGTCCTCATACACGAAAGCTCATGCGGAAGCTACCCGGTTTGCCGGGTTCTCGTTGCGCCAGCCATGCGGCGCGCCGGCTTTCGGCTACCGGCCTAAACCTTACCTGATTCGACCCTATCGGGTCGTCTCAATGGGCGCGCAATCGCGTCGTCCGGCGAAGATGCAATCTTGCAGCTTCTTCATCTCCCACAAGCGATTGACGAGCCAAAATCCCGCAATGAGGATCACGAGACAGACGATCACCGCCAAAAGGTTTACGGTGTCGCGCCGGGCTTGCGCATCCTTCTCTTCCCGCGTCGGGCCGGTCGGCTTTGGCATAAGAACCTTCGAGGTGAATCGAACTGACGCGAATCGTTGACAGAGAGCATACCTCTTCGCGCGACGCTATCGGCATCGTTCCATGATATGGCGTATGGAAAAGGCGAATTCGAATCGCGGCGGCATCACAGGGGCGTGAAATCGCGCGTTTTGCGCCGTGAGCCGAAAGATCAGCCGCTCGGCCTCAGGATCGCCGCGATCTTTCGCTTTCTTCCCGAGCCTCGGCACCTTATGGCGGCCTTACGGATCGCAAGCGCTCATGAATGTTCTCGCCGCCCGCGATCCGTCGCCGGCTCAAAGCAGGACTCGAACGCGCCGACCAGTCGGTTTGGCGCTCGCGACGGCGTTTGTCGCGACCCTGATGCCGCTTCGCGCCTTGGCGCATCCGCACGTTTTCGTCACCACCCGCGAAGTGGTGGTCTTCGACGCGGACGGGCACGTGACGGCGATCAAGAACGCCTGGGCTTTCGACGACTTCTACACGGCCTATCTCGAGCAGGGGCTCGACAAGGGGCCGGATGGCCGCTATTCGCGCGAAACTCTTGCCGAACTCGCCAAGACCAACACGGAAGGGCTTTCGGACGCCGACTACTTCACCTTCATCAAGGCGAATGGACGGAACGTGAAATTCGCCGCGCCTTCGGATTATTGGCTCGAGGACACGGGCAAGAACCTCGTCTTGCATTTCACGCTGCCGCTCGCCGAACCGGTGAAGCCGAGCAAGGCCTTCGTCATGCGCATCTATGATCCGACCTATTTTGTCGCGTTCGATCCGGCGCAGGATGAGAATTCGGTGAAGCTCGAGAATCAAAAGCCGGGTTGCACGCTCCTGGTGCGCAAGCCGCCACAGAACAACGCGCTGAAGCAGATGCTGGCGCAGATCGACGTGACCCAGCAACCCACGCTCGAGGACGCCGGCGCCGCTTTCGCCGACAGCATCCTGGTCGCCTGTCCGTGAAGGCCTGCTCGCGATGCGCTGGTTCCTGAGGAGAAGGCGTTCATGACGCTTGTGGCCGCCGCCCCCAAGGAGCACCGCGTGTTGTTGCGGATCGCTCTTGCGAGCATTGCGCTTCTTGTCGCGGCCCTCGTGGTCTTCGGGCTCGGCGCGCTTCTTGCGGGTGCGGTGCCGGCAGCACCGAAGAACCCCTTTGGCGTTGGCATTCGCGAAGCGACGCAATCGAGCTCAGGCGTAGGGGGTTGGATTCGCGCCGAGCAGGCATGGTTCTATCGCCAATTGGAATACGCGCTGATGCCCGGACCCGGACATTCGGGAATGGCCTTCGGGATGATCCTCCTCGCCTTCGCCTACGGCGTGTTCCACGCCGGCGGGCCCGGCCACGGCAAGGCGGTGATCTCGGCCTATCTGATCGCCAATGAGCAGGCGCTCAGGCGCGGCATCCTCCTGTCTTGGGCCGCGGCGCTCCTGCAGGCGCTCGTCGCGATGGGCATCGTGCTCACTGCCGCCCTTGTCCTGCACGCGACCGCGATCGGCATGACGAGGCTTGCCGATCATGTCGAGCTCATCTCGTTCGCGGCGATCTCGCTCTTCGGCCTCGCTCTCACTTGGCGCAAGGCCGCCCCTGTCGCCGCGCTATTGGGCTTCGAGCGGCAAGCGGTGGAAGGGATTTCCCGTCGCGCTCACGGCCAAGCCCACCGCCATGCGCATGACCACGCCCGGGCCCATGGTCATGACGCCCATGGTCATGACGCGCATGGTCACGACGCGCATGAGGGGTGCGACCATCATGTGCCTCTTGAACTCGTGCAAGGGCAGGAGTTTCGCTGGCGAGATGCCGCCCCGGTCGTGCTGGCGGCCGGATCTCGACCCTGCTCGGGGGCCATCATCATCCTGGTGTTTGCGCTTTCTCAAGGCATATTGGGGGCGGGCATCGCGGCTGTCTTCGCCATGGCCTCAGGTGTCGCCATCACGGTGAGCACGCTCGCCATCCTCTCGGTCTTTGCCAAGCAGGCGGCGCAGCGCTTTGCCGGCCGGGAGGGTCGTTACGCACTTGCCGGTGCGTCACTCGAGCTCCTGGCCGCCGCTTTCGTTGCACTGCTCGGCATCGGCCTTCTCGTGACGCAGCTCGGGGCGAGCCTCGGCTTCAATATCTTCAAGGATCTGCCGATGATCGGCGCCGGCTGAACCCCGCGCGACTCTTTCGTCGAGCGTGAATGCGACGCGAGGCCAGGAGTTGTTTGTGCCGCCCCGGCATGGTAGCCCGACCCGGCTCGCCGCGAAGCGCTTCGCTTCCACTACCGATTGAGGTTTCCGATGGCCATGAATTCCGCCGAAGGGCAAGCGGCAGGCAACGCGCCGAATGGACAGGCTTCGCAGAACAGCGCAAGCCTGCAATGCCTCGCGCAGTATACGAAGGATTTCTCCTTCGAGAATCCGAATGCGCCGCGTTCGCTGCAGCCGCAGCAGCAACCGCCGAACATCTCGGTGCAGGTCAATGTCAACGCGAGGCCGCTCGGGCCCGGCGATTTCGAGGTCGAGCTCTTGATCGAGGGCAAGGCCGGCGAGGCGCCCAATCTCCTCTTTGCCTTCGAGCTCGTCTATGGCGGCGTTTTCCGCCTCACCAATATCCCCGAGGAAACCGTGCACCCTGTCATCATGATCGAGTGCCCGCGCCTGCTCTTCCCTTTCGGTCGGCAGATCATTGCGGACGCCGTGCGGCAAGGCGGATTCCCGCCGCTCTACATCGATCCCATCGATTTCGCCGGACTTTATCGGCAGCGTGCCACCGAGATGGCCGCAGCTCAGGGCCAGCAAAGCCAGACCGTCTGAGCAAGCGCTCGGAAGAACGCGCGAACGCCTCGAGGACCGTGCTCGAGAGCTGATCGGCGCTTTGGCGCGCCTTCGCACCAAAGCATCTTGGGGTCCTTCTCCGTGAGCTTTTGTTGCGATCTCGCCTTGCGGCTTGATCGCGGCTAGACTCCATGAAGGCGGGGACCTTCGGCCTCGCCCGAAAGGGGTGCGTCATGACAGTTTCGCTTCGCGCCTTGCGTTCCTTGCTCGTGGTCGTTGCGCTCTCGCTCACCGTCTCGGCCTGTGGCGTCAACACCATCCCGACTCTCGAGGAGCAGGCCAAGGCACGTTGGGCCGACGTGCAGAACCAGTATCAGCGCCGCGCCGACCTCATCCCGAATCTCGTGGAAACGGTGAAGGGCTATGCGGCGCAGGAAAAATCCGTTCTCACCGCGGTGACGGAAGCGCGCGCCAAGGCCACCTCGATCAAGGTCGACGCCTCGACCATCACGGATCCGGCGAAGCTGAAGGAATTCCAGGACGCGCAGAACCAGCTCTCCGGCGCGCTTGGCCGGTTGCTCGCCGTCTCGGAAGCCTATCCCGATCTGAAATCCAATCAGAATTTCCTGGCCTTGCAATCGCAGATCGAGGGCACGGAAAACCGCATCGCGGTCGCAAGGCGCGATTACGTGGATGCGGTGCGCCAGTTCAACACGGCGCTTCGCACGTTCCCAACCGTGATCTGGGCCTCGACCCTTTACCGTTCGTCGAAGCCGATGGCGGAATTCACTGCCTCGGAAGGGGCCGAAAAACCCCCGCAAGTGAAATTTTGACGATGCGTCGCCGTCGCGTGCGCGGCGCCATCACTCGAAACCAGATTGCGCCGCCTGCGATTTTCGCGGCCGCGCTCGTCTTTTTCTTCTGGCTTTTGCCACCTTCCTTTGCGGCCGCCGCCGATCCGGCTTTCCCGCCGCTCACCGGGCGCGTCGTCGATGCCGCAAACCTTCTCACGCCAGACGCACGGGCTCGTCTGGAAGACAAGCTCAAGGCCTATGAGGAAAAGACATCCGACCAGATCGTCGTCGCGACCGTTGCCTCGCTCGGCGACCTTACGATCGAAGATTACGCGAACACGCTCTTCCGCAGCTGGGGCCTCGGTCAAAAAGGCAAGAACAACGGAGCGCTCCTTCTCATCGCGCCAAAGGAGCGTAAGCTTCGCATCGAGACCGGCTACGGTGCCGAGGGTGCGCTCACGGATGCGGCCTCGAGTACCATCCTGAACACGGTCGTCGCACCGAAATTCCGGCATGGGGATTTTGCCGGCGGCATCGAGGCCGGCGTCGACCAGATGCTTGCCATTCTCGGAAGCGATGCGGAGGAAAGCGGCCGCAAGGGTGCGGACAAAACCTCTTCTCAAGACGATATCTTGTCCGAGGTGCTGCCGCTGATCATCTTGATGCTCGTGCTGTTCTTCCTGTTCAGGTCGCGCGTCGGGCCTGATGCGGCTCGCTACCACCGAACCCGCAACGGCTCTTGGATCGTCACCTCCGGCGGTTTCGGCGGCGGCTTTGGAAGCGGCGGCTTCGGGGGAGGTTTCGGCGGAGGAGGTGGGGGTTTTGGCGGAGGTTTCTCCGGAGGCGGCGGCTCCTCGGGGGGCGGTGGCGCATCGGGAAGTTGGTGAGGCGACCACGATGATCGACAGAACCGACGAGGAGCGCATTGCGGCAGCGATCACCGAGGTCGAGAAGACGACGAGCGGTGAAATCATGGTGGTCATCGGGCGCGCGGCGAGCGGCTACCACCTGGTGCCGATCGTTTGGGCAGCTCTCATCGCTCTCGCCTTGCCGATGCTTTTGCTCCTTGTCTTTTCGCTGACCGCTCGGCGCCTCTACGAAATCGAATGGATCACCTTCGGCGTGCTCGCCTTCGTGCTTTCCTTCGGGCGCTATCGCTACAGATTGGTGCCGCGCTGGATCAAGCGGGGCCGCGCCCATGAGGCCGCGCGCGAGCAATTTCTGGCGCGGCGCATCTCCTACACGCACGCGCGCACCGGCATCCTGATCTATGTGGCGCTTGCCGAGCATTTCGCCGAGCTGGTGCCCGACGCCGCTGTCGCCGAGCTCATCGACGATGCAAGCTGGAAGCCGGTGATCGAGCGCCTCACCGCGAAATTGCGCGAAGGGCGAGTGGGCGACGGCTTGGTCGAAGCGGTGGAATCGGGCGGGGCGATACTCGCATCAAAACTTCCACCGCGCCCCGATCACATGAACGAGCTCCCGAACAAGGTCGTGCTGCTGTGAGCCGATCGGCCCGAGCCTCGGGAAGGGGGCCCACAAGCTCCACACAATGGGGAATATGGTTCCCCTTCCCCTCGCGGCGTTCGGACGCTCGGCCGGGGTGACAGCGGTGTGGATCGCGGTTTCCCTTCCGGCCCACGATGACCGCGCGGGGTCACTACGACCTTTGCGGCCTTGCAAAATCGCCGCAAATTGCCTCTAACGCCTCGGCTCCGCCGCGAACCGCACCGCGGCATCCCCCTTTCAACCGGGAACGGCTTCACGACCGATGCTTCGCCGCCTTTATGAATGGGCCTTGTCGCTCGTGGAAAAGCCGCACGCCATCTGGGTGATGGCGGCGATCTCCTTTGCCGATTCGTCCTTCCTGCCGCTCCCGCCTGATTTCCTGCTCATCCCAATGTCGGTCGCGAGGCCAAAACGCGCGCTGACCTATGCGATCGTGTGCACGATCGCCTCGGTGGCGGGCGCCGTCCTCGGCTATGCGATCGGCGCCTTCCTCTGGGACACACTCGGCCAATGGATCATCAAGATTTACGGCCTTCAGGGTAAGGTTGGGACCTTTCGGGAGCTTTATGCGCAATGGGGCGCCTGGGTGATCATCATCAAGGGTTTCACGCCGATCCCTTATAAGCTCGTGACCATCGTCAGTGGCTTTGCTGGTTACAACTTTACGGCTTTCATCCTTTTGTCGCTCATCACACGCGGCGCGCGTTTCCTTGCGATCGCTATTGTCCTGAACCGCTTCGGCGACCAGGTTCGCCACGCGCTCGACCGCCATTTGACCATGATCGTAAGCGCTGGCCTCGTCGCGCTCTTCGGCGGCGTCGTCGCTTCTCTCTATTTCTTCTGAACCGTGCCATGGCAACGATCGAAGCCGCTTCCCCTTCTCGCATCCCCGCCAAGCAGGCCAGCATCGCGGTGCTGGTGCTTGCCGCGCTTGCCATCGGCGGCGCCTGGTTCTCACAGCTCGTCTTGGGACTTGCGCCTTGCGAGCTCTGCCTCTTGCAGCGCTGGCCCTACTACATCGGCGTGCCGATCGCGGCCGTGACAACCGCGCTCGCGTTGCGATCAGGGTCGACGAGGCTCGTGGCGTCGCTGCTTTCGACGCTCGCGCTCATCTTTCTCGTGGGCGCCGGCCTTGCGGCTTATCACGCCGGCGTCGAATGGGGCTTCTGGCCGGGACCTTCCGCTTGCACCGGCCAATATGTCGCCCCGGCAAGCACGGATGACTTCCTCAAAAGCCTCGATGCGGCTTCGTCCGTGCGCTGTGACGAGGCCGCCATTCGCTTTCTTGGTTTGTCGCTCGCCGGTTGGAACGTGCTCGCCTCGCTTGTGATCGCTGGCATCGCGGGGCTCGGCGCCAAAGGCGCAGGCCCTCGCAAGCCGGGCACAGCGCAGGCCCTTGCGGCTAATCATTCAGGGTGACGTTTCGCACCCACCATTGCGGCTCGAATGTCGTGATGGTCTCAGCCGCAATCGCGGCATGAAGCTCATCCTCGAAAAGGCCGAAGACGGTGGTTCCCGAGCCGGTCATGCGCGCGAGCACGCAACCTGCTTGAGAGCGAAGCCACAAGCTCGCGTCGCGCACGGCCGGCGCAAGACCGATCGCCGCGGATTCGAGATCGTTGCCGCAGCGCGTGATCGCGGTGAGCCATTTGGCCGGTGGCGACAAGGGCGCAGGCGGCACAAATCGCGGTGAGGCGTTGGTGTTGCCTTTTTGCGCGAAGGCCGCGAACACGCGTGCCGTCTCGAGCTGCACGCCCGGATTGACGAGAACGGCAGAGAGCAAAGGCGTGCGCAGTTTCGGCCCGAGGATCTCGCCGCGCCCACTCATCATGCGGCACTCGCCGAATAGGCAGATTGGAACGTCCGAGCCTGTCTCTTGCGCCGCTTTCGTGATCGGCGCGCTTTTGAGCGCCAAGCCGTTCAACTTCGCGAGGAGCCGTAAAGCCGCCGCTGCGTCGGCGGAGCCGCCACCCAGCCCCGCCGCGACAGGAAGGTGTTTCACGAGCGCGAACCGACCCTGCCTTAGATTCGGGACACGCCGCGCCAAGGCTCTCGTCGCCTTGAGTACCAGATTCGCGTCGGGCGCGCCCGCGGCCTCGGCGAAGGGTCCCGTGACTTGAAGCGAAAGCTCGTCATCAGGCGCGAGAGAGAGCTCATCGCCAATCGAGGCAAAAGCCACAAGGCTCGCGAGATTGTGGAACCCGTCGGGACGCCGCCGCTCGACCGCAAGCGTCAGGTTGATTTTCGCGGGAGCAAATTCGACAAGGCCGCCTTCGACGATGGGCGAACCGTCACTCGACGGCTCGCGAAGGCGTGTCGACATTGCCGATGAGTGCGCGAATTCGGGCGGCGTCAGCCGCCGTCCGCCTTCGCCGGCTCGCTCACCGCCTGAGGCGTCGGCGGCTTGTCGTCGAGCATGCCGGTCTCGATCTTCCTGAGGATGCCCGGCAAGTCCTCGGGCTCCGGCTGCATGTCGCGAGCATGCGCCCATTGGAACGTCGCTTCGAGCTTGCGCCCCACATGCCAATACGCGTCGCCGAGATGGTTGTTGATGGTGGCATCGTTGGGTTTGAGCTCGATCGCCTTCTCGAGCTCACGCACGGCATCATCATAGCGGCCCATGCGATAGAAGGCCCAGCCGAGGCTGTCGATCACATATCCATCCTTGGGGCGAAGATCGACGGCGCGCCGCAGCATCTTGAATGCTTCGTCGACATTGAGCCCCTGATCCACCCATGAGTAGCCAAGATAGTTGAGCACGAGCGGCTGGTCGGGTGAGAGTTCGAGCGCCTTTTTGAGATCGCCCTCGGCTTTCGGCCATTGCTTCGAACGCTCGAGACAGATGCCGCGATCGTAATAAAGCAGCCAATTCGACACGACGGGCGGTCCCGAAAGATCGATCGCCTTGCCATAGGCGTTCGCAGCCTCGGCGAAATTCTTATTCGCCCGCAACGCATCCCCGAGCGCCGCATAAGCCTCGAGATCATCCGGATGAGCGTCGATGACCTTGTGCATATGCGCGACCGCATCGTCATATTTTTCCAGCGCGACGAGATCGAGACCGATCTGCAGGTCTGTCGATTGCCGCAAGGGCGAATTCGCCGGCACCTCGCCATAGGCCCCGATCGCCTGCTCGTAGCTCTTGCCGCGCTCATAAATCTCCCCGAGGGTGACGGCGGCGACCGCGTTGGAAGGGTCGAGGAAGAGCGCGAGGCGCAAATAGAGCACGGCGGCGAAATCCTCGCCCTCGCGCCCGCTGCTCGCGGCAAGGCCGAACAAGGCTTCGGCCGCGCCTTGCTGCGCGGTGGAAATCAGGCGTGGCGTGGCGGCACCCTTGTCCACCTCGACGAGCCCTTGCTTGATGAGCGGATTTCGCGGTGCGTTGCGCTCGAAATCGCCGAAAAGCCGCTTGGCCTCCGGGACGTCCCCGTTCCGGGCCTCGAAACGGGCGCGAGCGTCGACGAGACGAAGGGTTGTCGGCTCGAGATCCTGCGCCTGCTTATAGTATTTGCGCGCCTCCTCGGCATTGCCGGCGAGGTCGTTGATCAGAGCCATGTGATAGCACCGATAGGCAGCGATCGCGTCGGCGCCCTTGAGTCGCGCCAACGTGGCGAGTGCCTTTTGCGTGTGACCGAGCCCCGCTTCCGACCAGGCGGTCAGTGCAATCGCGGTCACGTCCGACGAATCCGCGCCGCCGAGCTTCGTGAGAAAATCGTGCGCCTGTTTGAAATCACCGATCTTGATGGCCCTTACCGCAAGGGCGAGATTCGCCAGTGTGTTGTGCTGGCCGCGGCCCTGAAGCTTCGATGCGTAGAAGAAAGACCCTTCGATCTCGCCTGCCGCGAGCATTGCCGCGAAGGCACGCTCCATCAGCTCGGGATTACCTTTGTCGATCGCGAGCGCGCGTCGATAGAATTTCGACGCCGATTGCGGGTCGCGATCCGCGCCCGCGACCGCGGCCGAGAGATAGTCTCCCGACAACGTCTCGCTGCTGCTCGCGGCCGCCTGATTTTTCGCCACCGCGGCCGAAGATCCAATGCCGAGGAAGGCGGTGAGGCCCGCCAGGAGCAGGACGGCGGTACAGGAAGTGCGGAGCCGAAGAACCATGGAATGCGCTTCTTTCTCAAAGCCGCTCGAGGAAGGCGCGAGGTTGGACGCGCGCCAACTCCTGCCTCGCACGGCAAATCTCGTGTTGCAAGGTGACCTTTGCCGAAACTGAGTGTTCTTGAAATCCCTCCTGGCCGCCCTCCGATCGCGGCACAAAAACGCACTGCGCTTCTTTTCGGGCGGGTTTATGGCGCAAGCGACGATCAAGCTCGCATCGGAGCGCCACACCAAGCCCCGCCAGCTCACATGTTCGAATAATTGGGCCCGCCTGCGCCTTCCGGCGGCACCCAAGTGATATTCTGCGCCGGATCCTTGATGTCGCATGTCTTGCAATGCACGCAGTTTTGCGCGTTGATCACGAAACGCGGCCCTGTCCTGGCAGCTTCATCCGCGTAAACGACTTCGTAGACAGCTGCCGGGCAATAAAGGCGCGCCGGTTCCCCGTAGCGGGGCAGGTTCTCCCGAATCGGGATCGAGGGATCTCGCAGGACGAGATGAGGCGGCTGGTCCTCCTCGTGATTCGTGCCCGAGAGAAAGACAGAAGATGGCTTGTCGAAGGTGATCTTGCCGTCCGGGCGGCGATAGGCGAGCTCCTTCACCTCGGAAATCGGCAAGAGCGTCGCGTGGTCGGGCTTGCCGTGGCGCAAGGTGCCGAAAAAGCCGAAACCGAGGACATCGTTCAGCCACATGTCCATTCCGCCGAACGCGGTCCCGAGCATGGTTCCGAAGCGCGACAAAAGCGGCTTCACGTTGCGCACCTTCCTGAGGTCGCGGCCGATATCGGAAGTGCGCCAAGCTTCCTCGTATGACGAAAGCTCGTCGTGAGCGCGGCCTTCGCCCAGCGCCGCGAAGACATGCTCGGCGGCGAGCATGCCGGAGAGGATGGCGTTGTGCGAGCCTTTGATGCGGGGCACGTTGACGAAGCCCGCCGCACAGCCGATCAGCGCGCCGCCCGGAAAGGCGAGCTTGGGCACCGATTGCCAGCCACCTTCCGTGATGGCGCGCGCGCCATAGCCGATGCGCTTTGCGCCTTCGAAGAGATCGCGCACCAAGGCGTGCGTCTTGAAGCGCTGAAACTCGTCGAAAGGAGAGAGTGTCGGGTTTCGATAATTCAGATGAACGACGAAGCCGATCGAGACCAGTCCTTCCTCCATGTGGTAAAGGAAGGAACCGCCGCCCGTGCGATTGTCGAGCGGCCAGCCGAGTGTGTGTTGCACGAGGCCGGGTTTGCTCTTCTCGGGTGGCACCTGCCACAGCTCCTTGAGCCCGATGCCGTATTTCTGCGGGTCGCGTCCCTCCTGAAGATTGAAGCGATGAACGAGCTGCTTGGTGAGCGAGCCGCGCGCGCCTTCCGCGAAGAGCACGTATTTGCCGCGCAGCTCCATCCCGCGCGTGAAGCCGGGCTTTGCGGTCACGTCCTTGGCGATGCCCATGTCTCCGGTCGCGATGCCGACCACCTCCCCCTTGTCGCCGTAAAGCAGCTCGGCTGCCGCAAAACCGGGATAGATCTCGACACCGAGCGCCTCGGCCTTCTGGCCGAGCCAACGGCAGACATTGCCGAGCGAGACGATGAAGTTGCCGTGGTTGTTCATGAGGGGCGGCATCAGCATGTTCGGAAGCCGTATCCTGCCGCCAGGGCCGAGATAGTAGAAACGGTCTTCCGTGACCCTCGTCTTGATCGGCGTCTCCTCCGAGCGCCATTCCGGCAGGAGACGATCGATGCCGATCGGGTCGATCACCGCCCCCGACAGAATATGCGCGCCGACCTCCGCGCCTTTTTCCACGATCACGACCGAGAGCTCTTGCGAGGCGGACGCGGCGAGCTGTTTGAGCCTGATCGCGGCCGCAAGCCCGGCGGGCCCCGCTCCGACGATCACCACGTCATAATCCATGCCCTCTCGCGGGGTCTTCCGAGCCTCTTCGAGGTTCATGGCATTTCCTTTCGATCCGCGGTCATTCGTCCGCGCTCATTCGTCCGCGCTCGATCGATGGACCAAATTGGTGCAACGCTCAAGGGCGAGGGTTCGGCCTTGCTTGCCTGAGGCTCCTCCGCCGCGAATGCGGTTCGATATCTGCTGAGCAAAAGTGAGGACCCACCCCCCTGATTGCGCCGACATGAGGGAAAGACTTGAAATCCGTGGGGAAGTTTGACGCGGTGCCATGGCGCGACTATCTCCCCCCGCATGAGCCTTCGTCCAATCCTCACGCTTCCCGATCCAAAGCTCAAGCTCGTCTCCGCGCCGATCACCAAGGTCACGGACGAGACGCGCGCGCTCGCCGCCGATATGTTCGAGACCATGTACGAGGCGCCAGGCATCGGGCTTGCGGCGATCCAAATCGGCGAGCCGGTCCGCCTCGTTGTCCTCGACGTCGCACGGAAGGATGAAGAGCCCCGCCCCATGACGCTCGTAAACCCGGAGATCGTCTGGTCCTCCACCGAGCGCTCGGTTTACGAGGAAGGCTGCCTCTCGATCCCTGAGATTTTCGAGGAGGTCGAGCGGCCCGCCATGGTGACGGTGCGCTTCCTCGACGCGCAAGGCGCCGAATGCGAGATGACGGCGCAAGGCGTGCTCGCCACCTGCCTGCAGCACGAGATCGACCATGTCGAGGGGATCTTGTTCATCGACCACATCTCGAAGCTGAAGCGTGACCGCATCGTGCGGAAGTTCAAGAAGGACGCGAAGCGCAAGGCCGAAGAGAAGGAAGATGCCGACGGCTCGAGGACGGCGGTGGCGTAGCGCCCGTGTTCGCGACGCGCGGATCAGGCCTCGAGGCACATCCCGGGGAGAACCATGCGCATCGTCTTCATGGGCACGCCGCAATTTGCCGTGCCGACGCTCACCGCCATGGTGGGCGCAGGCCATGAGATCGTCGCGGCTTACACGCGCGCGCCCCGTCCGGCCGGCCGCGGCATGGCGGAACGCCCTTCACCGGTCGAGCTCGCGGCAAAGCGCTTCGGCATCGAGGTGCTCACCCCCCAAAATTTGCGTGGCGAAGGCGAAAGACAGGTTTTCCTCGCCCATGCGGCCGATGTCGCGGTCGTTGTCGCCTACGGGTTGATCCTGCCGAAGCCGATCCTCGAGCTTCCCGCCTTCGGATGCCTCAATCTCCACGCCTCCCTCTTGCCGCGCTGGCGAGGCGCCGCGCCGATCGAGCGCGCCATCATGGCGGGCGACGAGGAGACCGGCATTTGCGTAATGCACATGGAGGAGGGGCTCGATACAGGGCCCGTGGGCCTCGCCGAGCGTGTCGCCATCGGCAAGGACATGACGGCGGGCGAGCTCCACGACGTTCTCGCAGAGCTCGGAGCCGACGCGATGGTGCGCGCGCTCGCGGCGCTTTCGCGCCAGGCTCTCCTCTTCACGCCTCAGTCGAGCGAAGGCGTGACATACGCACGCAAGATCCGCAATGACGAGGCGCGCATCGATTGGCATCTGCCTGCCTCGGCCATCCACGATCTCGTGCGTGGGCTCTCGCCCTTTCCTGGGGCCTTCTTCGAGACCGATCTCGGGAAGAGCAAAGAACGCGTCAAGGTGCTGCGGGCACGCCTTGCTCAGGGGAGCGGCGCGCCCGGAACGCTCCTCGACGAAGCAGCGACAATTGCCTGCGGCTCGGACGCGCTGCGTCTCATGACGGTGCAGCGGGCGGGGCGAAGCCCGACGTCGGGCGAGGAATTCCTTCGCGGTGCACGGCTCGCGCCGGGCGCGCGGCTTGGCTCAGCTTGAACCCGAATGGAGCTGCTTCTTGCTCGCGCGCTCCCTCTCGCCTAAGTTCCATCCATCCTCGTCGGGGCGTCCCTCCTGCAAGCCGCGGGCGGGGCTGAGAGGCCAAAGGCCGACCCGTCGAACCTGATCCGGCTCATACCGGCGGAGGGAACGAGATGCGATCGTCGAAGAACCCCCTGTCCATCGGGGATGGGCAGCGATCAAGCTCCATTCGCCTCGCCGCTTCTCTGGTGGCTCGGCCGTGACGAGCGCACCGGATAAGAGGAGGGCGCGCGCCGTCACACGTCTGCCCCTCGGGGCGCGTCATGACGATGATTTTTCGAGCCTCGCGACCGAAGCCTTCGAGAGCTTCGACAAGCTTCGCGCCGAGAGGCCGCGTGTGCATTGCGTCACGAACAGCGTCGCCCAGCCGCTCACGGCCAATCTCTTGCTTGCCGCGGGTGCGACCCCTTCGATGAGCACCTCCCCCGAGGAGGTCGAGAATTTCGTCGCGCGCGCCGGCGCGCTTCTCGTCAATCTCGGCACGCTCGATGCCGAGCGCCGCGCCGCGCTTCCACTCGCGCTCGCCGCGGCCGCGAAGGCGCGCCTTCCCGTCGTGCTCGATCCGGTCTTCATCGACGCCTCCGCGCCTCGCCTCGCGCTCGCCCGCGAGATCATGGATCAAGGGCCCGCGGTTCTTCGCCTCAACGCGAGTGAATTCGAAGCGCTCGCCGGCCTCCCGCCGATGGCGCCTCGGCTCCGCGACTTCGCCAAGGCGAAGGGTTGCGTCGTGGCCCTCACTGGCGCGACCGATTTGATCTCGAACGGGGAGAGCGTGATCCGCATTCGAAACGGACATGCGCTCATGGGGCAGGTGACCGGCATGGGATGCGCTTCCGGCGCGCTCATCGCCGCGATCTTGGCGGTTTGCGAAAAGCCGATGCTCGCGGCCGCCGCGGCGCTTGCCGCGATCGGCGTCGCAGGCGAGATTGCGGCCGAGAGGGCGCGCGGTCCTGGAAGTTTCGCGGCCGAAATTCTCGATGCGGTCAACGCGTTGGACGGGGTGCTCATCGAGAGGCGAGCGCGCCTCGAAGCGGGAGACGCGTGATGGCTGCCGACATCCGCCTTTATGGCATTCTCGATCCGGCGGCCACACCGGGCGCCGATCTTGCTTCCCTCGCACGCCTTGCCGCGAAGGGAGGGGCGACGATCCTGCAATATCGCGACAAGCTCGCCGAGGGGCGCGTCATGGTGGAGCAGGCGCGCGCCATCTTGGCTGCGCTCTCGGACACGGGCGTGCCCCTCCTCATCAACGATCGCCTCGATGTTGCGCTCGTGGCCGGCGCTCAAGGCGTGCATCTCGGCCAGGCCGATATCCTGCCCCGCGACGCGCGCGCGAGACTCGGGAGCTCCGCCATTGTCGGGCGCACGCTGACGAACGAGGCGCATATCGCGGCGCTCGCCGAAGAGCCCGTCGATTACGGCTGCATCGGTGGTGTCTTCGCGACGAGCAACAAGACCAATGCCAATCCGCCGATCGGCATTCTCGGCCTCAAGCGTCTTTTGAGCCTCGCGCGCAAGGCCAGGCCGGATCTGCCCTTGGGCGCCATCGCGGGGATCACGGAGGCGAATGCCGCGCAAGTGATCTCGGCTGGAGCCGACGGCGTCGCGGTCATCGGCGCGCTTTTCGTGAGGCCCGATCCGCTTGCGGCAGCGCAGGGCCTGCGTCGCATCGTCGACGGGGCCCTCGCGATTCGCGCTCGTGAGCCTGCCACGTGAGACGGGGCACCCTTTTCGTGCGAAGACGCGGCCTGCTTGCCCTGGGGGCCGCCGCGCTCGCGGCGCCGGCGATTGCACGCGCCGAGCCGGCGCGCCGCTGGCGCATGGTGACTTCCTGGCCGCGCAATCTCGCCGGACCTGGCGTCTCGGCGCGCCGCCTTGCCGAACGCATCACCAAAATGAGCGGCGGAAGGATCGAGGTCGAGGTTTTCGCGGCCGGCGAGATCGTTCCGGCACTTTCCGTCTTCGATGCTGTGTCGACCGGCGTTGCCGAAATGGCCCACACGGCCTCCTTCTACTGGATCGGCAAGCTCCCGGCCTCGATCTTCTTCACCACCGCCCCTTTTGGCCTCGACCCGATCGAGCACCAGGCCTGGATTTTCGAAGGAGGCGGCCAGGAGCTCTGGGACGAGCTTTACGCCCCTTTCGGTGTCAAGGGATTCATCGCCGGCAATACGGGCCCTTCGATGGGCGGGTGGTTTCGCAACGAGGTGAAGAGCCTTTCCGACATGAAGGGGCTGCGCATCCGCGTGCAAGGCGTCGGAGCCGAAGTCTATGCGCGTCTCGGCGCGACCCCGGTGACGCTCGCGCCGGGCGATCTCGAACCGGCGCTCGAACGCGGCGCGATCGACGCCGCGGAGCTTCTGGCGCCGGTGAACGACGTGTCGCTCGAGCTTCAGCGCCAGGCCAAGTTTTATTATGCGCCCGGTTTCAACAAACCGAACGGCGCGGCCGAAGCGCTCGTGGCGCGCTCCGCCTTCGAGAATTTGCCGGAGGATCTACGCGCCATCATCGCCAATGCCTGCGAGGCGGAGCATTCGGCCGGGCTTGCGGACGCCGAGAAAGGAAATGCGGAAGCGACCGAGCGGCTTGCCGGCGAGGGCGTGCGCGTCTCGCTTTTCCCCGCCGATGTCATGGCCGCGGCGCGCATCGCGGCGCGCGACGTGATCAGCGAAACCGGCGCCAAGGACGCCTTGTCCGGTCGGATCGTCGAAAGCTACCGTGCGGCGCTCGAACGCGGCCGCTATTGGGCGAGCCTTCAGGCGGCGATGACGCGCTCGCTGAAGAGCGCCTGAGCGCCGTCGGCCTGATGACTCACAAACCTCAAATGCCTGTCGCGGTGACCATCGCCGGATCGGATTCGGGAGGCGGCGCCGGAATTCAGGCCGACATCAAGACCTTCGCGGCGCTCGGCGTCTATGGGGCGAGCGTGATCACCGCGCTCACGGCCCAGAACACACGCGAGATCACAGGCATTCTCGATGTGCCCGAGAGCTTCGTCACCCGGCAGATGGAAGCCGTTTATTCCGATCTCGAGGTGGCAGCGACGAAAATCGGCATGCTGGCGCGCAAGGAGATCGTCGCCGCGGTCGCCGAAAGCATGCGCCACTTCAAGGTACGACACGTCGTGCTCGATCCGGTGATGCTCTCGAGCTCGGGAACGCGGCTCTTGTCGATCGATGCGGTCGAAGCGCTCGTGAAACTTCTTTTTCCCCTCGCCGATCTCGTCACGCCCAATCTGCCGGAAGCGGCCGCGCTTCTCGGCGAAGCCTTGGCGACCGAGGAAGCCACCATGGCACGCCAAGGAGAAAGGCTGATGCAGCTCGGCGCGCGCGCCGTGCTCATCAAGGGTGGCCATGGCAGGGGAAAGGAAAGCGTCGACCTTCTGATCGATCACAGCGGGGTGACGCGCCACGCGGCGGCGCGTATCGAGACGCGCAACACGCATGGGACGGGCTGCACCCTCTCCTCGGCCATCGCGGCTTTTCTCGCCAAGGGACAAAGCCTCAACGATGCCGTGCGATCGGCAAAGCTCTATCTCAACGGGGCACTTGCGGCCGCGGCTCGGCTGAAGATCGGCTCAGGGAAGGGGCCGCTCCATCATTTTCACGCGGTTTGAGCGCTCTTCCAGGCGACCGAGGACATCGGCTCGGCTCGAGATCAGCTCAGCTTCGCGGGGGTCGCACCCGTGGCACGCGCCAGGAGTTTCGGATCGATGGGGAAGACGGCGTTCGGGTGGCCGGCCGCGGCCCAGACCAAATCGAAAGCGAGGAGATCCTGGTCGAGCCAAACGGGCGACGGCGTCGCGTGGCCGAGCGGAGGAATCCCACCGATGGCAAATCCCGTGGCCTCGCGCACGCGCTCGGCATCCGGCCGCTCGAGCGGTTCGCCCAGGAGAAGCGCGGCTGCTTTTACGTCGACGCGATTGGCCCCGGAGACGAGGAGGAGATAGCTTCGTCCGCTCGTCGCACCGGTGAACACGAGTGATTTGACGATTTGAGCGACGGCGCAACCGCAAGCCGCGGCAGCTTCTTGCGCGGTGCGGGTCGAAGCCGGCATCAGACGCGGCGCGATCGAAAGGCCGAGCGCCCTTGCGGCGTCAACGACCTTGGCCACGCTCGGCGGCAAGCTTGGCTCTCGCGCAAGATCAGCTTCCGGCATGCGACATTGCCTTTCAGTTTCGATCGCAATCGAGGTGGCGGCGCCGTTAAGCTA
The DNA here is from genome assembly GCA_019247605.1 of Hyphomicrobiales bacterium. Taxonomy (GTDB): domain Bacteria; phylum Pseudomonadota; class Alphaproteobacteria; order Rhizobiales; family Beijerinckiaceae; genus GAS188. Next base: position 19,951 of record JAFBAS010000140.1, read on the forward strand.
ACTCGCATGAATCCCATTCCTCGATCAATGCGGGGATGCGGGGCGCGACAAAATTCGCTAAAGAAGCGGGAACCCGTCACGCGAGGTTTATGTTCGGGCGAGCCGAAGGATCGCGGATGCGGCAAAGCTATTCGGGATCCTCAAAGGCGACAGGGAGCGCGAGAGCTCGGCGATTTGGGCGTCGCTCTCACGAGGGTTGAAGGAAGGGTGGAGAGGATGAACGAGCAAAGTGCCGAATTGCCCCGCGCTTCGCCTCCGGATCTGAAGGCTTTGATCAGGCGCGCCAAGCTCGAGGATGCGGAACGTTCTTCCGTCGTCGCCGAGCTGAGGGGCGCCGAGCTCGCGCGTCTCGAATTGTTGCGCGACGCGCTCGAGCCTGTTTTCGCGCAGGTGCCCCCGCAAGCCGAATTGTTCGACCATGGCCTTGTGCCAGGCGAAAAACCGAGGCTTTTCGTCGACATCGTCGCCTTCGTCGAAATGTCGCGGGATCGGCGCAACTTTCGTTTCATCCAGGACACCCGTGCGGGCACGATCGTGCTCGCCGAGACCGACCGCATCGAGGCGATGTCGCGCCACGTCGCCAATTACCTTGCACGACGCCTCATCGAAAGGGAGAAAGCGCTCTCCGCCCCGCTCGCGACCTTGCGCGCGAACGAGGCCGGCGAGACCGGCACGTCAGCCGACGAAGCGCGCGGAGACGCCGATCCAGAGCTTGCACGGATCACCGCAAAGCGTCGCCGGGCGGATCGCTGGCAGCTCTTGATCACTTTGCTTTTCGGCATTCTTCTCGGCGTGGCGCTGGCGCTTGCACACGAGGCGGGAGCGTTCGACAACTTCCTCCCGAACGGTTGGTAAGCTCATGCGGCCTTCGAAACGCAATCCCGACGAGATGCGCAAAGTCACGCTCGAACGCGGCGTGGCGCGCTTTGCGGAGGGCTCTTGTCTCATCGCCTTCGGAGAAACCAAGGTGCTCTGCGCCGCAAGCCTCGAGGATCGGCCACCGCCCTGGTTGCGCGGTCAGGGGCGCGGCTGGGTCACTGCCGAATACGCCATGCTGCCGCGCGCCACATTCGAACGTACGCGCCGCGAGGTGACCTCGGGGAGACCCTCCGGCCGCACGCAAGAGATCCAGCGCCTGATCGGCCGCTCGCTTCGGGCCGTCACCGATCTCGGCGCCATTGGCGAACGCCAGATCGTCATCGATTGCGACGTCCTTCAGGCCGATGGCGGAACGCGCACGGCGGCGATCACGGGAGCCTGGGTGGCGCTGCATGATTGCCTCACCTGGATGAAGGCGAGATCGCTTCTCAAGGGCGAAGTGCTGGGCGAAGCGCTTGCCGATCATTGCGCGGCAGTCTCTTGCGGCATCGTGGACGGCACGCCTGTGCTCGACCTTGACTACGCCGAGGATTCGAGCGCGGAGACCGACGCCAATTTCGTCATGACCGGGCGCGGAGCGATCGTGGAAGCGCAGGGCACGGCCGAGCGCAAGCCATTCACGGAGGAGGAGTTCTTCCTGCTCTTCGCGCTTGCAAAGAAAGGGATCGCCTCGCTCGTCGAATTGCAGAAGATCTCCGTGATGTGAGCGCGTTGCGCTTCTCGCGAACGACCTGCTTCGGAAATTCCCGCGCCCTTGGATGTTACTCTCGCTTTCCTTTTCCGTTTTTTGTGCGCAAGGCCCCGAAACCACGGTTGCTTACGGGGAAAGCCACCGGATCTTGCACGAACGACTGCGCGAGCTTTCATTGCAATGCCATGACGGTCCCGCGCCGAAACCCCCATCCTCAGGAACGAGCGGATGAGTAGAAAACTCGCCGAGCGCGTAGCCTCGCTCAAGCCATCGGCGACCGTCGAAATGACAGAGCGGGTGCGCGCAGCCCGTTTGTCGGGCCGCAAGATCATTCCTCTGTCGAGCGGCGATCCGAACATCGAGACGGACCCGAGGATCATCGTGGCCGCGGAACGCGCGATGCGCGCCGGCGACACCCACTATGGCCCGGCCCAAGGGCTCCCGGCCCTGCGCGAGGCGATCGTGCGGCGCGAGGCGTTACGGTCGGGCGTGAACTACGATCCGGCGGACGTGATCGTGACGCCAGGCGGCAAGTTCGCGCTGCTCACTGCCCTCATGGGCATCGTCGAAGCCGGAGACGAGGTGCTCGTTCCGGAGCCGGGCTGGGTGAGTTACGGACCTTGCGTGCGGCTTTGCGGTGGCACCCCTCTGGCCTTGTCGATGCTCGACCACATCGACGAAGAGCTCTTGGAAAGCCGCGTCTCGGCGCGCACCAAGGCCCTTGTCCTCAATTCGCCGGTCAATCCGACCGGTCGTGTCTTTTCGGCGCAGGAGATCGCCCATATCGTCGGCTTCGCCGAGCGGCACGATCTGTGGATCGTGTTCGATCAGGTTTATTCGGACCTTCTCCACGAAGGGATTTTTCCGGCTGCCCAAGCGGCCCCGGGAGCGCAGGAGCGCGTGCTCGTCGTCGACAGCCTGTCGAAGACCTTCGGCATGACCGGCTGGCGCCTCGGTTACCTTGCGCTCCCGAAGGGGACGGCCAAAACGATTTTGAAGTTCATCCAACACTCGATCTACTGCGTGCCCGGCTTCATCCAGAGCGCCGCGATCGAGGCGCTATCGCTCTATGACGAGCTCGTGCCGGGATACCGGCGCATGTTCCGCCATCGGCTCGACCATGCGACAGAGCGCTTGTCCGCGGTCGACGGGATCGCTTGCCGCAGGCCGCAAGCGAGCTTCTACCTCTTTCCGTCGGTCGCGGCCGATGACGTCGAGGTCGCCCGCCACTGGCTCGAGAACATCGACGTCGCGACGCTGCCCGGCTCGTCCTTCGGATCGGCCGGCGCCGGACATATACGCATGTCGCTCACCTGTTCCGAGACCGATCTCGACGAAGCGCTCGATCGCATTTCGCGTGTCGGGCTCGCGGCGTGAATGGTTCGTCATCTCCCAACGTTTATGGTTTGAGACCGCTATGAAAGCTGCCACGAGATTTGCCGGAGGTTTTCTCGCCGCGGTCGCGGTGGCATTCCTCGCCTGGAGCGGGACCGCTCTCGCCCAGGCGCCGCAGAACACGCTCGCGGCGATCAAGCAACGCGGCAAGATTCTTGCCGGCGTGAAATTCGACACGCCGCCTTTCGGCTTTCTCGATGAAAAGAACGAACCCACCGGATTTGATCTCGACCTGGTGCGCAAGATCGCCGAGAAGCTCGGCGTCGATGTGGAGTTCGTCAAGGTCACCTCTCCGACACGCGTGCCGCTTCTCGTCAGCGGCAATGTCGATCTCGTCGCCGCCTCGATGACCCACACACCCGAACGAGAGAAGACGATCGACTTCTCGATCACCTACTACACGGGCGGCCAGTCCCTTCTCGTGCCGTCGAGCAGCAAGATCGAGGGTCTCAAGGACCTGGACGGCAAGGAGGTCGCGGTCCAGCAGGGGACTACCCTCGAGAAGAACATCGCGGCAGCGGCGCCGAATGCCAGGGTCACGGCCTTCAAAGACTATAACAGCGCCTGGCTCGCGCTCGCCCAAGGACGCGTGGACGCGTTGACGGGCAGTCTCAATATCCTGCAGGGGTTCCAGAAGAACAACCCGAATTTCAAGATCGTGGGCGACATGTTCAGCGTCGAGCCTTTCGGCATCGGCATCCGAAAGGGCGATACCGAATTGCGCGAGGCCATCAATTCCACGCTTCGCGAGCTCTGGACCTCGGGCGAATACAAGCTTCTCTACAGAAAATATTTCGACACGGACCCGACGATTCCGATCGCGACTTCGCCCTGAGCGCCGCGCTCGACGGAAAGCCTGCGCGGTGAGCTACGAATTCGACTGGGCGCCGATCTGGGAAGCCCGCGCACTCATCCTCGCGGGGCTCGCGACGACCGTGATGCTCTCCGCCGCTTCGCTCGTCCTCGCATCGATCATCGGCGTGATCGTCGGCACGGCGGCAAGCTCGCATCGCCTTGCCTTTCGCGTAGGTGCCGGCGTGACCGTCGAGGTCACGCGTAACGTGCCGCTCCTGATCCACATGTATGTCTGGTACGTGGCCCTCGCTTTCTTGAGGTTGCCGCCCTTTTGGTGCGGCGTGCTCGGGCTCTCGGTCTACTCGGGCGCGTATGTGGCCGAAATCGTGCGCGGCGGAATTGCGAGCGTTCCCGACGGGCAAGGAAAGGCCGCGCTGGCCACGGGTCTCACACCCTTTCAGACATTTTTCGTTGTGATCTATCCGCAAGCCTTTCGGATCGTCGCGCCCTCGCTCGCCAATGTGTTCTCGCAATTGATCAAGGATTCTAGCCTGGCCTCCGCCATCGCGGTGATGGAGCTCACCTACGTGGCCGGCGCCGTCGAAGGGCAGAGCTTCCGGACATTCGAGATCTACATCACCGTCTGCGGGCTTTACCTTTTGCTGGTGACGATCGTGACGCTCGCGCTGCGCTTCTTCTCCGGCGCGCGCGAACAGGCTCCCGCGATGGAGCTCGCAAGTGCCTGACGTCATTTCGCAGAACTTGCCTTTCCTCATGCGGGGCTTGGCCACGACGCTTCGGATCGCCGGCTTGACGGCCGCGGGAGGAACTTTGCTCGGGCTGGCGGTCGGCATCGCGATCCATCTTCGCGTTGCGGTCCTAGCCGCCTCGCTGCGGCTCTACATCGAGTTCGTTCGAGGCACGCCGCTCCTCGTCATGCTCTTCATCTGCTATTTCGCTTTTCCGGCTTTGCTCGGCTATCGCACGACGGCCGAGCAGGCGACGATTCTCGGCTTCATCCTCTTCATCGGAGCCTATATCGCGGAGGATGTTCGAAGCGGGCTGCGCTCGATCAAGCCGGGGCTTGTGCAAGCTGCTTTGGCGACGGGGTTGACGCACTGGCAAGCGCTCGGGCTCATCGTGATCCCGCTCGCCTTGCGCCGCATCATCCCGACGCTTTTCAATCAATATGTGCGCCTCTTGAAATTCACCTCGGTCGCGTCCGTGATCGGGGTGCAGGAATTCACCGGCAGCGCGATGCTGGTGAATGCGCGCGTTTTCGCGCCCGTGACCATTCTGGCTTTCATCGCGCTGACCTATCTGGTCCTTTGCCTGCTTTTGTCCTCGATCGGGCGCGTGCTTCACGCAAGGCTCGCGGTGTAGAGTCGAAGCACTCATGCGCGAGCCGATCATCGTCCTGAAGGAGGTCTCGAAGGCTTATGGCGCGACGCCGGTCCTGCGTCGTTGCAGCACCGCTGTCGCGGCTGGTGAAGTCGTGGTCGTCTGCGGCCCCTCCGGATCGGGCAAAAGCACGCTCATCAAATGCATCAACGGCCTCGAGCCCTTTCAATCCGGCAGCATCACCGTGGAAGGGGTCGAGGTCGGCGCGAAGGGCACGGACTTGCCGCGATTGCGCATGCGCATCGGGATGGTGTTCCAGCATTTCGAGCTCTATCCGCACATGACCGCGCTCGAGAATGTCATGTTGGCGCAAGTGCACGCCCTGCGGCGCAGCAGGAGCGAGGCTCGCGAGCGCGGCCGCGAGCTTCTCGATCGGGTGGGTCTTGCTGAAAAGGCGGATGCGATGCCCGCGAACCTCTCCGGCGGTCAACAGCAGCGCGTCGCCATCGCACGCGCGCTCGCGCTCGATCCTCGAGCCATGCTGTTCGACGAACCGACCTCCGCGCTCGACCCTGCAACGATCAGCGAAGTCCTGGATGTGCTTGTCGAGCTCGCGCGCGAAGGCATGACGATGATGGTCGTCACTCACGAGATGGGCTTCGCCAGGCGCGTCGCCGATCGCGTCATCTTCATGGATCAGGGCGAGATCGTCGAGGATTCCCGAAAGGAGGCGTTCTTCTCGAATCCGGCAAGCGAAAGAGCAAAGCTCTTCCTTTCGAAGATTCTGTTCCATTGAGCGCGGCGAAGCTAGCCATGGCCTCGCCGCGCAACCTTCTCGAGATCACGCCTCGGGGCTGACGAGGGCGAACATCGCGCCTTGCGGATCGCGGCAGTGGATGATCCAGCTCCCGCCCGGCACCTGGTGCGGTCCGTTCGAGACTTCGCCCTTGTTGTCCTTCACCCGCTGCGCGGCCGCGTTGATCCCCTTCACGTTGAAGTAATACATCCAATAAGGGTGCGGCTCGGCAGGCTGCTTGGTCAGCATCCCGCCCGCCGGCGCTTCGCCGATGGCGAAGAGCTGGTAGGTGCCGCCCGGTCCCATGTCGATCGCCTCACCCTTCGTCCAGCCGAAGAGCTTCGCATAAAAGTCGAACGCGCCCTTCCATTCGCCCGCGTGGAGCTCGCGCCAGCCGGCGTGACCCGTCGCGTGCGGGGGGGCTTGCGGCGGCTCGGCTCCGTTCGTCCCCTTGAAGAGCATGAACACGGCGCCTTGCGGATCGGCGACGACGGCAAAGCGCCCGACATTGGGGATGTCGGCGGGAGCGCGGTGAACCTTGCCGCCCGCCTCTTTCACTTTCTCGGCGAATTGATCCACGTCATCCGCCGCGATGTAGCCGCCCCAGGAAGGCCGCGCGCCCATCTGGGCCGCCTCTTGCGGAACCTGCATCAAGCCGCCGACGGGAACGTTCTCGGCCGAGACGATGGTGTAGGACATGCCGGGCATGCCGGCGTCCTTCGCGTCCCAGCCGATAACGGCACTGTAGAAGTTCTCCGCCGCCTTCGGATCGGTCGTCATCAGTTCGTACCAGACAAATTTGCCACGTGCAGACGACATCGCTCTCTCCTCTTGCTACGCTTCTCGTTGCGAGCTTTTCACCTCACTTTGATAGGTCATCGGGTTCGTCAATCGTCGAATCTTGCGTGCCCGTCAGCCGCGTGATCGCGCCCGGCTCTCAGGCTTTTCTTCTTTCCCGTATTCGTCGTGCCGGCGCACGAAATCCATGGTCGATTTCTCGTTGCGGCCTTTCGGGGCGCGATCGAGAAGCATCAAGGTGCCGATCAACTCCTCGAAACCGCGCGTGTAGCTCGAATAGGTGTGATACACCGCGCCGGCTTCGTCTTTGCAGAACGCGCTCAAGCCCGGCTGCTCTTCGGACGCGTCGGCGAGGTCGATCTCCCGGAAATTGTAGACGACTTTGCCGTTTCGCAGCTCGTCCTTCGTGAAGGAGACGTGGTAATCGAAATTGAAGTCGCTCCCGAAAGAAGAAACCCAGGGAAACCGCCAGCCCATGCGGGACTTGTAGCGTTCGATCTCGGCAAGTGGGGCGCGCGAAACCGCGGTCAAGGTGACGTCGTGATGCTCGAGATGCGGCAAGGCGCCATCGAAGTGATCGGCGACGAAAGAGCAGCCACGGCAGCCTGCGCTCCAGCCAGGCCCGAGCATGAAATGGTAGGTAATGAGCTGGCTGCGGCCGTCAAATAATTCGGCAAGCGACTTTCTGCCAGCCGGCGTGTCGAAAGCGTAATTCTTGTCGACCTTGACCCAAGGCAGGGCCAGGCGATCGGCATTGATCTCGTCGCGCAGATGCGTCGCCTCTTTTTCCTTAGCGAGAAGCGCCTTGCGTGCGACGAGCCATTCCTCACGCGACACGACGGGATTGGGCTGCATATCGTCCTCCGTTGGTTTCGATATCGGTCATAACGCCGAATTGTGACGAACACGGCGCGAGGCTCGGCGCTCGCGGGAAATCGGACATGAACCCATTGTGTGGAAATCATGCGACGGCGAGTCGACTGGGCAAGTCGACTTGGAAGTTGACAGGAAACGTTGATATCAACATGATCCGAGCATGTCAAAGCCCCCTCGGCTTTCCCACGACACCACGCT
>JAFBAS010000045.1 GCA_019247605.1 Hyphomicrobiales bacterium
AGGCGACGGGACGGTCACACGCCTCGGCAACAACGCGGACAAAGCTTCTTCGCCGTAGCTTCGGTGACGATTGTTACAAGGAAGAGGCGCCTCCTTCTCCCGCGCTCTTCGCGTGGGAGAAGGTGTCGATCGCGTCAGCGATCGACGGATGAGGGCCCGCTCGTCCGGCACGCATGTCAGGGGAAGGCGGATGCGATTATGCTTCGCGCCCAGTGCCCCTCATCCGAGCATCGCTTCGCGATGCCCACCTTCTCAAGCAATGGGGAGAAGGATGAGCGTTCGCCCCAAAGCGTCCCTCAAAAATAGCCTTCGCGCTTTTTCTTTTCCATTGAGCTTTGGTCGTCATGGTCGATGGCTCGGCCTTGGCGCTCCGACAACGTCGAACGTTGCGTCTCCTCGATCACATCGTTGAGCGTCGTCGCGCTAGATCGGATCGCGCCGGTGAGCGGGTAGCAGCCAAGCGTCCGGAAGCGCACGAGCTCCGTCCTCGCTTCCTCGCCCGCGCGCAACGGCAAGCGCTCGTCATCCACCATGATGAGCATGCCTTCGCGTTCGACGACGGGGCGGGGCTTCGCAAAATAGAGCGAGACCACCTCGACGTTCTCGGCTCGGATATAGCGCCACACATCGAGCTCGGTCCAATTTGAGAGCGGAAAGACCCGCATCGTCTCTCCCGGATTGACCCGTGTATTGAAGAGCCGCCAAAGCTCGGGGCGCTGACTGCGCGGCTCCCAGCCATGATTTGCCGTGCGATAGGAGAAGATGCGCTCCTTGGCGCGGCTCTTCTCCTCATCCCGGCGCGCGCCGCCGATCGCCGCGTCGAATTTCCTTTCATCGAGCGCCTGGCGCAAAGCTTCGGTCTTCATCACGTGCGTGTGGAGCGCTGAGCCCGACGCGATCGGCGAGATGCCGCGTTCGACGCCTAAGGCATTCACGTGAATGATAAGAGGGATGCCGAGCCGGGTTGCCGTCGCGTCGCGAAACGCGATCATCTCCCGAAACTTCCAAAGCGTGTCGACGTGAAGCAGCGGGAAGGGCGGCTTGCCGGGCGCGAAGGCTTTGAGCGCGAGGTGCAAGAGGACGCTCGAATCCTTGCCGATCGAATAGAGCATGACGGGGTTGCGGAATTCGGCCGCGGCCTCGCGCAAAATAAAAATCGACTCGGCCTCGAGTTCTCGCAGATGTCGGTCGAGTGTCATATCGAATGTCATCTAGAGTTTCTGGCGCCTGCTTTTGCGCTTAAGCGCCGATGATGCGGCGGCGACGAAGCTCGGCGACCACGCGTTCGGCAAGCTCGCCCGCGCTGCCGCTTGCGCTGTGGAGCACCAGTTCGGGCGAGGCGGGCGGCTCGTATACCTGGTCGATGCCGGTGAAATTCCTGATCTCACCGGCGAGCGCGCGCCGATAGAGACCTTTGGGGTCGCGCGCGATGCAGGTCTCGAGCGGCGCGTCTACATGGACTTCGATGAACTCGCCCTCCTGGACCATTTCACGCACCAAGCGCCTCTCGGCAGCGAAGGGCGAGATGAAGGCGCAAAGGACGACGAGGCCGCCCTCGAGCATCAGCCTTGCCACCTCGCCGACGCGGCGGATGTTCTCGACGCGGTCGACATCGGTGAAGCCGAGATCCTTGTTGAGGCGGCCCCGCACATTATCGCCGTCGAGGAGAAGCGTGTGCACACCCATCCCGTTCAAGCGCGCTTCGAGCGCATTGGCGATGGTCGATTTTCCCGCTCCCGAAAGCCCTGTGAACCAGATGAGCGCCGGAGAATGCCCCTTGAGGCGAATGCGATCTTGCTTGCTTACGCTCAGCGCCTGCGGCCGCACGGTGTCGGATCGATTGAGCCCGTGCAGAATCATGCCGGCCGCGACGGTCGCATTGCTCATGCGGTCGATCAGGATGAAGGCGCCGGTCGTGCGGTTCTCCGCATAGAGGTCGAAGACGATGGGCTGGGAAACCGCGATGTTGCACAGGCCAATTTCGTTCATCTCCAAGGTACGAGCCGCCGTGTGGGCGAGCGTCTCCACGTCGATGCGGTGTTTGATCTCGGTGACCGAGGCGCCCACGGTTCGCGTCGCGAGCTTGATGATATAGGCGCGGCCCGGAAGGAGATGCTCTTCGCCCATCCAAATGAGATGGGCGGTGAATTGCGAGCCGATCTGAGGGGGGTTTCGCGGGGCGCCGAGCACATCGCCGCGCGAGACATCGATTTCGTTGCTGAGCGTCACGGTGACCGCATCCCCGTTCACGGCCTCGTCGAGCTCCTCACTTCCGCGCAGGATGCGCTCGATCCGGCTCGAGCGAAACGAGGGCGCCACGGTCACCTCATCGCCCCTGCGCACACGGCCAGAAGCGATCGTGCCGCAATAGCCGCGAAAATTCGCGTGCGGACGGCTCACCATTTGCACCGGCATCCGAAAAGCCGCGCCCGGTGTTTCGTGATCGACCTCTACCGTCTCGAGGAACTCGAGGAGGGACGGCCCGGCGTACCAGGCCGTCCGTTCGCTTCGCACGGAGACATTGTCCCCGTGGCGTGCCGAAATCGGAATGGTCGTGAGCGACTTGAAGTCCAGCGGTTTGGCGAGTGTGTCGAATGCCGCACGAATTTGTTCGAAAACGTTCTCGTCAAAACCGACGAGATCGATCTTGTTCACCGCCAACACGACATGGCGGATGCCGAGAAGAGAAACGACGTGAGCGTGACGGCAAGTCTGTGCCGTCAAACCTTTGCTCGCGTCGACGAGGAGCACCGCAAGTTCAGCGTTTGAAGCGCCTGTCACCATGTTGCGCGTGTATTGCTCGTGGCCTGGCGTGTCGGCCACCATGAACGAGCGCTTTGGCGTGGCAAAATAGCGATAGGCAACGTCGATCGTGATGCCTTGCTCGCGCTCGGCCTCCAATCCGTCCACGAGCAGCGAGTAATCGATCTCTTCGTCCGGCCGATATTTGCGGCTGTCGCGCGCGAGAGCGCTCATTTGATCGTCGAGCACGAGCTTTTGCTCGAAAAGCAATCGCCCGATCAGAGTCGATTTGCCATCATCGACGGAGCCGCAAGTGAGGAACCGCAAGAGTCCCCTTCGGCCGTTTTCTGAAAAGGGCTCTCTCTTTGCGCCGGAACGTGTTCCTGTCACGTCACGAGCTTCTTCAATGTCGAGTGCCACGGTCATGGGCTCCGAAAGGCTTCATCTGTGTCAACTGGAAACCGCGGCGGCTTTGCGGATCGCGCTCGATGTCGAATGTCCCTTTTCGAGCGGCACGAGCGCCACGCGGCCACCATAAGCTTCGACGATGTCGCGACCGATCACCTGATCGAGCGCGTAGTCGGCGCCCTTCACCAGCACGTCCGGCCGTATGGCCTCGATCACGCGAAGCGGCGTGTCCTCGGAAAAGATCACAACGAGATCGACGGGGGCGATCGAGGCCATGACGACGGCGCGTGCCGCCTCGTTTTGCACAGGCCGGCCCGGACCCTTGAGGCGCTTGATCGATTCATCGGAATTCATGGCCACGACGAGCTTGTCTCCCATCGCTTTTGCCTTTCGCAGAAGCGTTGTGTGGCCGGGATGCAAGAGATCGAAACAGCCATTGGTCAACACGACGCGCTGGTCCCGAGCCCGCCAGGAGCGCGCAATGCCTGCGGCGGTTTCGAGGTCCACGATCTTCTCGTCATGGGCGAGCACCGCCGATTGATTGATGGCGCGCCGCAACTCAGCGGCCTCGACGGCGGCCGTTCCGACCTTTCCCACCGCTATTCCGGCCGCGAGATTGGCGATTTGCGCGGCTTTCTCGATGGGAGCGCCGGCCGAGAGCGCAAGCGCAAGCGCGGCCAAGACGGTGTCTCCGGCGCCCGACACATCGTACACCTGACGCACCTCGGTCGGCAGATGAACGATGCGGTCAGTGCCTTTTGCGTCGCAGACAACGGTCATCCCTCGCGCGCCGCGTGTGATCACGACCGCGGAGCATCCAGTCATCGAGGCGATGGCGCGGCCCGCGCGGGCCGCCCCCTCGTCTTCGTCACAGTCGATCCCGGTCGCTTGGGAAGCTTCGAGCGCGTTGGGCGTGATCACGGTCGCGCCGGCGTAACGGCGAAAGTCCCGCGCCTTCGGGTCGACGACGACGAGCGCGCCCGAACCCCGCGCCGCGCTCAGCGCCGCGGCGACCGTTGCTTCGGTCAGCACGCCTTTGGCGTAGTCGCTCAGGATGACGGCCTTGGCGTTTTCGACGGTCGCCTCGATCCGTTGGCGCAAATCGTCCGCGAGAATCGCAGCTACGCTTACGGCATTCTCCTCATCCACCCGAAGAAGCTGTTGGCCTTGCGCAACGAAGCGTGTCTTCAGTGTCGTTCGCCGGGCCGCATCGATGGCGAGGGAAGTCGTAAGTCCGGCTTCGCGGGAAGCCGCCGAGACGAGGGCAGCCCCTGTCGCATCCTCGCCGATGACGCCGATGAGCGTCGCCTGCCCGCCCATTCGCACGACATTGCGCGCAACGTTGCCGGCACCGCCGAGCGCCTGATCGTCATGGCGAAAACGAAATATCGGTATGGGAGCCTCGGGCGAAACCCGCTGGACGTCGCCGAAGACGAAACGGTCGAGCATGACGTCGCCGATCACGACGACACGAATGCCCGCGAAAGCCGATACGATCTCGTACTCTAACGACAAGGCGAAGGTCCTGTTGTTGCAGTCGCGGTCGCGCTTTGATCCATTTTTAGCGCGCGCTCGAGGGAAAGGCACAGGATATGCCCGATCAAGCCATGCATTTCCTGGATGCGCGCCGTCCGGCGTGAAGGCACGACGATCAAGGGATGGGCGATTTCGACCATCGGGCTTTCGTGTGCCCCGGTCATTCCCGCCGCGACGAGCCCATGCGCACGCGCCGATTTGAGCGCGGCGAGAATGTTCGGGCTTCGACCGGAAGTGGAAATCGCGAAGGCAATGTCCCCTGGGCGGCCGAGCGCTTCGATCTGTCGCGAGAATATGTTCTCGAATCCGAAATCATTGCCGCCGGCAGTGAGGATGCTCGGATCGGCGCTCAAGGAGATGGCCGCAATCGCGGCGCGATCTTCCTGATAGCGCACCACGAGCTCGCTTGCGAGGTGCTGCGCATCGGCGGCACTCCCGCCATTGCCGAAGAAGAGGATTTTGCCGCCCCCCGCGATGCATCGCACCCAAGCGTCGAGCATCTCAAGAAAAGCGGTGAGTGCCGCTTCTCGCGTCAACTCGACGAGCGCGAGATGCTCGGCGAATTCGGTCTCGAAAAGTGCCCTCTCGGCGCGCGCCACCATCCTCGCCTCCGCCTTGCTCACCTAGCCTCACGGCTGGAAAGCTTCGCTGACCGAATATAGGACGAGAGACAAGGCGTCGAGGAGGCGTGGGCAACGTTACGCCCTTAACCATAATCGGCGGCGGCGGCCAGTTTACCTCAATTCCGAGGCCCGATCTCGGCCACAGCCTTGGCTGCATCCCCCATCACGCTGCCCCAATCGCCGGCAGATCGTTGCCGGAATAGTCGCGCGCTCGGGTACCAAGGGCTGTCGGTCCGCTCGAGGAGCCAGCGCCAATCGGGCGCGAAAGGCAACAGGATGAATGCCGGTTTGCCCATCGCGGCCGCGAGATGCGCGATCGCCGTGTCGACCGTCACCACGACATCCGTGAGATCGATGATGCTCATCGTGTCGAGGAAATCGGTGACTTCGGCGCCGAGATTGAACAAGGGCGCGCGTCCGTAATATTCGGCGATCGCTTTCTGCCCCTCTCCCTTTTGCAATGAGAGTAGGGCAACCCGGTCGAGCGCTGCGATCGGGGCAAATTCGCGAAGCCGCATCGAGCGGTTGAGATCGTTGTTGTGCGTCGACCTGCCGGCCCAGGCAATCCCGACGCGACGAAAGCCCGAAGGCACGAGGTCGTCGAGGCGCGCCCGCCAGGCCGCGGTTCGGCTATCGTCGCCATGAAGATAGGCAAGCTCGCGCGGAATCGTGTCGAGCCTCGTGCCAAAGACGCGCGGCAAGCTCGACAAGGGAGAGTAGGCCACATATTCCGGGCATCCTTGCCAACGATCCACGAGAGCGACCTCGGGACTGACCTGGCGGATGATTGGATGAAGCAAGGGGTCGGCGACCACGGCGACGTTCGAGCAGCGCTCGAGCACCTTCGGAATGTAGCGGGAAAATTGGATCGAATCGCCAAAGCCTTGATCCGCGATCAGGAGCAATTTGGCCTCGCCTATCGGCGCCCCATCCCATTGTGGCCGATCGGTGGGAGGCATGAGCGGCGGGGCGCCGGGAATCTTGAAGCGCCATTCATATTCTTCCCACCCCTGCGCGAAATCGCCTCGCAATAAAAGGGCCTCGGCCAATTGAAAGTGAGGTCCGGCCGCTGTGGGATCGAGCGTGAGCGCTCGCCGCGCACAGGCGATGCTCTCATCGAGCTCGAGGCGCCGATAATGCACGACGGCGAGGTTGTGGAGGGTTTGCAGATCGTCTCCGTCGATGTCGAGCGATTCGCAGCCGATCCTCACCGCGTCGTCATAGCGACCGAGACGTTCATAGATCGGGCAGAGGCTGCGCCTGAAATTGATCGCGCCAGGCGACAGCTTGATGGCACGTTCCACCGTTTCGGCTGCGGCTTGGTGATGGCCGGTCCGAAAAAGCACGACACCCTTCTGGTGCAGAGCCAAGGGCGATTCCGGGACCGCGGAGATGATGTGGTCGAGCAATTTTTCTGCTTCCGGCAAACGCCCGGATTCGATGAATTCGTTGGCGATCGTCAAAGCTTCATCGAGCGGCACCGGGACGCGGGGCATTGGGCTTGCGGCAGGTTCAATCATGGGTAAACGGGTCACGCTCATCGGGGCCGCTGCGGAAGTCTCGAGCTTCTTCAACGCATCAGGGCTCTTGGCCGGTTCCGTAGATCCGAGACGGTTGGGACAGCGGCTTTGCGCGGGGTCTTTGAGCGGCTTCGAAGATGGAAACGCGAGAGCTGAAAGCGGCAGGCTCGGACCGACTGATTGTGCAGCGGCGGCGTCTCCCGTGGGAAATGCCGCATTGAGCCACTGTCCGAAGACGGGCGCGGCTTCGCGTGCGACGGCGCCTCCTCGTAAAGCGGTCGGACCCTCTCGCTTCATCTTTCGCGCAGGACTTCTTGCTTGTAGCGCATAAGCGGCGAGAGCAGATAGGTGATGATTCGCCGCGACCCCGTTTTGATCTCGACCGTGACCGCCATCCCGGGCTCGAGTTGGGCCATCCTCCCTTCCACTTGCATCTGCGTGCGATCAAGCGCCACTCGTGCCACATAGGCGGGTCCAGTCTCCTTCGTCTCGTCGGACGGGGCTTGAGCGGTGTCCTTCTCGCGTGAATTCTCGGCATTCTTGTCGCGGCTCACCGCATCTCCCGAGACGCTCAGAACGCGCCCGTGCAAGAGGCCGTAACGAGTGAAGTTGAACGTATCCACCTTGATCTCGGCTTCCTGGCCGCGGGAAACGAAGCCGATGTCGCGGTTCGAGACCATCGCTTCGATCTCCAGCTCGGCATCGAGGGGCACGACGACCGCGAGTGCCTGGGCGGGTGTGACGACGCCGCCGACCGTATGCACGGCAAGTTGCTGGACGATGCCGTCAACGGGCGCGGCGAGGAGCTGCAAGCCGGCCCGGCGTTCGGCCTTGATGGCGTCTTGGGAGAGTCCCGCGACCTTTTGCTCTGCCTTCGCGAGGTCGTCGAACAAGCCACGCTGATATTCGGCTTCGGCTTTGGCACGCGTCTCCTTGAGCACCGACACCGCGACATCGACCTCGTGGCGCTTGCTTTTTTGCACCAGGAGCTCGTTTTGCTGGCCGATGAGGTCTTGCAGCTCGTTGAGATAGGCGATCTTCGATCCGAGGTCCCGGTCGAAGAGGTTCTTGCGCATGGTCGTGCGCTCTTGGAGCGGAGGAATGATGGCTTGGAGCTTCGCCATGGTGGCGGAAATCGTCTCGCCTTCAGCCTCTTTCTGCGCGAGCTCCCGATCGATCTCCGCAAGCTTGGCGTTGTGCTCGCTCGTCTGGGTGAGAAGAAACCGCCGGTACGTTTCCACGAGCGTTGCGGCCGCATCGGGCGGCGGGGCGAAGTCGTTGAGGGGCGTCGCGCCGCCCGCAAGGGCTGCCTTGAGGCGAGCGACGTCGAGCTTGGCGGCAAGGAGGTCGCTCTTCACATGCTCGACCTCGGCGGCGTTGATCGTGGGATCGAGGTCGATCAAGACGTCGCCTGCTTTCACCGCGTCACCGTCGCGCACGTGAATCGAGCGCACCACTCCGGTTTCGAAGGGCTGGATCAATTTGGTGCGACCATTCGGTATGATGCGCCCCGGTGCGCTCGCCACGATGTCGACCGTGCCGATCGAGGCCCAGGCGAGCGCGATGCAGAAGAAGGCGATGATCGTGGCGATGATGGCGCGACCGATCGGGGAGGGCGGCGTCTCGACGACCTCGAGGGCGGCCGGGAGGAAGGCCGTCTCGTAATCGCGCCGCCGCGCCGGTCTCTCCGGAAACTTGATGATGTTCCTAGCGGTTGTCATTGATCCCCGCTTGCAGGAAGTGCAGGTTGGCATAGCGGCCGTTCGACCGAATAAGGTCGTCATGCGTGCCGTCTTCCACGATGCGTCCGCGATCGATCGCGATGATCCGGTCCGCTCGGCGCACCATCGAGAGGCGATGCGCGATGATGAACACCGTGCGGCGCTCGGCCATGCGCCGCATATTGTCCTGGATGATGCGCTCGCTTTCGTAATCGAGAGCGCTCGTTGCCTCGTCGAAGATCAGGATGCGCGGGTCGGTGACCAGCGCGCGCGCAATCGCGATCCGCTGGCGCTGGCCACCCGAGAGGGTGCCGCCGCGTTCGCCGATGATCGTGTCATAGCCTTCCGGCAGCTCGAGGATGAAGTCGTGGGCGCCGGCGAGCTCCGCCGCCTGGATCACGTTCTCGATCGGCATCGCTGGATCGGCAAGCGCGATGTTGTCGCGCACCGAGCGGTTGAACAGCACATCCTCCTGCAGAACCACGCCGATCTGTCGGCGCAGCCAGGCCGCATCGATCATCGCAAGATCGACACCGTCGACGAGCACGCGCCCCGTCTCGGGCACATAGAGGCGCTGCATGAGCTTGGCGATCGTGCTCTTGCCCGAGCCGGACGAGCCGACGAGCCCGACGACCTGGCCGGCGCTTATCTCGAAGCTCACATCGCGCAGGATCTCCGGTCCGTCGATGCGGTAGCGAAAGCCTACATGCTCGAAGATCACGTCGCCGCGAATTGGGGGAAGCGCGGCGCGACCCGACGAAAGCGTCGGCTCGGGACGTGCGTTGAGGATGTCGCCGAGCCGATCGACGGAGATGCGGGCCTGGTGAAAATCCTGCCACATCTGCGCGAGGCGCAGGACGGGCGCGCTCACGCGGCTCGCGAGCATGTTGAACGCGACAAGCTCTCCGACGGTGAGGCTCCCCTCGATGACCAGTTTCGCCCCGAAGAAAAGCACGGCGGCCGTGACGATCTTGCTGACTAGTTGAATGGACTGGCTTGCGATATTGCCGAGGCTGAGCACGCGGAAGCTTGCGGCCACGTAGGCGGCCAGCTGCTCCTCCCAGCGGCGATGCATCTGGGGTTCGACGGCGAGCGCCTTCAACGTCTCCACACCCGTGATGCTCTCGACCAGGAAGGCCTGATTTTCGGCGCCTCGGCGAAATTTCTCGTCAAGTCGCCTGCGGAAGAGTGGTGTCGCGCCCGCCGAGATGCCGATGTAGACGGGGAACGCGCCGATGACGATTAAGGTGAGCCAGGGCGAGTAGGCGAGCATGACGGCGAGGAAAACGACCGTGAAGACGAGATCGATGACGAGCGTCAGCGCCGAGCTGGTCAGGAAGTTGCGGATATTTTCGAGCTCGCGGACACGAGCCACCGAGTCGCCCACGCGGCGCGATTGGAAATAGCTGAGCGGCAGCGACAACAAATGGCGAAACAGCCGCGCGCCCAGCTCGACATCGATGCGGTTCGTGGTGTGAGCAAAAAGATATGTGCGCAACGTGCCGAGAATCGCCTCGAAGACGGCGATCGCCGCGAGACCCACGACCAAGACTTCGAGCGTGCTCAAGCCGCGATGCACCAAAACCTTGTCGATCACCACCTGGAAGAACAACGGGCTCAAGAGCGCGAAGAGCTGGAGGAAAAGCGATGCCGCGAGCACCTCGCCGAGAAGCCTGCGGTATTTGTGAACCGCGCCGAGGAACCAGGTGATGTCGAAACGGCGCGAGAGATCCGAAAGCGAGGCGCGCCGTGCCATCAAGACGATGCCGCCGTTCCACAGCGCCTCGAAATCGGCGCGCGAGAGCACTTCCGGACGGGGCACCGAAGTGCGCTGAACCAGAACCTGCTCATCGCTTACCTTGCCGAGGATGAGAAAGCCGCCATCGGCGAGCTCCGCGATGGCTGGCAGCGGCGTGCGCGCGAGCCGGTGCCATCTGGTCTTGAACGCGCGCGCCTTGAGCCCGAGCTCCTTGGCGCAGCGGAGCATTTCCGTCACGCCGATACTTCCCGAGCCGCAGCGGTGCGCGATCTGGCCGGCCTCCGCCGCAACCCCATGAAGCTGCAGCAGCATGACGAGGACGGTGAGCCCCGGATCCCTCTCGATCGTCATCACGAGATCCTGCACGCCGAGCGTGGAGAGCCAGGCGGACGACCTGATGCGGAAGCGTTCGTTGAGGACCACGACAGGGTCACGCCAATCCTCGCCCTTCTGATGCGGGGTAAAAAGGTTCCGAACGCCTTACGCTCACTTTGCCTTCGGCCAGCAACTACACGCTGTAGCCGAGGCGATCCATGACTGGTTCAAGTATCGGAATTACGGGTTCAAGATGCTTCAGATAGTGCCGATAGCGGTAGCGGGACCGGTCGTACACTTTCTCCGTTACTTGCGCATAGCTCGGCGTGTGCGGCACCCTGCGGTTTTCTTGAAAGTTGACACAGCGTTCATCGAAAGGCTCGCCGACAAAATCGAGGATGCGGTGCAAATTGCCGGCGACGTCGTCGACCATGTCCTCGTAACGAACCGGCAAATAGCGAAGCGCCATCTGCGCGCGGTAATGATGGACGAGATCCATCACGAGCACATAGTGTCGCGCGATCGTCTCGAGCTCGAAGGCGCAGAAATATCCGTGCGTCAGATGATGCGAGTAGACGGAAAGAACGACATCGAGGGGATGTCGCAACAAGTGAATGAGCGGCGATCGCGGGAACATGCAAGCGATCAGTCCAAGATGCGTCTCGTTGAGGGGCATCTTGTCCGTGAAATGGGCACTTCCCGGCTCGACGATCCCGCGCAACTGCGCCTTGCGAAGGTAGATGTCCCGCAGCTCCTCGAGCCCTTGCCGGTTGTCGCCCATCCACAGCTCGGCCAGGGCCTCCGGATAGGAAAGCGGACTGCCGAACCAGCGCCCGATCGAATCCGCGCACTCATTGATGAAGGGAAGCTCGTCTCCGGCCGAAATCCTCGGATGGCTGGAGAGCGCCTGTTCCATCAACGTCGTTCCCGAGCGCGGAAAGCCGAGGATGAAAATGGGTTGCGGGCGGTCCTCGCGCGGGGTGCAAGGAGCAAAAAGGCGAAGCCGCTCTCCGACGAAGAAGTTCCGCAGCCGGTCGGCCATGTCGCGTGCTTCACGTTCGAGATAGCTCTTGCCCGTGAGCGCGCGCGCTTGGCTTTTCGCCGCATCGAAACAGGCGAAAGCCTCATCGTAACGGGCGAGCTTGTCCAGTATTCGCCCTTTCTCGAGAAGCATGTTGGAGTCGAGGCCAGCATCCGTGCCGGTTTCAAGCGCGCAAAGGGCGTCGGCAAGCTTGCCCTGGCGCGCCAGAAGCGTGGCGCGCGCGACCTTCAAGCCCGGATCGTCGGGACGGAGCTTTGCGGCGCGATCGAATTTTTCGCGGGCCTCGGCAAAGTTGCCATCCGCCTCCTCGAGCTGTCCCCAGCCGAAAAGCGTCTGGAAAACCTCGGGAGCGGCTTGGGTGGACTGGACATAGAGCTGGCGTGCCTCGGCTATCCGCCCCTGGCATTTGAGGTTCCAGGCCAGGTTGGCAAGCAGTATCGGATCGCGGTCGCCCGAGAGCTCGAGCACGCGGCGATAGTGATGTTCTCCGATGTGCGGGCGTTGGGCTTCAGTGAGAATCATGCCCATCAGATTGTGCGAGCGTGGATGGCTCGGCGCGAGCCTGATCGCGTTTCGCGCTTGGTGCTCGGCGGCCGAAAGATCACCCTTTTGGAAAAGGAGCATCGCCAATTCCTGGGTGGCTTCGATATTGTTGGGCTCGAGCTCGACCACGCGTTGCAGCAAGGTGAGCGCCGCCTGATCGGCGCCGCCGTGCCGCCGCACTTGGTAGAGGATCGCGAGAGCGGCGCAAAGGCGAGGGGCCTTTTCCAGCGCTTCGAGGGACTGCCTCTCCGCCATCGCGAAATGGCCATTGGCGAGGGCTTTCCCCGCTTTTTTGGCCAGTCGCTCCGCCGCGTCCCTGGCTTCGGGTGGCGCGACATAGCTCGGCTCGAGATCGCAACAACGGCGCGCCCGCAGGCCGCTGCCGCAGGCACAGAAGTTGGGGGCTGGCGGGCTTGTCGCGGCGGCCGGTTCGATCCGTTCCGCCTCGACGTGCATGTCCATCATGTCATGAAACCGGTCTCGCGACGCACTAGCCCCAGGGCCAACCGTTCGCGCCACCATGCGATGGTCCGCTCCAATCCCTCACGCAGGTCGATTCTGGGGCGCCATCCCGTATCCTGACTGAGACGCCGGCTGTCGGCGAGGAGCGCGCGTACTTCGGACCCCGCGGGTCGCATCCGGTTTGCATCCTGCACCACGGGGCGTTGGCATCGCGTGGCCTCGAGAACGAGATCGATGATGTCCTTGACGCTCACCGCCTTGCCGCTTCCCGCATTGTAGGGCCGCCCGTATTGGATGTCGCGCGCAATTCCGAGCGCCAGGAAGGCTTCCGCCGTGTCCTCGACGAACGTGAAGTCACGCAACGGCGAGGTGTCGCCCGTGCGTATGGCGTTGCAGGAGGGATCGAGCGCCTGGCGTATGATGGTCGGAATGATGGCGCGTTCGCTTTGGCGCGGGCCGAAGGTGTTGAAAGGCCGCAAGATGGCAACCGGTAGCTCGAAGGAGCGGGCGAAGGCCTCCGCCATCATGTCCGCGCCGATCTTGGATGCCGAATATGGGGATTGCCCCTGGAGCGGATGGCTCTCGTCGATGGGCATGGTGAGCGCGGTTCCATAAACCTCGCTCGTAGAGGTGTGCACCACCCGAAGGGCCCTGTGCTCTCGCGCCGCCTCGAGAACGTTGAGCGTGCCGAGCACGTTGGTTTCGGCATAACTTTGCGCCGCCGTATAGGAATACGGGATGGCGATGAGAGCGGCGAGATGAAAGATGATTTCCTGCCCCTCCGCAAGGCGGCGCACAAAGGCAGCATCGCGAATATCGCCGCGCACGAGCTTCAGTTTGCCGCGCGTCTCATCCGGCAGATCATCGAGCCACCCATGCTGGTCGAACGAGTTGTACAAGCAAAGCGCCGTCACCTTGGCGCCGCGTCGCACGAGCTTCTCGGTCAGATGCGAACCGATGAAACCGTCCGCGCCGGTCACGAGAACCTTCAGACCTTCATACTCCACGCTTCATTCCCCCGGCTGCATGATCTGTTCGGACGTCAAAGAGGGCTGCACCCCTTGTTGCCAATTCCAGCCACCGCGGCTTTCATTCAGCGTGCGCTGCAGATCCTCGTTCGACAGGGTGCGCCAGCCCAGCACCGCGAGGAGCCCGCGAACGACCCAGCCGATATCCGACGCCAAGGTGCGATGCGGGAAATAGGCGAGATCGATGTTGGCTTTTAGCGGAAAAAGATATTCGCAGTAAAATTTCTCTGGGTCATAGTTGTCCGGAAAGATTGAGCTTTCGTTCCGAAACAACACTTGATTTGGCCCAAACAGGCCCGGCCTGTATTGCAGGACGCGCATGTAAATGCCGCTGAAGCAATGGGCGAGTTCGAGACTTTCCGGGCGCGGTCCGACGATCGACATATCGCCCCTGAGGATGTTCCAAAGCTGCGGCAACTCGTCGAGCTTGGTCTTCCCAAGGAAGCGGCCGAGGCGCGTGAAGCGCGGATCATTGTCCACAGTGACCGGTCCAGACGCCCCCCCGCAACGGTTGTGGAACTTCTGGAACTTGTAGATTCGGAAATGGCGTCCCCTGAGCCCCAGCCGAATTTGCGAGAAGAAGATCGGTCGGCTGCCGCTCATCCAGATCGCCGCGATGATGATCATCATGGCCGGGCCGAAGACAATGAGCGCGATGAGCGCGGCCGTGACGTCCAGAAGACGCCTGATGACATCGGGCGTTCTCGGCGCGCGGCCCTCCGAGGCGGCCGCGAACTGCATGAGCGTCATGACACGGCTTCCAAGAGGGCACGATCGAGTGCCTTGGCCATGGCCGACACCACTTTCTCGATATGGTGCTCCTCCATGCGCGGGTGGAGCGGCAAAGTCAGCTCGCGGCGCGCGAACTCTTCGGTGAGCGGCAACGGCGCGCAGGGGAAATTCTCACGGTAGAAGGTGGTCTCGTGAATCGGCGGGTAGTGAATGGTGGTTTGGATTTGCGCATCCCGCAACTCATCCACGACACGCTGCCGATCGACGCTTTCAGGCAAAACGACCGGCATGATGTGGTGCGACGCCAAGTGATTGGACGCCATGTGCCAGGCCGCGAACGGAAGGCAAAGCTCTGGGCACTGCGCGCCAAGCGAGCGCATATATTCCTGGGTGAGGTCGCGACGCTTGGCGTTCCACTCGCTCAGGCGCTTTAGCTGCAAGATGCCGATCGCGGCGCGAAGCTCATCCATGCGGTAATTGTATCCGAGCATGGTGACGTCGTAGGTCGAGATCCGACTCGAGCGCCGTTGGAACGTGCCGCTCGTCATGCCGTGGCCGCGCATTTGACGAATCTTTTCGAGGACATCCTCGTTGCCGGCCAACACCACCCCACCCTCGGCCGTCGTCATGTTTTTGTTGCCGTAGAAACTGAAGGCCGCGGCGTCTCCGAAGGTGCCGGCCTGCTCGGCACCGGCCGCATGCGCGGCATCCTCGATGAGCAAGAGACCTCGCGAAGTCGCAAAATCACGCCAAGCGGCGCGATCGACCGTGTAACCGGCATAGTGCATCAGGATCACGGCTTTCGTGCGCGGCGTGCATTTCGCGGCCGCGTCCGAAAGCGACATGACGGGCAGGTCGAGGCTTTCGATGTCCACGAATACCGGCGTGGCTCCCGCGTAAAGAACACTATTGGCGGTCGCGACGAACGAAAGGGACGGCACGAGCACCTCATCACCGCGGCCGACACCCAGACCTTCGAGAATGAGGTGGAGCGCGGCGGTGCAGGAATTCACCGCGACGCAGTCCGAAGTGTTGTGCTGCTCGGCAAAAGCGCATTCGAAGGCGCGAACGCGATCCCCCATGGTGATCCAGCCGCTGTCGACGACCTCGCAGAGTGCTGCTTTTTCTTCCTCTCCCAATATTGGTTCCGCGACCATCAACATCGAATCACTCCTTGAACCCTCGAGGTGAGGCTAAAGCGCACCGGACTTACGACCCGCGGCGCAACGGCCAAATACCGACAGTCTCGCCGTATTCGGGTGATCCGCACCCGACGAGTGGTTCGTTCCCTAGGCAGCAGCCACGATTTGAAAGGCGGGTGGCTGATCGTCCCAGTTGAGTTCCTGCGCTTGCTGGAAGTCCTGGACGCGCCCGACATCCAGCCACAGCCCGTTGTGCTCGAAGGTATGGACGGGCACGCCGGCATCCATCACGCAGAGCATGAGATCGTCGAAACCGAACGGCACTCCAGAGGGGATGTAGTCGAGCACCTGCGGGTCCATGCAGTAGACCCCCATGCTGACCATCTGCGAGAGAATGGGTTTTTCCCGAAATTTCGTCACGCGACCGTTTTCGCCCTCGATCACGCCGTAATCCATCTTCACGGTTCGCGTCGCGGTGGCGATCGTGAGCGCGCTGCGCCGCTGGCGATGATAGGTCGTAAAGGCGTTGAAGTTGAGGTCGGTCAACACGTCGCCGTTGATCACGAGGAACGTGCTGTCCAATTGTTCGCGAATCAGGCTCAACGGGCCGATCGTGCCGAGCGGTTCTGGCTCGTCGGTGTAGTTGATGTGGAGGTCCCATTGCCTGCCGTCGCCGCAAACGGCCTTGATCAAACCACCGAGATATCCGGTGGTGATGAACACATCTCGAGTGCCGTTTCTGCGAAGCCATTTGAGCAAGAGCTCGAGAACGGGCTTGGAGCCGACGGGCATGAGTGGCTTTGGCAGGACCATCGTGTAGGGCCGAAGACGCGTACCCTTGCCGCCACACTGGATGACCACTTTCATGTCGTTCTCCTGACCGCTTTATTTGCGGAATCGAGCACTCCAGCCTCGCCATTCAAGTCGGTCCGCAATATGCGTTCTGAGCGGCTCGAATTGACGAACCCCCGCATGAGTAAAAAGGGGAGTTCGGTCGAGTTTCAGTTTCTCTGATTCGCGAGCGAGGCAACACGACAACGCTATATCGCGGCGGGTCATTTGCGAGGTGATAAAATGCATTACTACCACCTGCTAGAAGTGTTACGAGTGATACTCACTTATAGGTAGGGTTTTCCGAGGGCGGAAAAGCCCTCACCCGGCGCGGTCGAATTTTCGCGTCTTAGCGTTGAGCGCACACCTGCCCGTGCTGAATGTCGGATCCGGTTTTCAGCGGCCATCGTCATCGACGCACGCGCGGTCATGCTCCTCCCGATTGAGAGCGTGAAGAGAGCGTGCGAGCTCGACAACCTCGCGAGAAAACAAGGTGATGGGAACGTTCAGCTGGCCGCGTCACGCCCTTCGAGCGAGCGCTTGTCGCGGGTAAGAAACTTCTTCACCAATCACGAGCCCGTCCTTCGCGCGATGGTGCCGGTCGAAGGCGGGCTTGGCCTTCCTCCCCCTCGGTTCTTCGGCGGGCTCGTCATTCGGCTGGCCTGCCCCTTTTGGATATGGGCAACGGAAAAACACACCGGACGCGCACAAGTAAAAAAGGCCCATACGATGAAGCAGCGATTCGGTGCGCTCCCGGCCGCGAATCACCGATCGCCGCCGCCTCCTCCGAGCGTTGCTCTTTGAGCATGCGCGGAGGCGGGCAGTCCGATCGCTGCTGCATGCGCCGTGCCGCTGCTCTGGCCGGTCGGATCGGCGGCGAGAAAGCCTCGTCCGCCATGGGTTTCCGCGATATCCGCCATCATCGGGACGAGACCCAACGGATGGATGAACTCTTCGCGAAAGCAGGGAAAGCGTCGCGCGTCGAACAATCTGCGCAGCCAGTCGACGACAACCATGTGGCGCTCGGAATTGCGAATATAGGGATGGTAGGTCATCCAAATCTCAAGCGAGTGGATGATCCCGATGTCCACGGGGATGAAACGGCCGCCGAACACCAGAGCGTAAGAGGGAAGCCAGCCGATGCCGGCGTCGCGCTCGATGGCGTAAAGCACGGCCGAGCTCGTGTTGGTGCGTAGCGCCACCATGCCGTCGAGACTTTCGACGCCCAGCAGACGCTCGTAGGCGCCTTCGGGCAGGAGCGGCGATACCTGCTGCACGAAACGATGCTGCCGCGCCTCCTCCAAGGTCCTGGGAACGCCGTTGCGCCGAGCATATTCTTGGGATGCGAACGGGTAGGTGTGCAGATAACCGAGACGGGCGGCGAAAAGATCAGGGTTGCTCGGCTTGTGAAATTGAATCGAGATGTCCGCCTCGAGCCGCGCCACATCCGTCGAATCCATCGTGCAGCGCAACTCCATGGTGAGAAGGCGATGGGCCTGCGCAAAGGGCAGGAGCTTGGGCAAAACCCAATAGGTGCCGAGGCCTTCGGTGATCGCGACCCGCACGATGCCACGCAAGGGATCCTGTCCCACGCTGCTGCGCCGCGCGATGCTCAAAGTGGCGCGTTCCATCGCGCGCACTTCATCGAGCATGAAGCGGCCGTCATCGGTGAGCCGGAGACCCTCCTTGTCGCGGGCGAAAAGGCGGTAACCCACTGTCTTTTCGAGTCGGTCGAGCGCTCTGGCGATCGTGCTCGCGGAAACGCCGAGCGCCTCGGATGCCCGTCGCAAGCTGCCCTGAGACGTGCAAGCGAGGAAAATGCGCAGATCGTCCCAGGAAAGTTCCTGCATGAACGCTTGTCCCCCCAGCTCCAAATCTGAAGCACCCTGCGTCGGTTTCGATTGCATTCGATGCACCCCCTTTCGCTTATGCTAACTGATCAATGCGAAATTAATCAAATCATATGTTACGAATCTCGGAGGGGCTTGATGGATGGTCCGATTTTGAAGCGCCGAGCGCTGGATCACATCCCGCCCAGCCGGCGCTTCACCGTCAGGCCCGCGACGGCATCGGAACTCAGTCTGCTGATCGAGCGGGCTGCTCCTGAGATTCCTGCCATGAAGGTCATCGAGCCGGCCATCCGCCGGGTGTTTGCCTTCAATCCCGAGACCATCCTGGCGATCCTCGATGCCAGAGGTCTGGCAGGGGGATTTGCATTCCTCTACCTCAACGAATCGGGTTTGAAGCGCCTTCTCGACGGCGCCCTCTCGATCGCCGATCCCGACCTCGGCGACCTTGCGGTGCCGGGCGAGGCTCCGCGCGCACTCTACGCCTGGGCGATGTATTTGCCCGGCGCACGCGTCGCGGCCATGGGCAACGTCATGGAGTTCGTTCGCCGGCCGGGCTTGGCAAACGTGGACATGTACGCGCGCCCTGGCACGTCCAAGGGCTGGAAGTTCATGGAGCGGACGGGGTTCGAGCCGGTTCGCGAGGGACCCAACGATCTCTTCGTATATCGACGCCGGAGCGCTGCGCCTTTTGCATCCCCGGTGCATCGCCAGCTGGCAGGGCTTTCGGAGGCTGTGGCAAGCAAGCTTCGCTGCGCGGAAGACCGCCTCCCGAAGGCACCCGCGCGCCCTCGACGGATGCACGTGAAGGTCGCGCGCGGCGCCGATGATCTCCTGATGGTTTACGCGATCCGCGCGGCGGTGTTTTTGGCCGAGCAAGCGTGCCCCTATGCGGAGGAATTCGACGGTAACGATCAATGCGCGACGCATTTCATCGGCTTTGTCGGAAGCGAGCCGGCATGCTGCTTGCGAGCGCGCTATTTCGCCGATTTCGCCAAGCTCGAGAGACTTGCGGTTCGCAAGGAGTTTCGCCGCACGCGCGTGTCCTTCGATGTGGTGCGTACCGCGGTCGAACACGTGCGCCGCAAGGGCTTTCGCCGCATCTACGGCCATGCGCGACAGGGTGTCGAAAAATTCTGGGCGCATTTCGGTGCCAAGCCCCTCTCGCCGGGAAACGATTTCGTTTTTTCCGACCATCTCTACTCCGAGATGATCGCTGAATACGACGCGCTTCCCGACGCGATTGGTCTCGAGAGCGGCCCCTACGTGATCGTTCGTCCGGAGGGCGACTGGGATCGTCCGGGTGTTCTCGAGAGCTCGGCCGAAAGAAAGCCGCGAGAATCGCAGCAGGAAATCGTGCGCAAGGCGAGGCCGGCGGCTCGCGCATGAACCTCAATCCGTCGTTCAGAACGCTTTTTCCACGCAGCGCCTTGCTGGTTTCGCTCGATGACGAGATGTCCTGCTTCGTCATGTGCAACTGCGCGATGCTGGTTGGCGCTTGGCACCGCATGCATTGGCCGATCGCTTTTCTCCGGCGAGTGCCGGCCGACGCGCCCGGGATGGCGCGCCAGAAGAGGCCTGGATTCTCGGAAGCCGGCGATCTCGTCTTTGATCTTGCCGAGCCTTGCCCCTGGACTGATCCGCGCTTTCGCGCGGTGCTCGCCGATTTCGGAACGGCGTCGGTCACGCTTGCGGGCTCTGGGCTTCATGACGTGCTTCTCGGAACGGCGATCGGCGCCAACGCGATCGGTATTCCAGCGACGCTCGTCACGGACGCGGTGCAAGCACGAGAGCCGGGCCGCGCGAAGGCCGGCGCTTCGACCGAGGCGCTGTTCTCGCTGCTCGAGCCCTTCGCCCTATTGGCACCCATGACGGCCTTTGTCTCGACCAGCGAGTCGGGCGTTTAGCCCAACAGCGCCGTGTCACGGGGACGGCTGGTAGATCCAAATGGCGGCCGGCTCGCGCGCTGTCGCCCGAACCGCGAGGTAGAGCCTGTCGAGTGTCGGACTGAAAAAGGACGTGCGTGCGCCTTGCGCGGTCGGAATGCGCGCGATCCGCTCATATCCGTTTCCCTGCGCGAAAACGTCAAGAAAACCTTTCCCGCAGCTCACATAGACGCGATGGCGCTTCGCATCGATGAAGGCGTCATCGGCATCCTCGCAGGCAGCCGTCCTCGAGAGCAGCGCCCCGTCGGAAAGGTCGAAGCTCAAGAGCTCCGCACGGCCTCGTGTGACGGTGAGCAGCCGCTCATTATCGGCGTCGATCGCCAGCGGAAAATTGCGACCGGTTTCACCGAAGCGCCATCGCGTACGGCCCACGATGTCTCCTGCTTCGAGCACGGCGATGTGTCGAGCGTCGGGGACGTTCGCGAAGACGCGCGCGCCGTCGGTTTCAAAACCTTCGGGATGTCCATCGAGGATCATCACGCCCGTCTGGGTCC
>JAFBAS010000077.1 GCA_019247605.1 Hyphomicrobiales bacterium
TGCCGATCGCCGGCGTGCTGCCCGCCGCCATGCACGCCAATGCGCGAAATCTCGGCCTCATTTGCCCGCAAGCGGGCGGGCCTGAGGCCGCCTGGGCGAGCAGCGATCTCGACATCGTCGCGCCCCGCTCGCTCATCCAGCTCGCGAATCATGTGACGGGCGCACAGGCGCTCTCGCGGCCCGAGCCCGCTGTGCATCGCTCGCTCGTTCCCTTGGCCGACCTCAAGGAGGTGAAAGGGCAGGAGAACGCCAAGCGCGCGCTCGAGATCGCGGCGGCGGGTGGGCACAACCTTCTCATGAGCGGACCCCCTGGCGCCGGCAAATCGATGCTTGCGGCGCGGCTGCCCTCCATTCTGCCGCCGCTTTCGCCGAAAGAGCTTCTCGAGGTCTCGATGATCCACTCGGTGGCGGGCCTCATCGCCGACGGCGCGCTCACGGATCGGCGGCCGTTTCGGGCACCGCATCATTCGGCCTCGATGGCGGCGCTCGTCGGCGGCGGCATCCATGCGCGGCCGGGCGAGGTCTCGCTTTCGCACAACGGTGTGCTCTTTCTCGATGAGTTCCCGGAATTCTCCCCGCAAGTGCTCGACAGCCTTCGCCAACCGCTCGAGACCGGCGAGGTCGCGATCAGCCGCGCCAACTATCGCAACGTCTATCCGGCCCGCTTCCAGCTCGTGGCCGCCATGAACCCTTGCCGCTGCGGCCATGCGAACGACCCGGGCTATGCTTGCAAGCGCCAGCCGAACGAGCGCTGCCTCGCGCAATACCAGTCGCGCATTTCCGGCCCGCTTCTCGACCGCATCGACATGCATATCGAGGTGGCGGCGGTGACGCCGGCCGATCTCGTCTTGCCGCCACCCGCGGAAGGTTCCGCCGAGGTCGCAAAGCGCGTCGCCGCGGCCCGCGAGCGCCAGGCGGAGCGCTACCGGGCGCACAGCCTCCAAGGCGCCTTGACCAACGCGGCCTGCCCGCCGAGCCTTCTCGACGAGGTAGCGAAGCCGGATGCATCAGGACTTTCGCTCGTGCGCAACGCGGCCGACCGGTTGCATCTCACGGCACGCGGCTACCACCGCATCATCAAGGTCGCGCGCACGCTCGCCGATCTCGAAGGCGAGCAGAACATCGGGCGCATTCATTTGGCCGAGGCGTTGTCGTACCGCGCCGCCGCGGACCGGCGGGTCGAGGCGGCTTAGGGTAGCTGAGTCAGAAAGGAAGTGTGCATGAAGGTGAATATGGAATGCAGAGACACGCACTTTGCTTTCTTTGGGTAGTATTGATCCGGTCCATGCTGGCTAGAGTGGATTGACGTCCATGTCTCAAATCAAAGTCGACCTACCGCGGCAATTCGAGGGCGTCAGGATGTCGTGGCTTATTCGCGATACGATCAGGAATTCTCCCAGTCGCGTTCCGATCGAGATAGCGCTGAGCTGCGATGCGATCGAACCGATTTCAGAAGACGCCGAGGATTTTCAATTATGATCATAGTTCGAGACCTCGTCACTTCAGCGGACACAACGGAGCAGGGCTTGACCCTATTGACGTGCCTTTCGCGTCAGCTTCGCTGTGGAGGAGAGGTTTCGATTTCGTTTGAAGGCCTAAGGACCGCGACGCCGCCATTCGTCAATGCGTCTTTTGTTGAACTCCTTCGCGACTACCCACTGGAGGAAATCAAGCGCCGCATCAGGGTCGTGAAACGGGCGCGGCAGATCAATGAGATCATAAAGGAAAGACTCTACCGGGAGGCCGAGCTTCGCGCCGCTTGAGGATGCCGATTCAGCTCGTCGGTTGGCGCACCGTGAATAGGTGTTATACTTGTATAGCGAACCTAACGAACCTGGTGAGGTGATCCCTATGCTAGCCTTGCGCCTTCCACCCGACCTCGAAAAAAGGCTCGATAGGCTTTCGAAGCGCACCGGAAGAAGCAAGAGCTACTACGCGCGGGAAGCCATTGTGGAACACCTTGATGACCTTGAAGATGTCTATCTCGCCGAGCAACGCCTCGCCGATTTTCGTGCTGGTCGCAGCAAGGCCGTACCGTTGAGGGACATGATGAAGCGGTATGGCGTTCGCAATTGAATTTGAGGAAGCCGCCACAAAGGAACTGGACGATCTCGGCCGCGATGCGGCCAAGCGTATTTTGCGTTTCCTGCATCTTCGGGTCGCGTCGCTCGATGATCCTCGTGCGATCGGTCAAGCTCTAAAAGGTTCAAAGCTAGGCGAGTTTTGGAAGTACCGCGTCGGGGATTACCGGATCATCGCTAAAATCGAGGATAGCGCCGTTCGTGTTCTCGTGGTGCGGATCGGTCACGGACGCAATGTTTATCGTTGAGGGTATCCCACGACGCAAACAGCATCAGCGTTGGATGAAGGCTATGGCATCGCTTGAGCCTTGACCTTCCCGCTGGCTCCCATGCCCCCAAGGCTTTGCTTGCCGAGCCGAGGCGCCCTATAGGATAGCGCAGGAGTTTCTTGTAAGCGCCGGCGCCGGTGCGCCCGGCCCCAAGCTCAAAACCCTAAAGTCCAGGTGGAGGAACCATGTATCAGGACGTATCGCTTTTCATCGACGGCAGCTGGGGCAAGGCCTCCGGCGGCAACGCCTCGCCGGTTCTCAATCCGGCGACGGGTGACCAGATCGGCACATTCGCGCACGCCAACAAGGCCGATCTCGAGCGCGCCGTGCAGGCGGCGCAAAAGGGCTTCCAGGCCTGGCGCAAGATCTCGCCCTTCGACCGCTACAAGATCATGCGCAAGGCTTCCGATCTGTTGAGGCAGAGGATCGACGAGATCGCCAAGATCATGACCCTCGAGCAGGGCAAGCCGGTCGCCGAAGCGAAGATGGAGCTCGCCAACGCCGCCGACGTGATCGACTGGTTCTCCGAGGAGGGAAGGCGCGCCTATGGCTGGATCATCCCGCCGCGCTTCGAGGGCCTCTCGCAGCTTGCCATGAAGGAGCCGGTCGGGCCGGTCGCCGCCTTCACGCCGTGGAATTTCCCGGTGAACCAGGCGGTGCGCAAGCTTTCGGCGGCGCTCGCGGCCGGCTGCTCCACCGTCCTCAAGGGTGCCGAGGACACGCCCGGTTCGATCGCCGAGCTCGTTCGCTGCTATGCGGATGCCGGGGTGCCGGCGGGCGTGATCAACCTCGTCTATGGCGATCCGGCCGAGGTCTCCGAATACCTCATCCCGCATCCGATCATCCGCAAGGTGACGTTCACGGGCTCGACCGCGGTCGGCAAGCAGCTCGCGGCGCTCGCCGGTCTGCACATGAAGCGCACCACCATGGAGCTCGGCGGCCATGCGCCAGGCATCGTCTTCGAGGACGCCGATATCGACATGGCCGTGAAGGTCCTGGCGGCAGGCAAGTTCCGCAATGCCGGCCAGGTGTGCATCGCGCCGACCCGCCTCCTCGTGCAGGAGAAGGTCTACAACCAGTTTGTCGACAAGTTCACCGCCGCCGCCAAGGCCGTGAAGGTGGGCGACGGCATGAACCCCGATACGAAAATGGGGCCGCTCGTGCACAGCCGTCGCGTCGATGCGCTCGAAGGCTTCGTGGCCGACGCCAAGAAGCGGGGCGCCACGGTGAAGACCGGCGGCAACCGCATCGGCAACAAGGGCTTCTTCTTCGAGCCGACGGTCGTGACCGACGTGCCGAAGGACGCGCGCATCATGAACGAGGAGCCGTTCGGGCCGCTCGCCATGATCGCGCCTTTCGACACGTTCGACGGCGTCGTTTCGGAAGCAAACCGCCTCCCCTACGGGCTTGCGGCCTATGCGTTCACCAAGTCGACCAAGACCGCGTCCGCGATCGGCGCCGCGCTCGAAAGCGGCATGGTGGCGATCAACGGCGCGGCGCTCGCGCTTCCGGAAGTGCCTTTCGGCGGTGTCAAGGATTCCGGCTACGGCACGGAAGGCGGCCGGGAGGCGATCGACGCCTATCTCAACACCAAATACGTGGCGCATGTCGGGGTCTGAGACCGAGGTTTGAGATCGGCGTCCGAGGTCGGCGTCTTTCGCCTCGCACCCCCGCTTCGGCGCGGCATGAGCCGCAATATCGTCCGCGCCTTCGTTCATTCGAAGGTGCGGATGGGGCCGTCACGGCAGCGCGCATGGCTGTCGAGGATTTCGGCGGCAACGTGCTTGGCCGACCGATCGAGATCGTCTTCGCCGATCACCAGAACAAGGCCGATCTCGCAGGCTCGATCGCGACGAAATGGTTCGAACGATCAAGGCGTCGAGGCGATCCTCGACGTGGCCGCCTCCGCGACGGCGCTCGCGGCAAACCAAGTCGCCAAGCAGCGCGGCAAGAGCATCGTGTGAGCGGGCCGCGCGAAGGAGGCCTGACCGTGTCCGATCGATATGCCGTGATCGGTAATCCCATCGGCCACTCCAAGTCGCCGATGATCCATCGTGCGTTCGCCGCCCAAACCGGACAGGATCTCGAATACACGGCGATAGAGGCTTCTATCGGCGGATTCGCGGCCGCTGTGACAGGCTTCCGCGCCCAGGGCGGGCGCGGATTGAACATCACCGCGCCGTTTAAGCTCGATGCGTTCGCCTACGCGACGAAATTGCTGGAGCGAGCGCGGCTTGCCGGCGCGACGAACGCGATGTTGTTCGTCGGTGACGAGGTCGAAGCCGACAATTTCGATGGCGTGGGTTTGCTCCGTGACCTCGAACAGAACCACGGCATCCTGTTGCGCGGCAAGCGTGTATTGTTGCTTGGCGCAGGTGGAGCGGCGCGAGGCGCCTTGCAGCCCTTTTTGGAGGCGAGGCCAGCGGAGTTAGTCATCGTCAACCGAACCGTTGCGAAAGCCAACGCGCTTGGCGAAGAGTTCGCTCCCTATGGCGCAGTGATCACGACCGACTACGACACGCTCGCGGCGGAACGGCCGGGACGCTACGACGTCGTCGTCAATGCCACCTCGGCAAGTCTCCGTGGCGAGCTCCCGCCGGTTCCAAAAAGCGTGTTTGGCAAAACCTCGTTTGTTTACGAACTCGCCTATGGCAAGGGGCTGACGCCGTTCTTGCACCTCGCGCGTGATGCGGGCGTCGAACGCGGTTGCGATGGCGTCGGCATGCTGGTCGAGCAGGCAGCGGAGGCATTTGCCTGGTGGCGCGGAGTGCGCCCCGATACGCGGTCGATGATCGAGCAACTCACGGTGCCGCTGCTTTCGCCCAGCGCAGTACGTCATTAGATGCGGCGATGCACTCTCATCGACGGACTGGGTCTTGGTGTCGCATTTGAGCCGTCGCCGCAGCGCTTAGCCCTTTGCTGGAGCAACCTCTTCAGACTTGGACCGTGTCCGTTAAGGGGTCGATGCTGTCGAAAAAGTCCTTTGGGGGTAACAAGTGAAATTTTCTGAAGCTCCTGATGCGTTTCGTGCTCAGTGACGTGAGGCACCACATCGCGTCTCAGAAAAACGACCACGAACTTTCGTATCGGCACTAGGGAGCATCGCAGCGGCTGTTCAGCGGCCACCAAAAGTAGATTTGGCCAAGCGGGCAAATTCCGTGACGCCGAATGGCTTACGGAGACACGGGACTTGCCGGTACCTTTCCGGTATCGCACTGACTGCGCCGGTAACGAAAAGAATAGGGTGGGCAGCCTGCAACAGAGCATCGGCGATCTGAAATGTCGTTTCGCCATCCAATCGAACGTCGAGAACGGCACCATCAACCCGCTCGTGCCTCAGCGCCTCGATGGCGTGAGCAACGCGTCCGAACGGGCCCACCGCCTTACCGCCCAGGCTGCTGATAAGGTCCTCCAGTTCCATCGCGACGAGCGCCTCGTCCTCGACGAGGAGCAATCTGACGCCAGCAAGCGGCTGGTTCGGCTCGCAGAACTCAGCTCTGATTTGGTCACTCATCGGCGCGCCCCGCCTCCAAGGGCAACGCGATCAAGCATTCGATGCCATCGCGATGAAATCTTCG
>JAFBAS010000161.1 GCA_019247605.1 Hyphomicrobiales bacterium
ATTGCTGACGCGCGGGTATCCAGCGCGAGATCGCAGGAGGTGGCCGACAAGGTAAGCATTAGACCAAGGCAGGCCCGGAAAAAATTCAGCACATTTATGTGAACCCGAGCCATCCACGTTCGAATTTGAAACCATTTTGCCTTAGAGGGGCAGGCCTCGAACCTGATTTGAAGCTATATCGACGCCATGCTCCGCTTCGTCCTTTGCGCCGATGATTTCGCCCTGAGCGAAGGGGTGAGCTCGGCGATTCTCGCTCTCTTGCACGACGGCCGAATCACGGCGACTGGCGCCATGACCAACCGGGACAATTGGGCAAAAGCGGCCCCGCGCCTGCGGGAATTCTCCGGCCGGGCCGATCTCGGCGTGCATCTCAATCTCACCTGCGGCAACTCGCTTGCCGTGATGTCGCGTTTCGCGCCGACCGGGGAGCTTCCCTCATTCGGGCGCGTCTTTCGCGCCGCGCTTTTGGGGCGGCTACCACTCGCCGAGATCGCCGACGAGTTCCGCCGGCAGATCGATGCCTTCGCCTCCACCATGGGGCGCGAGCCCGACTTTCTCGACGGACATCAGCATGTCCATGCTTTTCCGAGCATTCGCGACGCGCTCCTCAGCGCGTTGGATGGGCTTGGGCTGGCAAAGCACCTTTACGTGCGAGACCCGGCTGACCGCGCACGCGCGATCCTGCGGCGTCGAGTCGGTGGCGACAAAGCCCTGATGCTCGCCGCGCTTGCCCACGGCTTCGGAGAAAAGCTCCGTGCGCGCCGCATCACGACCAATCTGGGGTTTTCCGGCGTGGTGCCGTTCGACCCGCGCCGAGATTATGCTTCCGATTTCGCCTACTTTCTCGTCGCGCCCGGCGCACGCCATCTCGTGATGTGCCACCCAGGGGAAATCGACGACGAGCTCAAGGCGGCCGACCCGGTCGTCGAGACGCGCCCCAAGGAGGCGCGCTTTCTTCAAAGCGACGCCTTCGCCGAGCTCTTGGCGCGACTAGACGCCGCGCCGGCGCGTTTCGGGCAGATCAACTATCGCTGAGGGCTTGGCGCCCGACGCATTGGGGCGCGCCTTGCTATTTGGCCTTGCCAAACATCTCCTCGACATATTCCCAATTGACGAGGTGGTCGAGGAAGGCCTTGAGGTAGTCGGGCCGGCGATTGCGATAATCGATGTAATAAGAGTGCTCCCACACATCGCAACCCAAAATCGGCTTTCCTCCATGCACGAGCGGGTTTTCGCCGTTCGGCGTTTTCATCACCACGATCTTCCCATCCTTGACGGCAAGCCAGGCCCAGCCGGACCCGAATTGTCCGACGCCCGCCGCGACGAAGTCTTCCTTCATCTTCTCGACGGAACCCAAATCTTCCTTGATCTTCCTCTCGAGTGCGCCTGGGATCGCGCCGCCGCCCTTCGGCTTCATCCATTTCCAGAAATGCGTGTGGTTGTAGTGCTGCCCGGCATTGTTGAAGAGTGGCGCGTTCTTGCCGAACGAGCCCTTCACCACTTCCTCCAGGCTCTTGTTTTCCCATTCCGTGCCTTTGAGGAGATTATTGCCCGTGTTCACATACGCGGCGTGGTGCTTGTCGTGATGAAATTCGAGCGTCTCCTTCGACATGTGGGGCGCGAGCGCATCATATGAATATGGAAGATCGGGGAGTGAAAACGACATGGGTGCCCTCCTGGCATGCATCGAGACGGATGGTTCGAAACGTTGAGCTTGAACGGGCGGCTTAGCCGGCTCGCCTCCCCTTACCTAGGCCGAAGCCCAAGGAACGGCAACATCGAGGGGTCGCCGCGTCATTCGGACGAGAAGGACGCTGGCAATCAGATCGAGAGCGGCTCGAGTTTTCTGAGGCGAAGCGCGATGAGGAAAGCGGCGCAAAGAAGCAGAGATACGAGCGCCACCAAACCGTTCCAACCGTCCCTTTGCCAGAATATGCCGCCGAGCGAGCCGATCACGCTCGAGCCGACGTAATATAGGAAGAGATAAAGGGAGGCGGCTTGGGCCTTCGCACTTCGCGCCCTTCGCCCGACCCAGGCACTCGCGATCGAATGGGCGCCGAAGAAGCCGAAGGTCAAGAGCGCAATGCCCGCCATGACGACAAAGAGCGAGCTCGAAAGCGTCAGCGCGACGCCGCAGCTCATGAGGGCGATCATCACCCAGAACACATTGCGCAGGCCGAGCCGAGCCGCGACGGCGCCGGTCGCCGGAGAGGAGATGATGCCCACGAGGTAGACGCTGAATATCAGGCCGACCCCCGTCGGCGTGAGTTCGAAGGGCGGCGCTATAAGCCGGTAGCCGATGTAGTTGTAGACACTCACGAAGCTTCCCATGATCAGGAAGCCCTCGAAGACGAGAAGGCGCAGACCCGGCTCGCGAAGATGGGCCAGAAAGCCCTGGGCGAGCTCGCGCGTCGAGAATGGCCGTTTCGCGAAATGGCGCGAGGGCGGCAGATTTCGCCAGAAGACCAGGCCGGCGATGACCCCCAGCGCACCGAGCGCGAGCGTTGCCGAACGCCAGGACCCGAGATCGGCGAGAAACCCGGCCACGAGGCGCGCGGCCATTCCGCCGAGCGCGCTGCCCCCGATATAAAGCCCCATGGCGAGGCCGATCGCCGTCGGCGCGATCTCTTCGGCCACATAAGCCATGGCGACAGCCGGAAGGCCGGCGATGGTGAGGCCGGCAGCGGCGCGCAGAACGAGGATCGCGGACCAGGTCGGCGCGAAGCTCATGGCGAGCGTCAAGAAAGCCGAGGCGAGCACGGAGGCGACCATCACCGGCTTTCGCCCAAGTGTTTCCGAAATCGCGCCCGCGACCAGCATGGCAGGGGCCATAAGGCCGGTGGTTGCCGAAAGCGCGAGGCTCGCTTGCGCCGCACCAAGCCCGAAAGTTTCGGAGAAGACCGGCAACAACGGCTGGACGTAGTAGAGGAGCGCGAAGGTCGCAAAGCCGGCGCAGAAAAGAGCGAGAATGGTGTTTCGGAACGCCGTCGTGCCGCTTTTGACGAGTGTCTCGTCTCGCGGTCGCGGCTCGTCGGCGAGGACCAACGCGCAGAAGCCGGTCAACGCTTCTCGAGCCGCGCCAGGATCTCCGCGTAGAAGAGACCCGAAGCTGCGCCGCCCACGAGGCCCGCGAGCAAAGAAAGCGCCGTTATCGTGCCAAGCCCGCTCGCCGGCCTGATCCTCAGCACGAATAGGATGATGATGGGGAGGAACGCGCCAGCGACGGCGCCCACGATCATCATGTCGCGAAACAGTTTCGCGCCTTGGCGCAGTAGAATGGCATCGGCTGCCGGCAGCACGATGAGGCAGACAGGCGCCGCGACGAGAAGCCCAAGCGGCAGGCCCACAACCAGGATCGAGAGAAGGCTCATCGGCTCGATCCCCTTCTGCAGCACGCTGAGAAGAAGCATCGCGCCTACCATGAGGATGGCGGATATCACGGTGGTGATCACTCCAGCCTTGAGCCAGCCCATCGCTTCACCCCTGTCCGGGAAAGAGATCGTGATAGAGCCCGTCTAAGATCGTCAA
Organism: Hyphomicrobiales bacterium; assembly: GCA_019247605.1. Classification (GTDB taxonomy): domain Bacteria; phylum Pseudomonadota; class Alphaproteobacteria; order Rhizobiales; family Beijerinckiaceae; genus GAS188. The sequence continues at coordinate 3,529 of JAFBAS010000161.1, forward strand.
AGCGTCGCAGCCGGAGAAGACGAAGAGATCGATCGTTTCGCCCTCGAAGGCTTCGGCGAGAAGCCGCGGATTTCCGGCGACCGCGAGCTTCTTTGCGCCCGCAGCCTTGAAGGCGCGCGCGGCTTCGACGCCGAGCCGCGCATATTGTTCGTCCGAAGAGCACAGGCAAGCAAGGCTCGCTCCCGACGCCCGAAAGAGGTCGACGATGAGCCGCAAGGTCGAGGCGTCCCCGTTCTCGGCGATCGCGAAGCCGCCGCCCTCGAACAAGCTCTTGGCGAATTGCCGGCGACGCGTGAAGCTCGCGGCACTTCCGAGATTTGCGAGAAAAACCGCGGGGCGGTGGCCCGTGCGAACGAGCCATGCGTCCGAACGATCGCGCAGACGCTCGAAGGGCGCGGCAAGGCGTTGCGAGGCGAGCGCCTCGAATTTCTGCTGAAGCGGGAAGTCCGGTCGAACTTTCTCGGCCTGCTCGGGTGCGGGCCGAAGCACGCCGATCGGCGCCTCCGAAAGGAGCGCGAATTCGCTCACGCCGGTGAGCGGCGTGGTGCGGGTGCCGACATCCTTGCGGCGCCTTTCGTTCACGGCGCCGATCCGCCCTTGCAGTTTGCCGCCCGTCAGGCTCTCGACAATGCCGCCCTCGCGCTCGATCTCCTGGAATAGCTCCCAGGCCTTCTCGGCAAGCGCTTGCGTCAGCGCCTCGAAAGCACCTGAACCCGAAGCGGGATCCATGACGCGCCACAGATGCGCTTCCTCGATGAGCACGTGCTGGAGATTGCGCGCCGCGCGCCGCGCGAAAACATCGGGCAGGCCAATCGCCGTCGTAAAAGGCAGGACGCAGATCGAATCCGCCCCTGCAACCGCCGCCGAAAAAGCCGCGAGCGTCGTGCGCAGCATGTTGGTATGAGGGTCACGGCGCGTCATCATGCGCCAAGCCGTCTCCGCCGCGAGCTCGATCGGTTCAGGGGTGAGTCCGCATGCCTCTTCGACACGCTCCCACAAACGACGCAGGGCCCGGAATTTGGCGATGGTCAAATATTCGTCGGCATCGGCCACGAGGAGAAAGCCGAAGTCCTTGCGCGCCCGATCGAGGCTGAAACCGTGGGCTTCGAAGGCACGCAAATAGGCGACGCCGGTCGCGAGCACAAAGGCGAGCTCTTGCGCCTCGCTCGCGCCAGCCTCATGCGCGGCGCGCCCATCGACACGGACACTACGGCCCGCAAAACCTTTTTCGGCGATCAGCTTCGCTGTCCCGACAAATCGCTCGGCGAGCTCGGGCCAAGGCGAGGGCAGGCCACCGCAACGCGCCATGTCGGAGACGGGATCGAGGCCGAAATCGACGGAAAGTTTCAGCGGATCCTTGCCACGTCGCGCGGCGAGCTCCAGCACGTTTTGCGCGACAGCGCGTCCGCCGAAGGGCGCCGTCTCGAGTCGCAAGCGGATACGGTCGAGCTCGACACCGCAAAGCGCCGCATCGAGCGCATCGACCGAACTCGCATTCACGCCGAAGCCTCGCCCGGTGCCGGAACCCGAAAGCACGAGCGCCATCTCGGAGGCACCGCCTGAGAGATCTTCGAGCGCCAGGCGGGAGGCTTCGCGAGGATCAGGGTGATCGATCCGTTGAGCGAGGCGCCACGGTCGGGCTGCGGGCAACGGCGGAGAATGGATTTCGCCGGCGGCCGCGTAGAGAGGCTCGATCGGCAAGCCATCGGCGCTATGCGACAGGAGCGCATCGAAGCTCTTGCCCTTCAGCGTGCTGGCAACGAGTTTACGCCAGTTCCCGAGAGCGTTGTCGTTCACCCCGCCATCCCTGCCCGTCGCGGCTGACATCGATCGAGCACCGTCATCCACGTCTCACACGAATTGGGAAAGTCCGGGCACTGCGGAGACGATGGCGCCGACGACCTCTTCGCCTGCCTTCTCCCGCACATGCGCGAAAAGCGTCTTGCCGACCGCCTGCATCTGCCCCATCGACAAACCGGCGCTCGTCAGCTGGCCGGCGAGCGCCATCAGCCCACCATTTCCGCCCACCAACCCGCCGAGCCCCGCAATCGCCCCGCCGATGCCGCCGGCCTGCGCTTGTGCTTGCCGATCGGCGGCCTGCTGGGCCCCGGGAATCGCAGCGGTCGCCTGGTCGACAGCCTCGGCGGGCGCCTGTTGCCTCAGGAAATTCAATATGATGCCGACGGCTTTCTCGGCGGTCGCCGCATCGATCCCGGCATCTTGCGTCAATTTGGCGATGAGTTCGTCCATTTTGATATCTCCGCAGGTTTCCGAAACTCTTACAGGCTTCGGCGGCGCAAGGCGAATGGTCAAACACGTTCGCAGGGTTTGAAGTCGCAGCTGTTCGAAAGGAATTTGACATTCCCCAACACCGACCCATGCTCTAGATTGACTGAGAACACTGCCTCCGCTCGTGCAAGGGCGGATGATGAGGATCCAGGAGGATGTGAGATGAACCATTTCAACCGGCGCGACACGTTGGCGCTCGGCGTCGGCGCTCTTGCGGCGACGACGCTCGGCACGGGCGCGAGCGCAGCCATCCCGACCGCCAATGTCGAGGCGCCGAAGCTCGATATCGAGAAGGGGGCCTCCTTGCGGGTCCTGCGCCCGACGAAATTCGTCGACCCCGACGAGACCATCTTCAACGCCAACACGCAGAGCTTCGCCAAGGCGACGGGCGTGCAGGTGAAGGTCGATTATTCGGCATGGGAGGATCTGCGCCCCCAGACAGCGGTGACGGCGAACACGGGCGCCGGCCCCGACGTCGTCCTCGGCTGGACGGACGACCCGCATCTCTACTCGGACAAGCTCGTCGAGCTCACCGACATCGCCGAATATCTCGGCAAGAAATATGGCGGCTGGTACCCGCTTGCCGAGCGATATGGCAAGAAGTTCGGGACCAACAACTGGATCGCTATTCCCTTCGGCGGCTCAGGGGGACCCTCTGTCTACCGCATCTCCTGGGTGAAGGAGGCGGGGTTCGATAAATTCCCGACCAACCTCGATGATTTCCTCAAGCTTTGCCGCAAGCTCAAGGAGATCGGCCATCCGGCGGGATACACTTTCGGCCATGCGACAGGCGACGGGAACGCCTTCTGCCATTGGCTCGTCTGGGCCCATGGCGGCTACATGATCGACGAGAATCAAAAGGTGATGATCAACTCGAAACAGACGATCGAAGCCTTGAAATACGGCAAGGCGCTGTTCGAGAGCTTCATCCCGGGCACCCAATCCTGGCTCGACCCCTCGAACAACAAGGCACTGATCGCTGGCGAGATCGCGGCGACCCAGAACGGTGTCTCGCTCTATTATTCGATCAAGAATTCGAGCGATCCGAAGATCGCCGCGATGGCGCCCGATCTCGACCATGCGCGCATGCCGGTTGGGCCGGTCGGACACGGAACTGAAACGGCGCTCGCCATCAACTCCATGGTGTTCAAGCACACCAAATACCCGAACGCCGCCAAGGCCTATCTGGCCTATATGATGGAACTCGAGCAATACGACAAATGGCTCACCGGCACCTACGGCTATTGGGCGCAACCGCTCAAGGCTTATGAGCAGAGCGACGTGTGGAAATCGGATCCTAAGATCGCGGCTTACAAGGACACGATGAAGGATTCGCTCTGGTACGCCTTCAAGGGGCCTATCAACGAAGCCTCCGCCGCCGTCGTCGCCGATTACGTCATGGTCGACATGGCGGCGTCCGTGGCGACGGGCGCCGCCACCCCCGAGGAGGCCGCGGCCGAAGCCGAGCGGCGCGCCAAGCGCTATTACAAGACGGGTTGATACGAACGAGCATGAGAGAACGCCGCATCAGCCGGATTCGGCCGCGATCCTTTCCGCGAAGTCGCGGCGACCGCTTGTCCTGTTTCGGTAACCCGCCGCACCCGTTCAAGCGAGAAGGCGGGTGCTGATGGCCGACATCGCACAAAAATGGAGTTTTGCGCGGGAGGCATCGCCGGGGCCAAACCTGTTGGCGCGCCTCTTCGATTGGAAGCCTTTCCTGGTCTTCCTCTGCCTTTTGCCGGCGATCGGCCTTCTCGTCGTCTTCCTCACCTACCCGCTTGGTCTCGGGCTCTGGCTTGCCTTCACCGACACGAAGATCGGGCGCGGCGGCGCCTTCATCGGCCTCGAGAATTTCGCCTCGCTCTACCACGATCCGATCTTCTGGACCGCGGTCGGCAACACGATCTTCTACACGGCGACCGCAACGATCGGAAAATTCGCGCTCGGCCTTTGGCTCGCGCTTCTCCTCAACCATCATATCCCGTTCAAATCGCTCATCCGCGCCATAGTGCTCGTGCCGTGGATCGTGCCGACCGTGCTTTCGGCGGTCGCGTTCTGGTGGATCTACGATCCGCAATTCTCGATCATCTCCTACATCCTGAAAGACGTGCTCCATGTGAGATCGACGAACATCGATTTTCTCGGCACGCCCTGGGCGGCGCGCCTCTCGTTGATCGCGGCGAACATCTGGCGTGGCATTCCCTTCGTCGCCATCAGCCTTCTCGCTGGGCTGCAGACGATTTCGCCCTCGCTCTACGAGGCCGCGATGCTCGACGGCGCCACGCCGTGGCAACGCTTTCGCCACATCACCGCGCCGATGCTGATGCCGGTGCTTTCGGTGGTGCTCACCTTCTCGGTGCTTTTCACCTTTACGGATTTCCAGCTCGTCTATGCGATCACGCGCGGCGGCCCGATCAACTCGACGCATCTCATGGCGACACTCGCCTTTCAGCGCGGCATTCCGGGCGGCCAGCTCGGCGAGGGTGCCGCCATCGCGGTCTCGATGATCCCCTTCCTGATCGCAGCAACGCTCTTCAGCTATTTCGGCTTAGCGCGCCGCAAATGGCAACAAGGGGAAGGCAATGACTGACGCGGCGCTCGCTACACCCGAGCCGGCCGCGCCCGAGCGGCTCGGCGTCATTTCGTGGGAAAGCGGGCCGCGCAAGCTCGTGACCGTCTATCTGCCGCTCGCCTGCTTCGTAATCGTGCTGCTCTTCCCCTTCTATTGGATGGCGATCACCACCTTCAAGCCGAACAACGAGCTCTACAACTACAAGGACTTCAATCCGCTTTTCGTGCATTCGCCGACGCTCGCCAACGTCAAGAAGCTCTTCTTCGACACCGATTATCCGCAATGGCTGTGGACCACGATGCTGATCGCGATCGCGGCGACGGCTTTGTCGATCTTCGCCAGCGTGCTCGCGGCTTACGCCATCCAGCGGCTTCGCTTTCGCGGCGCCAATTGGGTCGGACTTGCGATCTATCTCGCCTATCTGGTGCCTCCATCGATCCTCTTCATCCCGCTCGCCGCCATGGTGGTGAAGCTCGGCCTATTCGATTCCCCTTTCGCCTTGATCCTCACCTATCCGACCTTCCTCGTGCCCTTCTGCACCTGGCTGCTCATCGGTTATTTTAAATCCATCCCTTACGAGCTCGAGGAATGCGCGCTGATCGACGGCGCCTCGCGCCTGCAGATCCTGCGCAAGATCACCTTGCCGCTCGCCGTGCCGGGCCTGATCTCGGCTGGCATCTTCGCCTTCACACTGTCCTGGAACGAATTCATTTACGCGCTCGCCTTCATCCAATCCTCCGAAAAGAAGACGCTGCCGGTCGCGGTGCTCACCCAGCTCGTGCAGGGCGACGATTATCAATGGGGAGCCTTGATGGCGGGCGCGCTCTTCGGCTCGATCCCGGTCGCTCTCTTCTATTCATTCTTCGTCGATTATTACGTCTCGAGCCTCACCGGGGCGGTGAAGGAGTGACGCTCCCTCGCCGTCATGCACGGGCTCGGCCAGCGCATCTACGCCTTTCCCTTAGTTTTGCGGGATAAAGGCATAGATCCCCAGGCCGAGCCCGCGCAGGAAGTGCTGGATCAGCGAGGCTCGAAGCAACCATTTGAGCGTCTTCGGCCTCCATTACCTTTCGCGCCGCATGGACGAGAAAGCCGGGCCTGTTGAAGCCACGCGCATCAGCGAAGTGGTCGATCGATTCAAAGGACGTCCGACGGCACTGTGATATTCACACGAATGGCCTTTCCGCCCTTCGTGCGCGGCTCGGGAACGAGCACAGGCACTCCCGAGCGATGCTCCCGGTTCCTGCGAATCTCATCGAGCGGTGTCGGCTCGGGAATCTCAAGACCTTCCTCGACCATCAAAGCGACATGCCCCAAAGGGCTTCGGCGGCCAACGAGGCGGCCTCCTCAAGCGTCGATCCAGCGCTGACGCAGCCGGGAAAATCCGGGAAAGAGACACCAAAATCGCTTTTCGGCTCTTTGTGAATGAGGGCGATGTAAGGGCGCATGACGTTACCGCAACTTCAGCCGCGCTTGCTGGATGAGAGCCGCCCCTTGGCGTGACGAGATGAGCGTTGTTCCGGGTTCGCTCTCACTCCACCGTGAGCACGATCTTGCCGATATGCGTGCTCGATTCCATCAGCGCATGGGCCTTCGGCGCGTCGGTGAGCTTGAACGTCGCGTGGATCACGGGCTTGCAGCGCCCCTTCTCGAGAAGCGGCCACACCTTCTCCTCGAGCGAATTTGCGATGCGGGCCTTCTGTTCGGCTGAGCGAGGCCGCAAGGTCGAACCCGTATGGGTGAGCCGCTTCATCATCAGGCGGCGCAAGTCCACCGTTACTTTCGACTCCTTGAGAAAGGCGATCTGCACGATCCGGCCTTCCTCAGCGGCCGCTTCGTAATTGCGCTCGACATAATCGCCGCCGACCATGTCGAGGATGAGGTCGACGCCCTTCCCGCTCGTCGCGCCCTTCACGGCTTCGACGAAATCCTCCTTGCGGTAGTCGATGGCGAGATCGGCGCCGAGTTGGCGGCAGCTCTCGCATTTCTCGGACGAGCCCGCGGTCGCGAAAACGCGCGCGCCGAAGGCCTTGGCCAGCATGATCGCGGTCGTGCCGATCCCCGAGCTTCCGCCATGCACCAGGAAGCTTTCGCCCTCCCGCAGATGGCCGCGATCGAACACGTTGGTCCAGACCGTGAAGAATGTCTCCGGGATCGCGGACGCCTCCACCATGGTGAGGCCCTTCGGGATGGGCAGCGCGTTCGTTGCATGCACCTTGCAAAACTGCGCATAGCCGCCGCCGGGAACGAGCGCGCACACTTTGTCGCCGGCGTGAAAACGCGAAGCGCTCTTGCCGAGCGCGACGACTTCGCCCGCGACTTCGAGCCCCGGCAAGTCGGAGGCACCGGGTGGAGGCGGGTAATGGCCTTGGCGCTGCAGCACGTCTGGCCGGTTGACGCCCGCGGCCGCCACGCGGATGAGGATCTCGCCCGGACCGGGCGTCGGCATCGGCCTCGTCTCGGGAGTGAGCGCCTCCGGACCGCCAGGCTTCGGGATCGCCATCGCCGTCATGGTTGCGGGGAGCGTCTGCGGCATCGTCTCGACCTTTGCGTTCGCGTTCAGGCGCGCGAGACCGGCTTCGCGGCCGGCGCTCGCCTCCTTCCGCGAAATGATCTAACTTTCTTCGCCCGCGCTGCCAACAGGCAAGCGGTTCGGGATCGAACCTCGTTCAGCGGGGACGCCGATCGGAATGGCTGCAACACACCGCTCGGGAAGAGACGGAGGGAACCCCTCGTGGACGATGACGAGCTTCGCCCCAAGCGTAAAGCGCCGGCCCATGAGATCGGGCAGGATCTTTCGATGCTATCGATCGACGAGATCGAGGAGCGCGTCGCAGCCTTGCGCAACGAGATCATGCGGCTTGAGACCGCAAAAGCTCAGAAGCTTGCGGCGCAAGGCTCGGCGCAGTCCTTCTTCAAGCGATAGGAAGCGTGGGCTTCCACCCTGCGTGCCCTAGCCCCGGAAGCTCGGTGATCATTCAGGGGCAATAATGATCCGTTTCGGCGCGGTTTAAAAACTCGGTAAAAATTAACTCAATTTTAAGCTTTAGCCGCTATCAAGGTAAATGTCAGGTGGCTCTCCTGGCCACTTGTTTGACGCCTCCCTGTTTTACCTTCAGAGCCGCTTCGCGCGGCTCTTTTTTTGTTCTAAACGCAAAAACATACCAAAAATGTTCCTTATTAACCTTAATCAAAAGTAAGCACCGCCGGCTCGCTTCCTCGGCTTTACACTTGCAATGCTCGATCTCATCAATCGAGCCCGCTCCTTTTCGAGACAACTCTCGAGGGGTGAGGGCCAAGGGACGAGGGCCAAGGGACGAGGGCCAAGGGACGGCCACGGGCGAGAACGAGGCGGCAAGGTGAACGAGACGCGACCGGTAACGCGAATAGGAACGCATGGCGCGGTGATTTTCGCGGAGAGCTTCGTCCATTCGGAGCAATTCGCCGGACTGTTCCGCGAAGGCATGGGCCTGGTCGAGGAGACCGCCAGCTACCTGGACGGCAAGGGGAGGGAGGATTCGAAGCTTCTCTCGAAACAGGCAGCGCTCGGCTACGCCACGGAAAGCATGCGCCTCACGACGCGGCTCATGCAGCTTGCCTCATGGCTTCTGCTGCAGCGTGCTGTCGGGGAAGGCGAGCTCACCCGGCTGCAGGCCGAGCGCGACAAGGCGCGGATCACCCTCAAGGACCTGCAGGCGCCCGCTCTGGCGGAAACGATCGCTCATCTACCGCACGGGCTTCTATCGCTCATCGCGCGCTCCTTGCGCATTCAGGAGCGTATTTGCCATCTCGACGCGCAGATCACCCAAAGCCTCGACGGGGAGGCAGCGGCGCCGACGACCGACAACCCGGTGAACGATCAAATCGCGAAGTTGCGCCTGGCGCTCGGCGTGCGCGAGTTTGGCGCGAGCGACTGAAGCTCTCAGGATTTTTTAAATTTCAGATCGCCGAATTTCTTGGCGAAGCGCGACACGCGTCCGCCGCGGTCGGTGATCTGCTGCTGACCGCCCGTCCAGGCCGGATGGCTTTTGGGATCGATGTCGAGCGTCAGCACATCGCCCTCCTTGCCGTAGGTCGAGCGTGTCTGGAATTCCGTCCCGTCGGTCATGACCACCTTGATGAAATGGTAGTCGGGATGAGTATCGGCCTTCATGCGGGTACTCTTCAAATGCCGAGCCTTGCCGGTGGCGGCCCCAGCGCTCGATGTTGATGGAAAGCTTTCGCGATTGCCCTCTAGAGCATCATCCGCAAAATTGAAAGCTATTTTTGGCCCAACGTTTGAGGCAGACCAGCCCGATCGACGACAAACGAGGATTCATCACCGCAATGACGCTCTCTCCACAGCAGCTCCTTTCGCGACTCGAAGGTCTCGGCATCACCACACGCACGGTTGAGCATCCGGCGCTGTTCACGGTGACCCAGTCGCGCGAGCTTCGGGGCGAATTGCCGGGCGGGCATACGAAAAACTTGTTTCTCAAGGACAAAAAAGGCCGTTTCTTTCTCGTCTCGTGTCGCGAGGACGCGAATGTCGACTTGAAGCGTCTGCATGAGCGGCTCGGCGCATCAGGGCGCCTCTCCTTCGGCAGCGCCGAGCAATTGATGGACAAGCTCGGCGTCGAACCCGGCGCCGTGACGCTCTTCGGAGCAGTCAACGACCACAAAAAAGAGGTGACGGTCGCGATCGACAGAGGCTTGCTCGAATTCGACGTGATCAACGCGCACCCTTTGACCAACACGATGACGACGGCGCTCTCTCGCGACGATCTCATGCGCTTTCTCGAAACGACCGGCCATGCGCCGGTCGTGATCGACGTTGAAGCCAAGCTTGAAGGGACGTAATGGGCGACGAGGGAGCAAAACAGCACTGCGTTGCCAAAGCCTGCGCCCCACACCATCTGAAATCTCGGCTTCGCCGCGTGGGACACGCGAGCGCCCATCGAGGATTGGTTCTGAGCGTCAAGAGCTTTGCCGCAATGGGCTTTGCCAGAAAAGCAAGGTGACGCTATCGAAAGGGCGCGATTTCGTTCAATACCTCTCTGAGCCAGCCAAGTCTGAGCCAGCCAATCCATCGGCAGGCAGGTGCAGTCGGAAAAGGACCGGGTTAAGACCATGCAAGATCAGGTGAGCGCCACGGGTCACGTGAAGGACACGACCACCGCGGGCTTCCGACAAGATGTGATCGCCGAATCGGCGCGCCAGCCGGTGCTCGTCGATTTTTGGGCGCCATGGTGCGGCCCCTGCAAACAGCTCGGACCCGTTCTCGAGAAGGCCGTACAGGCGGCGAAGGGCAAGGTGAAGCTCGTCAAGATGAACATCGACGAGCACCCCCAGATTCCGGGCCAGCTCGGCATCCAGTCGATCCCGGCGGTGATCGCCTTCCAGCGCGGCCAGCCGGTCGACGGCTTCATGGGCGCGGTGCCGGAAAGCCAGGTCAAGGCCTTCATCGAGCGGCTCGTCGGACCGCTCGGCCCCTCCTCGGTCGAGACCATCCTGGCGCAAGCCGACGAGGCGGCAAAAAAGGGCGATATCGGAGGCGCGGCGGAAGCCTATGCGGCGGCGCTGGCGCAAGAGGAAGGCAATGCGCGCGCCTTGGGCGGGCTTGCACGCATGCAGATCGAAAGCGGCGCGCTCGAGGAGGCGAAGCGCTTTCTGGAGATGGCACCTGCCGAGAAGGCAGACGATCCGGCGCTCTCGGCCGCACGCGCGGCTCTGGAGCTCGCCGAGCAGGCCGCCAATGCAGGAGACCTCAAGGGTCTCCAGGCGGCTGTGGCGTCAAACCCTCTCGATCATCAGGCGCGCTTCGATCTTGCGGCGGCGCTCAATGCGAAGGGCAGGCGAGAGGAAGCCATCGATGAACTGATCGCCATCATCAAGCGCGACCGCGGCTGGAAGGATGACGGCGCTCGCAAGCAGCTCCTGCAGTTTTTCGAAGCCTGGGGACCGATGGACGAGATGACAAAGCTCGGACGGCGCAAGCTCTCATCGGTGCTCTTTTCTTGACACGCGCATGACGTGCCGGAGGCGTTGAGATGAAACCGAGGCGGCGCCTTTTTTTCCTCGGCCTATCGGCCCGTGCCTTCCGCGACGCGGCGCCTCTCGGCGCGTTTTTCTAGGGGGAGCCGATGGGCATCAACGTTCCCTATCGGGGACCGGCCGATCTTCCCGAGACGCTGCGTGTCTTTCCCCTCGCAGGCGCCCTTCTCTTGCCGCGAGGTCATATGCCGCTCAACATTTTCGAGCCGCGCTATCTCGCCCTCCTCGACGATGCGCTCAGGACGGACCGGCTGATCGGCATGATCCAACCCGATGAGGAATCCTCGCCCGAGGCGACGGCCCCGAAGCTTTACGGCACGGGTTGCGCCGGGCGCATCACGCAATTGGCCGAGACCGGAGATGGCCGCTACCTCGTGACGCTCACCGGCGTCGCACGCTTCGCGGTGTCCGCGGAGCTCTCCGCGGACACGCCTTATCGCCAATGCCAAGTAGATTTCCATAAATATGCGAGCGATTTCACGGCGCGTGCCGGTGAGGAGCTCGTCGATCGCGAGGCGGTGCTCGACGCGCTTCGACGCTTTGCCAAGGCCAATGATCTGCGCGTCGATTGGAAGGGCATCGAGGATGCTCCGAATGAAGCCCTCGTAAATGCGCTTGCCATGATGAGCCCTTTCGGGACCCGCGAGAAGCAGGCGCTTCTCGAGGCTCCCGATCTCAAATCGCGCGCCGAGATCCTGGTCGCGATCACGGAATTCGAGCTCGCCAAGACGGGCGGCGGTTCCGAAACTCCGTTGCAATGAGGGAGACCCTGATGGAAGAGCCGCAATCGGATGATCAGGACAATCGCCCGGCGATCGACCGCAAGCTCTTGGAAATCCTGGTATGCCCTTTGACCAAGGGCCCGCTCGAATACGATGCGCGCCGCCAGGAGTTGATCAGCCGCTCCGCGAAGCTCGCGTATCCGATCCGCGACGGCGTTCCGATCATGCTACCCGAGGAAGCGCGGCCGATCGAAGGCTAGTTCTGCGCCGCGCGCAAGCTCACGGCCGCAATCCCGGCGCCGATCAACAAGCTTCCTCCCACCCGGTTGGCTAAGGCGACGGCGCGCGGATTGCGCAGCAGCGTGCGGGCTCTCGACGCGACGAGCGCATATCCCAAGGCGTTGGTGAAGGCTAGCACGAGGAAGCTCGCCTCGAAAATCAGCATCTGCGTCAGGAAATCCGCGTTGCGGTCGATGAACTGCGGCAGGAAAGCGACGAAGAAGGTGAGGCTCTTCGGGTTGAGCGCGGTCACGAGAAACGCATGTGCGAGCATGCGAAGGGGCGCGGCGGTGTCACGCCGAGGTGCCGCATCGAATGCCCCGCCGGCGCGCCAGAGCTTGATGCCGAGCCAGATGAGATAGGCGCCGCCCGCCCATTTGAGCAACGTGAACACGCTGCCTGAGGCAGCTAGCAAGGCGCCGAGCCCAAGCATCGACAAGGTCATCGCCGTGAAATCCCCGAGTGCCACGCCGATCGCGATCGGGAGTGCGGCGCGCAAGCCTTGGCCGAGCGCGTAAGAGACCACAAGCAGCACCGTCGGCCCGGGAATGAGCACCAGGATGCCGGAGGCGACAAGGAAGGCGATGAAGGTGGCGAGCGTCATGACGGCTCCGCGCGGATCCCTTTGGGAAACGAAACCTCTTAGGCCGTGATGCGGCCGGGCGCAAAGCCGGTGATCCGGGACGCGCCGAGTCCGGCTTGCGGGCCTCGCGTCGCCTGCTACAACGGCAACGCCAGGGACCACCCTGGATGATGCGTCTGGCTTCGAGAGCGAGTTCCCGCCTCAAAAAGGCCCGGCCGTTTCATGAGCGTGGAGCGGCCCGGCGGGAACAATTCCGCCGAAATCCGCAGCATCGGGGAGGGCCCCGCCCTTTCGGAGCTCGAAATGGAGAGGGCACCGACCCGATCCGAAATGGAAAATGCGCATGCCGCGGCGGTGGGTGCGCCTGCGGTTGTTCGCGCCGAAACAAGGCAGCGCGTCAAGCCCTGGACGGGCGAAATTCGCGAGACGGCGACGCTCAGCGCGCCGCTGATCCTCACGAGCATCGCCCAGATGGCGATCAATGCGACAACCACCATGATGGTCGGCCATCTCGGGCCGGAGAGCCTCGCCGCGGCGGCCCTTGCCAACAGCCTTTACAATTCCTTCCTCGTTTTCAGCTTGGGGCTCGTCTCGGCCGTCGCTCCGATGATGGCCAATGAGCGTGGCCGTGATCCGAATGCGTCCGAAGAACTGCGCCGTACCGTGCGCCAGGGTTTCTGGGCGGCGATCACCATCGCGGTACCGATCTGGATTCTGTTATGGCACGCCGAGCCGATTCTGGTCCTGCTCGGGCAAGCGCCCCAAGCCGCAAGACGTGCCGCCTTCTACATGCATCACGCGCAATGGGGGCTATTGCCGCAGCTCTTCTACATGGTGCTGCGTTCGTTTCTCGCGGTGCTCGGGCGCCCCCTATGGACGCTCGCGGCCGCCGCGGGCGCGATCCTCGTCAACCTCGGGCTCGGCACCTGCCTCATCCATGGTCATCTCGGCTTTCCGGCGCTCGGCTTTGCGGGAGCCGGTATCGCGAGCGCTTGTGCCGCAAGCACCTTGTTCATCGGGCTTGGGCTCGTCGTCACGCTCGATCGACACTTTCGACGCTTTCACCTGTTCCATCGGGTTTGGCGCGCCGACTGGCCTCGTTTCCTCGAGCTCATGCGGCTCGGATGGCCGATCGCGATCGCGCTCGCCTTCGAGACCACCATCTTCTCGGCCGCGATGCTGATGATGGGCCTGATCGGCGCCGCGGCAGTCGCCGCTCACGCCATCGCCATGCAGATCGGCACGCTCGGTTACATGGTGCCGACGGGCATCGCCCAGGCGGCGACTGTGCGGGTCGGGCTTGCGCGCGGCGCGGGCGACACCGAATGGATCCGGCGCGCCGGCTGGACCGCTTACGCCATGGCGCTCTTCGCATCGGGATGCGTTGCGCTCTTCGTCGTGCTCGAGCCGCGCCTCCTCGCGAGCCTCTTCATCGATGTCGATGCTCCGGAAAACTCGCAGGTCGTCGTGCTCGCGCTCAGCTATCTCGGTTTTGCGGCGCTCTTCCTCATGACGGATTCGCTCCAGGTCGTGATCGCGGGCATGCTGCGAGGCCTCTTCGACACGCGCGTGCCGATGTTCATCGCGGCTTTCGGGTATTGGATGCTCGGCCTGCCGCTCGGCGTCATCCTTGCATTCCGGTTCGGCTTTGCGGGCGCCGGCATCTGGACTGGGATCGTCTCTGGCCTCGGCGTGGTTGGAATCGTCATGACGGCACGGTGGGTGCGCCGAGAGAAATACGGCCTCGTCCCGAAGCGCGTCCGCGCCGCTGGCGCTAGCTGAGCGCGCCGCCCACCTCCCGCACGTCGACCTCATTGCGCAGCGTCGTCGCGACCGCTATGCGCAGCGCCTGCGAGACGATCGGCACGGCGAGCGAAGGCGCGCCCGGGTGATTCACGGCTTGCGCGGGTGAAAAAGGGACATGGATGAGGCCCGTGCGAAGCTTGCGACGCCCGGTCGCGCGCGCATGGCAGGAGCCGTAGAAGATGTGATTGCAAACGAATGTGCCGGCGGTCTGCGAAGGACCCGCGGGAATGCCGGCGGCGCGCAGATCGCGCACGATCGCTTTCACCGGCAGGCTCGAGAAATAGGCGGCCGGCCCGTCCGGAATGATCGCCTCGTCGAGCGGCTGCGCGCCGGCATTGTCCGGGATGCGCGCGTCGTCGAGATTGATCGCGACGCGCTCGACCGAGATTTCCGCCCGCCCACCCGCTTGCCCCACGCAAATGACGATTTGCGGATCGAGCCTTGCGATCTCCGCCTCGAGTTGGGCAATCGCCTTGCCGAAGATGCAGGGCATGAGCCGAGCCGCGACAACATGCCCGTCGATGCGCGCGTCGTCGAGCGGGCGTACCGCCTCCCAGGACGGGTTCTCCGCCTCGCCGTCGAAAGGCTCGAAACCTGTGAGAAGGATGGATTTCACCATGCGGGTCGCGGCCTTCGTTGAGGGAGCACCATCGTGAATGCGTGCGAGGGCCTGTCAAAACCTATGGGCGTGAGGCGCGCTCGACCTCGTCATTGCGCCGTCCAACCGCCGTCGATCGAAAGATTGGCGCCGGTGATCTGGGACGCGGCATCCGAGCACAGATAAAGGGCGAGTGATGCCACCTGATCCACGGTGACGAATTGCTTCGTCGGCTGCGCTTTGAGCAGCACCTCGTCGATCACCTCTTCCTTCGTCATGTTGCGGGCCTTCATCGTATCGGGGATCTGCCTCTCGACGAGCTCGGTCCAAACATAGCCGGGGCTGATGCAATTGACGGTGACGCCGAAACTCGCCGCTTCGAGCGCGACCGTTTTGGTGAACCCGGCCACGCCGTGCTTGGCTGCCACATAGGCCGATTTGAAGGGCGAGGCGACGAGCGAGTGGGCCGAGCCCGTGTTGATGACGCGGCCCCATTTGCGGGCCTTCATGCCGGGCAGCGCGGCCCTGGTCGCGTGAAACACGGAGATGAGATTGATGCGGATGATCGCTTCCCATTTGTCAGCGGGAAATTCCTCCACGGGTGACACGAATTGGATACCGGCATTGTTCACGAGAATATCGACAGAGCCGAGCTTCGCCGTCGCTTCCTCGATCATGGTGGTGATCTCATTGGGCTTCGACATGTCGGCACGGCTGTAGAGCACCTCGACCGAGGCTTCGCGCGCGAGGCGCATGCGCTCATTCTCGATCGCGGGCTCGTCGCCGAAGCCGTTGAGCATCACATTTGCGCCTTCCCTCGCAAGAGCGCACGCGATCGCGCGCCCGATGCCGCTCGTCGATCCGGTCACGACGGCATTCTTGCCCTTTAGGCTCATCAACATCTCCTACAATGAATTCATCGAGCGGGGCGGCGTTCGCTGCTCTTAAGCGCACAGGCGCCCGATGTCATGCGCGAGGGCTTCACCCCCGGTATCGACATCACCTGAACGGAGGCTCGTCGAAGGAGCGCAGCTTGCGCGAATGCAGGCTCTCGCGTCCGCTGCGCAAGATTTCGATCGCGGTGAGGCCGATCTCCAAATGCTCGCCGACCGCGCGGTTGTAAAAGCTGTTGGCCGCCCCCGGCAGCTTGATCTCGCCATGAAGGGGCTTGTCGGAGACGCAAAGCAGCGTGCCGTAAGGCACGCGCAACCTGAAGCCCTGCGTCGCGATCGTGCCCGATTCCATATCGATTGCGACGGCGCGCGAGATATTGATGCGCTGGCGCTCTTTGCTCCAACGTAGCTCCCAGTTGCGATCGTCATAGGTCACGACCGTGCCGGTGCGCAGGCGCTGCTTCAAGGCCTCTCCCCGATCGCCGGTGACGCGCGCGGCAGCCTCCTGCAAGGCGAGTTGCACCTCGGCGAGCGCCGGGATCGGCACATCGACCGGCACCTGCATGTCGAGGATGCGGTCCTGGCGCAGATAGGCATGGGCGAGAACGTAATCCCCGATCTGTTGGGAGAGCCGCAAGCCACCGCAATGGCCGACCATCAACCAGCAATTCGGGCGAAGCACGGCGAGATGGTCGGTGATGTTCTTGGCGTTCGACGGGCCGACCCCGATGTTGACGAGGCTCACTCCCTGCCCGTCCTTCGCGGTGACGTGATAGGCCGGCATCTGGAAGCGGTGCCAGGGATTCGATGCGATGAGCGCGGCGGCCTCGGACTCGCGCACGGCACTGTCGATCACGATATCGCCAGGCAGCACGAGCTTCTCGAACCGGCCTTTCTCACGCACCCGCTCGAGCCCCCAGCGGATGAATTGATCGACATAACGGTGATAGTTGGTGAGCATCACCCAGGATTGGCAGTTGCGCCAATCGCCGCCCGTGTAATGCATGAGCCGGCGCAGCGAGAAGTCGACGCGCACCGCATCGAAAAGCGCGAGCGGGCGCGCCATGCCGGGTGCTTGCTGGAAGCTCCCATCGGCGATCTCGTCACCCACTGCCGAAAGCAAGGGTGCCGGAAAG